>JBEVJD010000046.1:0-10514 GCA_040510435.1 Pyrinomonadaceae bacterium | reverse complement strand
GGCGAGCCGCTCGAATGCGGCTGCTTCGGCCGCCTCATCGCCAGCCAGCTCGGCGTCTCCACCGCGCTGCGCAACCTCGCCCTCCTCATCCCCTGCGCCCTCGTCCTCTTCGGATTACCGCGTCTACGCAACGTGGAGGAAGTACGTTACGTCGCGGTTGTTGAATAGGCTCGACTCTCAATTCCACGTTCTACTCGGAGGTGTAATGGCGAAACTTAGTTTTTGGGGCGGGGTGGGGACGGTGACGGGGTCGAAGTACCTGGTCGAGAGTGGCGGGAGCCGGGTGCTGGTGGACTGCGGGCTGTTTCAGGGGTTGAGGGAGTTGCGGGAGCGGAACTGGGAAGACCCGCCGTTCGACCCGAAGAGCTTGGACGCGGTCGTCATCACGCACGCGCACGTGGATCACACGGCGTATCTGCCGCGGGTGGTGAGGCTCGGATTTAAGAACCCAGTGTACTGCTCGAAGGGGACGGCCGACCTGTTGAAGCTGCTGCTGCCGGACTCGGCGCGTCTGCAGGAGGAGGAGGCGGAGTACAGGAACCGGAAGGGGCTGACGCGGCACGAGCCCGCGCTGCCGCTCTACACGGAGGCGGACGCGCGCGCGGCCATCAAGTTGATTCGGACGTGCGCGAACACGGGCGAGCCGACGGAGGTCGCGGCGGGTGTCAGCGCGTCGTTCCACATCGCGGGGCACATCCTCGGGTCGAGCCTCGTGCTGTTGGAACTCGACGGCGCGGGCGCGGACGGCGCGGGGAGGCGCATCCTCTTCTCGGGCGACCTCGGGCATTACGACCAGCCGATCATACGCGACCCGGTCGCGCCGCCCGCGTGCGACTACATGCTCGTCGAGTCAACCTACGGCGACCGCCTGCACGACCCGGAAGACCCGAAGGTCGCGCTCGCGCGCGTCGTCAACGAGGCGGCCGAGCGCGGCGGGCCGCTGCTCATCCCGGCCTTCGCGGTCGGGCGGACGCAGGAGCTGCTCTACCACCTGCGCGAGCTCGAAGACGAGGGGCGCATCCCCATTCTCCCCGTGCGCGTGGACTCCCCGATGGCCGCGGCCGCGACGCAGATTTACTCGCGCAACCGCGACGAGCACGACGAGGAGTACGTGAGCGTGCTCGAAGAGAACCGCCACCCGCTGCGCACGCGCTCGATGTTGACGGCCTCGACGCGCGAGGAGTCGAAGCGCCTGAACGATGAGAAGGGGAAGCGCATCATCATCTCGGCGTCGGGGATGATGACCGGCGGGCGCGTGCTCCACCACGCGCGGCGCCTGCTGCCCGACGAGCGCGCCACAGTCCTCTTCGTCGGCTACCAGGCCGCGGGCACGACCGGCAGGAAGGTTCTCGACGGCGCGCGCTACGTCCGCATCATGAAGGAGGATGTGCCCGTCCGCTGCCACGTCGAGCGCATCGGCGGACTCTCCGCCCACGCCGACTGGCAGGAGGTTCTGCGCTGGCTCGGGCCGCTTGAGCAGACGCCGCCGCGCCGCGTCTTCACCACTCACGGCGAGCCCGAGGCCGCCGCCGCGATGGCCGCACACATCCGCGAACGCTTCGGCTGGCGCGTCGACCCGCCGCAGTACGGCGACCGCGTCGAGATTGAGTAGCTTCAACGTCGCCGGCCGCGCCTCGCTCTTGGCGCGGGCTTCGGCGGTTCGAGGTCGTATTTGACTTTGAGCGCGCGCGTCGCGGTAGACCCTCGCGCGGCCTCGGCGTGTGCGGCGCCGCGGGGCGTTGTGCTATACTCCGCGTTCATAAAAGTAGTCCAACGAAAAGCCGTCAGCCGTCGAGAGGCCGAGCCCCGCCTTCAAGGGGCGCGAGCGCGGGCGGGTGCGGGAACTGAGGAGCAAAACGTTGAGCGTACTTGTTGACAAGAACACGCGGCTCGTCGTGCAGGGCATCACGGGCAAAGAGGGCACGTTCCACACGAAGCAGATGGTGGAGTACGGGACGCAGGTTGTCGGCGGGGTGACGCCCGGTAAGGGCGGCACGACGCACGAGGGCATCCCCGTCTTCAACACCGTCGCCGACGCCGTGAGCGAGGCCGGGGCCAACGCCTCGGTTATCTACGTGCCGCCCGCCTTCGCCGCCGACGCCATCATGGAGGCGGCCGACGCGGGGCTGCCCCTCGTCGTCTGCATCACCGAGGGCATCCCGGCGCTCGACATGGTGAAGGTCAAGGAGTACCTCGCCGACAAGCCGACGCGGCTCGTCGGACCGAACTGCCCCGGCGTCATCTCGCCCGGCAAGTGCAAGATCGGCATCATGCCCGGCCACATCCACAAGGAGGGCCGCGTCGGCGTCGTCTCGCGCTCGGGGACGTTGACGTACGAGGCGGTCGGGCAATTGACTTCGCTCGGGCTCGGGCAGTCAACGGCCATCGGCATCGGCGGCGACCCCATCATCGGGACGACGCACCTCCAGGCGCTCGCGCTCTTCCAGGACGACCCCGAGACCGAGGCCATCGTCATGATCGGCGAGATCGGCGGCACGGCCGAAGAGGAGGCCGCGGCCTTCGCCAAGGAGAACGTGACGAAGCCCATCGTCGCCTTCATCGCGGGACAGACCGCGCCGCCGGGCAGGCGCATGGGACATGCCGGCGCCATCATCGCCGGCGGCAAGGGCACGGCCGCCGAGAAGATGCGCGCGCTCGAAGAGGCCGGCATCCGCGTCGTCCAATCGCCCGCGGACATCGGGCAGGCCGTGAAGGACTCGCTCGGCTCCAGCGCTTCGGCTTAAAGTTTTAATCAACTCAATTCACACAAGAGGACTTTGATGGCAGAGCAGGCAGGCAATCTCACTTTCGGAATCATCAAGCCCGACGCGGTGCGTGCGGGCAAGACGGGCGCGGTCTTGCAGCGCGTGTTGGATGCCGGGTTCAAGCTCAGGGCGATGAAGCTCATCCACCTGACGAAGCCGGAGGCCGAGGGCTTCTACGACGTGCACCGCGAGCGGCCGTTCTTCGGCGAGTTGACCGCGTTCATGTCGTCGGGCCCGTGCGTCGTGCTGGCGCTCGAAAAAGAGGGCGCGGTCAAGGCTTGGCGCGACCTGATGGGCGCGACCGACCCGGCCAAGGCCGACGAGGGGACGCTCCGCAAGGAGTTCGCCAACTCCATCGGCGAGAACGCCGTCCACGGCTCCGACTCCGAGGAGAACGCGCAGATCGAGCTGGCCTACTTCTTCAGCCGCTTAGAGTTCGTGTAAGGGCGCGAGGTCTTATGGGCATTATCAGCGACGTGATCGAGAACACGCGGGCCATCATCAAGGGGATGATGACGACCGCGTCCTACATCCCGCGGGAGAAGTGGACGGTGCAGTACCCGGACGAGCCCGTCACCTTGCAGCCGCGCTTCCGCGGCCAGCACCTCCTGCACGTGGACGAGTTGGGGCGCGAGAAGTGCGTCGCGTGTTATCTGTGCGCGGCCGCGTGCCCGTCCGACTGCATCTACATCGTCGCGGCCGACGACCCGCGCCCGCCGAAGGAGCGCACCGGCGTGGACGAGCGCTACGCGCAGGTCTACAACATCGACTACGGCCGCTGCATCTTCTGCGGCTTCTGCGTCGAAGCCTGCCCGAAGGATGCCATCACGCACGGCTTCAACTTCGAGCTGTCGGTCTACAACCGCGCCGACCTCCTGAAGACCAAGGACGATCTCCTCATCACCAAGCAGAAGCAGTCGCTCAACTACCGCGTCGCCTTCGCCGACGAGGAGGTGGATTCGGAGTACAAGGTGATCTGAAAAATTTCGCCTTCGGGGTGTAACCGCCCGTCCGCGAAAGGTGTCTTACATAATAGGCCGCACTCTCCCGCAGCAGCGTCTCAAACACGCCGCCGGAGCGTGCGGCCTACTATTTTTTTGGGAGAAGAAAAGGGGAAAGTATGAAGAAATTTCTGGCATTAACGTTGACTCTGGCTTCGGTCGGCCTCGCGGGTGTTTCGGCCGAGGCGAAGGCGGCCGGTTCGTCGAACTCCGCGGCAACTGCCGTCGAGTTGAAGGCCGCCGCCGCGCCCGCCGCGGTTCAGTGGCGCGACCGGCGTAACCGCAACCGCGGCCGCGTCCGCGTCACGACGCAGTCGCGCCTCGTCCGTCGCGGCCGTCAGGTCTGGCGCGAGACTTACCAGGTCAGGTACCTGCCCAACGGCAGGACGGTGACGAGACTCATCAGCCGCGTCCGCGTCCGCTGAGTACGTCGAACAGCAGTTAACCACACAGACACGGAGACACGGCTTGTAGCAATAAGTCTGCAAGCCGTGTCTCCGTGTCTGTGTGGTTAAACCCGTCTACTCCCCGGCGATTTGAGTCAGCCGCCCTCGGTCGAGGATGGTGATGTGCTTGCGGCCGATGGAGATGAGGTCGGCGGCCTTCAGCTCGTTGAGGGCGTTGGTGGCCGTCTCGCGGTAGACGCCGAGACGTTCGGCGATGTCCTGGTGCGTGAGGCCGTCCACGGCGTCGCCCCGCGACTCGCGCAGGAGCAGCGCGGCGACGCGCGCGGGGATGCCTTTGAAGACCGTGTCTTCGAGTTGGCGCTCGGCCGCGAGCACGCGCCGGCCGAAGGCTTCGAGGATGCGGCGCGCGATCTCGGGCTTGCTGACGAGCAGCCGGTTGAGCACCGCGCAGTTCATCGTGACGATGGTCGAGTCCTCGGTCGCCTCGGCGAAGGTGTCGTACATGCCCTGGCCGATGCAGGACATCTCGCCGAAGAAGGAGTAGGGGAGGAGATGTGCGATGACGAGCTTTCGCCCCTCGGGCGACATGCGGTAAATCTGCACCGCGCCCTCGCGCAGGAGGAAGAGCGCCTCGCCCGTCTCGCCGGGCGTGTAGAGGATCGCGCCACGCGAAAACGCTCGCGTCGAGGTCACGCGCTCGACCTCGCGCAACTCCTCCGCGGTCATGCCGTGGAAAAGGTCTGGCCCGCCGTCGCCGTCCACTCTCGTGCTCATAAATTCCGCCCCCGAAACTCCTCTGATGCGCGCCGCGCGCGCGGCGTTCCAGTTTACGACGCGGGGCGGCCGCGCGGCGAGCCGCACTCGGTAATCGCGATTACTGAACCCGCGCCGTGGGGTGGCGCATAATGGCCGTGCGTCGCATTCAGGCGGCGCGTATTTGAGAGTGAGAATAGCGACAGGAGATTAAAAGAATGAGCCAGTTTGTTTCGGCGGTTGACGACGCAGGCTTCGAGCGCGAGGTGCTTCAGTCGGACGTGCCCGTGGTGTTGGACTTCTGGGCGGAGTGGTGCCCGCCGTGCCGCGCGCTCGCGCCGACCTTCGAGGAGCTGGCGAAGCAGTACGACGGGCGCGTGCGCTTCCTCAAGCTCAACGTGGACGAGAACCAGAAGGTGCCCCAGCGCTTCGGCATCAAGGGCATCCCGACGCTCGTCTTCTTCGACGGCGGCCGAGAGGTCGAGCGCATCGTCGGCGCCAGCACCAAGGGCGCGCTTGAGCGCGTCGTGGACAAGTACGTCAAAGTCGCGGCCTGAGCGTAGGGCGAAGGCAGGCTAAAGACGGAGACGCAGAGGCACGGCCCGGGGCTTAATCGCTTCAGGCCGTGCCTCCGCGTCTGTGTGGCTAAATCATCCCGGCCGTTTCGTGGTAATCTCCGCGCTGCCTTAAGACCCGCGACCCGCAGGTCACCGCAAGCGAGGTGTTCTATGCCCGAGGACGGCCGCCCCTTGATGACGCTCGAAGCGCTCCGCTCAGTCCCGCTCTTCGCCTCGCTCGACGACGAGTCGGCCGCGGCGCTGCGCGAGCTGCTTGAGTTGGAGCTGCGCCCCGCCGGCAGCGTCCTCTTCCGCAAGGGCGACGCGGGCGGCGCGATGTACCTCATCGAGGGCGGGCGCGTCCGCATCCACCTCAAAGACGACGACGGCGACGACGTGACTCTGGCCGAGCTGGCCGCGGGCGACTTCTTCGGCGAGATGGCCATCCTCGACGGCAAGCCGCGCTCGGCCACGGCCACTGTCTCGGAGGACGCGCGCCTCGCCGTGCTGTCGCGCCCGCACTTCCACGAGTTCGTCCGCCGCAGCCCCGAGGTGCCGCTCTCGATGCTCGCCGCCATCACGAACCGCCTGCGCCAGACGGACGAGATGCTGCGCCAGCGCGTGACGCGCAACCTCAACGATGTCGAGGAGGAGCGTCAGACCCTCGCCGACCGCATGGCCGACGCCGTCTCGGAGTTCGGCGGGAGCTGGAAGTTCATCGCCGCCACCATCGCCTTCATCATCTTCTGGGTCATCTACAACACGGCCATCCGGCTCGACCACGGCATCGACCCCTTCCCCTACGCCTTCCTCGACGTGATTAACGGCATCGTCGCCGCGCTGCTCACGCCCATCATCCTTATCTCCCAGAACCGACAGGGCGACAAAGACCGCCTCCGCGCCGACCTCGACTATCAGGTCAACCTCAAGAACGAGCTCGCCATCACCGAACTCATGCGCCGCCTCGACCTCCTTGAGTCCGAACGCCTCCCGCACCTCTTCGCCGAGCTGCGGAAGGATATACAGAAGTAGTCAGTAGACAGTAGGAAGACAGATAAAAGCCCCAGAGGGGCAACATGTTTATAGCCCTGAAGGTTTGATTGAACCCCGAGCCCCGTCAGGGGCGACATGTGACATGCCGCTCCTCCGGAGCTTTGAAGATTAATAATTGCAACGAGCTATAAACATCACGCCCCTCCGGGGCTTTTAACTGCCTACTACTTTCTTTCTTAACCCGAGCGACTTACAATGGGCGCGTTCTACTCAACAATAAAATCCGTGTTTGAGGTCTAATGATTCAGGCCGTTTTTTTCGATTTCAACGGGGTCATCGTGGATGACGAGCCTTTGCAGATGGAAGCCTACAAGGAGGTGCTGGGGCGCGAGGGGCTGACGGTGACCGAGGCGGACTACTACGCGTCGCTCGGCATGGACGATCTGACGTTCGTGCGCGCCGCCTTCGAGCGCGCGGGGAAGGAGCTGCCCGACGAGCTGCTCGGCCGCGTCATCGAGGCGAAGACGGCCGCGCACCGCAAGCTGCTCGAAGGCGAGCTGCCGCTCTTCCCCGGCGTCGTCACCTTCATCAAGGCGCTCAAGCGCCAACACTCCATCGGCCTCGTCAGCATGGCGCGCCGCACCGAGATCGACCACGTGCTGGAGCGCGCCGCGCTCACGAGCTACTTCGACGTGGTCGTCAGCGCCGAGGACGCGACGGCGTGCAAGCCCGACCCCTCCTGCTACAACAACGGGCTCGAATTCCTCAACCGCAGGCGCGGCGAGGCGCACATCATCCCGCTCCGCCCCGACGAATGCCTCGTCGTCGAGGACTCGCCGCCCGGCGTCCGTTCCGCGCGCGCCGCGGGCATGCGCACGCTCGGCGTCACCAACACCGTCCCCGAAAGGGCTCTGCGCGAAGCCGGCGCCGACTCCGTCACGCGCAGCCTCTTTGACTGGACGACCGAAGCCGTCCACCACGTCTTCGACACGGAATGGGGGAAACGTGAAAAGTGAAAAGTAATGAGTGATGAGTGATAAGAAAGAACAGCGGGCCGTGTCTTCCTCTTAGCACTCATCACTCATCACTTTTCACTTACCTACTTATGACTCCTGCTGACAAGGTCGCGGCGGTGGAGGTGCGGCGGCGGTTCGCGTCGGAGGCGTCGCGGCCGGACGTTGACGTTGACCTCGCGCGCGCGGCGCTGCTCATCGGGGCGGAGGAGGAGCCGCGCCGCGCCGACGTTGAGCGTTGCCTCGCGCGGCTCGACGAGATGGGCGAGGAGGCGCGCGCACACGCCGTCCGCAGGGGCGGCTCGCGGGTCGAGGCGCTCAACAGTTATCTCTTCGAGGCGCTCGGGTTCGTCGGCAACGAGTCGGACTACTACGACCCGCGCAACAGCATGCTCCACCAAGTGCTCGGCCGCCGGGTGGGGATTCCGATTACGCTGTCGGTCGTCTACATCGAGGTCGGGCGGCGCGCGGGGCTGAGGGTCGAGGGCGTGGGACTGCCCGGCCATTTCATCGTGCGCGCGCACGAGGACGAAGCGGGCGAAGGCGTGCTGGTCGATCCTTTCAACCGCCGCACGACCGACGCGGAGGAGTGTCAGGGGCGCATCGACCTAATCTACGACGGCCGCATTGAGCTGTCCGGTGAGCACATGCGCGCGGTCGGGGCGCGCAGCATACTCGCGCGCATGCTCGGCAACCTCAAGGCCGTCTACGTCCGCGCCGGCCTCTTCCGGCGCGCGCTGGCGGCGGTCGAGCGCCTGCTCCTGCTCGCGCCCTCCGACCTCGAAGAGCGCCGCGACCGCGGCATGCTCCTCGCCCAACTCGGCCTCCTCCACGAGGCCGTCGCCGACACACAGACCTACCTCAACCTCTCCCCCAACGCCCCCGACGCAGACGCCGTCCGCGAACAACTCAAGAAGATGCAGTCCCGGCAGGCGATGTTGAATTGAGAAGGGAGTCAGGAGTCAGGAGTCAGAAGTCAGAAGTCAGAATGAAGAGAGCGAGGCTCTTCTTATTCTGACTTCTGACTCCCTTGTCTTACTCGGGCTTCCCCTTACACGTCGGGCCGAAGAGGGCGGGGATTTTGCCGCTGAGCATGGGGTAGTTCTCGGCCTCCGCGTTGAGTGGGAGCCAGTCGGCGTACTGTTCGGGCAGGGCTGCTTCGAAGAAGATGGCTTCGACCGGGCATTCGGGGACGCAGGCGTCGCAGTCGATGCAGGTCACGGGGTTGATGTAGAGGCGGTCGGGCAGTTCGTGGAACGCCTCGACGGGGCAGACCGCCGCGCAGTCGGTGTACTTGCAGTCCACGCAATCCTCTGTCACCACGTAGGTCATCGCTCGTCTGTTTCCTTCGGCTGGGTTTGGCTGTTTCGGGCAGAGAGATTTTACGACGCACGGCGCGTGTGTCAAACGGAGGGCAGGGAACAGAACCGCGAGCGGTAGCAAACGGGTCGGCGTTACGCGTTACAGCCTCGTTACGTAACGCCGACCCGCTCGCTACCGCTCGCGGTTCTGTTAAGCGAGTCAGCGCCCCTCGTTGCCGCCCTCGCGCGTGTCGGCCGGGCCGGGCTGCGTGTCGGTCAGGTTCGACGCGTCGCGCACCTGCTGCGGCGCGGTCGCCTCCTGCACGACCTCGTTCTCGCGCTCGTGCATCTGCTGATTCTTCTTGTCCTTCCGCTCGCCGTCCTTCTTCTGCCTGTCCTTGTCTGACATATGTCCCTCCGTGTTATTGAATGGGTGTCGGGTTCCGGGTGTTAGGTGTTGGGTTAGAACTGCTTCTTTTAACCAACACCCGGAACCTAAAACCCAAAACCCTTTTCATCCGGCCGTCGTGTCGCCGCCGAGGAGCGTCAAGACCTCGCCGGTGATGTAGCTCGAATCCGCCTCGGACGCGAAGAAGACGTAGGCCGGGGCCATCTCTTCGGGCTGCGCCGGCCGCTTGAAGGGCGTGTCGGCCCCGAACTTCGCGACCTCTTTGGCCTCCTTGTCCGCGGGGTTGAGCGGCGTCCAGACCGGGCCCGGCGCGACGCAGTTGACGCGGATGCGGCGCTCGACGAGGTTCTGCGCGAGCGACTTGGTGAAGGCGTGGATGGCGCCCTTCGTCGCCGAGTAGTCGAGCAACTCCTTGCTCCCTTCGAGCCCCGTGATCGAGCCCGTGTTGATGACGACCGCGCCCTCGGTCATGTGACGCAGCGCCGCCTTCGCCATGTAGAAGTAGCCGTAGATGTTCGTCTTGAATGTCCGGTCGAACTGCTCGTCCGACACGTCTTCAATCGTCTCCTGGTGCTGCTGGAAGGCCGCGTTGTTGACGAGGATGTCGAGCTTGCCGAACTCCTCGACGGTGCGCCCGACGGCCTCGCGGCAGAACTCGGCCTCGCGCACGTCGCCGGGGATGAGCAGCGCGCGCCGCCCCTCGGCCTCGATGGCCGCGCGCGTCTCTTCGGCGTCCACCTGCTCCTCGGGCAGGTAGACGATTCCAACGTCGGCGCCCTCGCGCGCGAAGAGGACGGCCACGGCGCGGCCGATACCTGAGTCGCCGCCCGTGATGAGCGCGGCCCTGTCCTGCAACTTGCCCGAGCCCTTATAGTGCGGCGCCTCGTAACGCGGCTTCAACTTCAGCTCCGCCTCGATGCCCGGCTTCTCCAGGTGCTGCGCCGGCATCGGCGACTCGGGCTCTTCCAACACGCGCGGCGGAGGCGCCCCGCGCAAAGCGGCCAACTTCTCCGCCGCGGACTCAGCCGCGGACTTCGCCGCGGATTTCGTCGCCGCCGACTTCTTCGCGGCGCCGCCCTTCTTGCCCGACTTCGCCCCGCCCTTCTTCGCACCCTGCTTGTTCGACTTTGTCGCCATCAGTTCTCCCGTTGAAATGAGATTCCGCCACAGGCAAGCCCGCGCGCTGACGTATGCCCGAAAGTTACTCGGGGGAGTGATCGGTTAGAGGGGATTTGATACGGCGGGATTATAGGCAGTCCGCAGCACAGATTTCTACTTTAACTATCAAGTTTCTGTAAACAGAACCGCGAGCGGT
>JBEVJD010000045.1:0-6588 GCA_040510435.1 Pyrinomonadaceae bacterium | reverse complement strand
ACTTTTTAGGCAAAGCCTACACTTGGTTACCAAGTATCCAGTGTTAACTAGGTATACAGTTAGGGATTTAAACGATTTTTCTAGGGAAATGTGAGAAATACAAGTTTTGTTGCAGATGTTGGATACGAGGTATCCAGATTGGGGGGTTGGGTGGGGGTTGGGAGGGGTTGGGAGGGGTTGGGTGTAAGTTGTTTGAAAAGTTAGGGTTATCTCCTTTTGGGCGGGGAGAGCGGGGAGGCCGTCTGGTGGCACGTCTATTGAACTAGGGAGGGCAGATCGTTGACAGGTTTCGTGAGTGAAGCGGCCTTGAACTCATTCGTCCGGCTCTCACAGCCGGGCGCGAAACCCGTCAACGGTCCCTAGTTATTTTGATGAAGGGCGGTTCCGATTCCCCAACACACGCTCTCATGCGTGCCGGAGCCGAAAAGGAAGATAGAAAATGTTACGCAGAATCACAGCTTGCACAGTTCTCCTGGCTCTCTTCAGCGCATACATCTCCCCGCTCGCGGCTGACGCCGCCGCGGCCGCGCCGAAGAAGCCCGCCAAGCGCGACTCGAAACTCGCCCCCGAGTTCGAGGCCACCGGCACCCCCAACGACCTCGTCCGCGTCGTCATCCAGACCAACGGCCGCCCCAACGCCTCTCACTCCGACGCCGTTGCCTCCAAGGGCGGCAGAAAGGGCCGCGACTTCGAGGCGCTCGACGCCATGACGGCGCTCGTGCCCCGCAGTTCGCTCGCCTCGCTCGCCGCCCGCGCGGACGTGGCCTACGTCTCGCCCGACCGCACAGTGACCGGCACGATGGCGCTGACGCGCGAGGCGACCGGCGCGGCGATAGCGCAGGCCGGCCTCAAGAACACGCCTGGCGTCACCGGCAAGGGCGTCGGCATCGCCATCGTGGACAGCGGCATCAGCTCTTCTCACCCCGACTTCCAGAAGAACGGGAAGTCACGCGTCGCGGCTGCCGTCGACTTCACCGGCGGCGGCACGACCGTCAACAGCAACGGCATCCTGCTCAGCGACGGCATCCTGCTCAGCGACGGCATTGACCGCGAGGGTCACGGCACGGGCGTGGCCAGCGTCGCGGCCGGCAACGGCGCGGCTTCCAAAGGCTACGGCGCGAGCTTCGTCGGCATCGCCCCCGAGGCCAGCCTCATCGACCTCAAGGTGCTCAACGACAACGGCGTGGGCACGACCAGTTCGGTGCTCGGCGCGATCAACTGGGCTATCGCCAACCAGAAGCGCTACAACATTCGCGTGATGAACCTCAGCCTCGGCGCCCCCGTCCGCGAGTCCTACCGCCTTGACCCGGTCTGCAAGGCGGTCGCGCGCGCGGTGCTGTCCGGCATCGTCGTCGTCGCCGCCGCCGGCAACGACGGCCGCACCGAGGAGATCATCGGCCAGAACCCGGACGGGACGCCTCTCTACCGCGCGCTCTTCGGCGCCATCCACAGCCCCGGCAACAGCCCCTACGCGATCACGGTCGGCGCCTCCGACACGCGCGGCACCGCCAAGCGCTCCGACGACCGCATGGCGCAGTTCTCCTCGAAGGGCCCGACGGCCGTTGACCACCTTCTGAAGCCCGAGTTGGTGGCTCCCGGCCGCGGCGTCTTCGCGGCGATGTCGCAGGAGAATCCGACGACGGCCGCCGCGCGTCCCGACCGCATCGCGGTGCCGACGGGCGCGGGCGCGCTCCAGAACGTTTACTACAGCTACTACGGCACGTCCTTCTCCGCTCCGGTCGTCAGCGGCACCGTGGCGCTGATGCTCGAAGCCAACAAGTCTCTGACGCCCGCGCTGGTCAAGGCGGCGCTGATAAAGACGGCGAACGCGCTGCCCGACTCGCTCTTCTCTTCGAAGTATGTGTCGGCACTGACGCAGGGCGTCGGTCAGGTCAATGCGGCGGCGGCGGTCGAACTGGCGAACGCGTTCGTGCCCAACGCCGACAAGCTGAAAGCAGGGCGGCAGGTGCTCCGTGCCAAGGCGACGTTCGGTGGCCCGTACCGCATCGGCGGCGAGATGGTGACCGTCTCGGATCGCGTGCTCTACTCCAACGGCGTGCTCTTCAACAAGAAGCCCGTCCTCAGCAACGGCATTGAACTGAGCCAGGGTATCCTCCTCAGCGACGGTATCCTCCTCAGCGACGGCATGATCTTCGGCAGCGGCATCCTCCTCAGCGACGGCATCCTGCTGAGCGACGGGATTCTCCTGAGCGATGGCATCCTGCTGAGCGACGGCATCCTGTTGAGCGATGGCATCCTCCTCAGCGACGGTGCTCTCTCCGGCGATGGCATCCTGCTGAGCGACGGAATACTGCTGAGCGACGGAATACTGCTGAGCGACGGCATCCTGTTGAGTGACGGTATCCTGCTCAGCGATGGGATTCTGCTGAGCGATGGAATTCTCCTGAGTGACGGCATCCTCCTGAGCGACGGCACCCTCTTCGGCAACGGCATCCTGTTGAGCGACGGGATTTTGCTCAGCGACGGCATTCTGTCGGACGACGCGAGGAGCCTGTAAGGTAAGATTTCGACGGTTGGGGTAGGTGAGAAGGGCTCGGGGGCGACTCTCAACGAAGAGTCGCCCCCGAGCCCTTTGTGTGATGGATGGAGGACGAGAGCCGCACAGTCCGGCTCTCGTCCTACGTCACTTCATCCCTTCCCTCTCGCGTCACGGGCCGAAGCGCTGGCGGTACTCGATGGAGGTGATGAACGCCTTGACCATCTCGGCGCCGATGTAGTCGCCGTTGAACTGGTTCAGCTTGTCGAGCCAGAAGTTGTAGCCCGTGAAGTCCGTGTCCGGCGGGTCGTTCGGGTTGCGCCTCATGTAGCCGAAGTACTGCATGAGGACGAATGCGCGGTTGAACTCCTGCTGGACGAGCCCCGCGTCGTCGGCGACCTTACGCAGCACGCTCGCGCGCCCCGCGTCCGTGTTGTTCGCCGTCAACTCGTTGATGAGGTTCTGCCGCTCCGTCGCGTCGAGCACGCCGCCCGCGTTCGCGTTCAACGCGTCCACGAACTGCGTCGGCGAGAGCGTCCTCGGGTAGCGCGCCAGGAACTCCGCGCGCTGTACGAACCTGAGCATGAACGCCTGCTTGTTCGCATCAAGCTGCTGCTCCCAGTTCCCGACGCCGACCACCACGTTGCGGCCGATCTCCTGCGTGTCCGGGAAGAACTGCTGGAAGCGCACAGGCACGGGCGTCCCCGCGACGTTACCGAAGGCCGCCTTGTAAGCCCTGTAGACGAAGTAGCCGGTCTGCTGGAACTCGATGGAGAGGAAGAAGGCCGCACTGACGTTAATCCTCTTCACCTCGCGGCAGGAGGCGTTCGCGCCGCACGACTCGATCTCGTTCACCCAGAAGTTGAGACCCGAAGAGTCGGGCTCGCGCGAGAGGAAGTCTCGGTAGTGCTGCGCGACGAAGAACTGCGAGTTGTCCGAGAGGTTCTGCCCCCCGGGCACGCCCTGCGGCAAGTCCACCGTCAGGCCGCCCGAGATGTAGGCCACCTGCCCGGCCGAAGAGAGCGCGCGGACGCTGTACTCGCCCGGCGGCGTCAGGATGCTCGGGTTGATGTCGAAGGAGATGACGGGGATGCCGAAGCCGTTGAGCTGCTGGACGTTCGCCACCGTGATGAAAGGCGAGTTGACGCTGATGCTGACGCCGGCCACGGTGCCCGACGGCGCGGCGTTCAGGTTGTCGCCCGCAATGAGGATCGTCTGCGACTGCCCCGGCACGACGGGGACGGCGACCGTCGAGAGCTGGAAGCTCGCGCCCGCGCCGATGAACTTTGGGTTGATGACGGGCACGGAGCCGGGGACGCCGATGTTGAGCGTGGCCGTCGCCTCCGCGCCGATTGTCACCGTCCCGGCCTCCGTCGTCGTGAAGGGCGGCATGTTGGCCAGAGTCCCCGCCGGGTAGCCGCCGCCGTTCGACCCGATCTGCGAGGCGAGCACGGGCTCGTCCAACTGCTCGACGACGACGCGATACTGCCCCGGGGGCAGGCTGTCGATGCGGTAGTTGCCGCCCGCGTTGACGACGTTGCCGCCCGCGACGCGCCCCGTCGCCACATCCTCCGCGAAGACGTGCGCGCCGAAGGCGGCCGCGCCCGTCGAGGAGTTGTAGCCGACGCGCCCCGCGATGCTCCCGAGCCCGGTGCGCGGGCCGTAGATGGCGCGGATGCCCGCCACGTCGTCGGAGGAGAGCGTGCGGGTCGTGAAGTTCGGCAGATTGTAGGTGCCGTTCGTCCCCTGCCGCGGCTGCATCGAGGCGGAGACGACGCCCGAGTGTTCGAGCCCGAGCATGTGGCCGATCTCGTGGACGAAGGTCGATTCGAGGTCGTAGCTGCCGTCCGCGCCGTCGGTCGAGAAGAAGCTCGCCACCGGGTTGCCCGTGAAGGGGTCGAAGCGCGTGACGAGCGGGTTGATGGCGAGGTCGGCCTCGTTGATGTTGCCCGAGCCGTCGAAGGTGACGCGCGCACGCCCCGGTTGGACGCCCGTCGAGAAGAGCGCGCGGTTCGCGCCCGTGTCGGCGATGGTGATGAGGCTCACGCCGTCGGCGACCGCGTCCTGCGCGCCGCTCGTCGTGACGTTGAACTGGAGGTTGGAGGCCAGCGCCCAGCGCGACAGAGCGCGGCGCGCGGCCAGAACGACCTGCGCGCCCGTGGCGCGGACGTAAGAGGGCGGGTTGTTGAGCGAGGTCGAGAGCGCGACCGTGATGTTCGTCGTCGGCCAACGCACCTGCGTGGTGGCGGCCGTGTTCGTGTACTGCAAGGTGTAGGCGCGCGGGCGGGAGGCCGGCGCGAGAATCAGCGCTGCTAGGACGAATAGCGTGGCGGTCAGACGCATGAAATAACCCCTTGTCGGCTAGGTCGAAAAGATAGGTGAACGGCCCGGCGGGGAGAAAGACGCTTCGTGTGTGGGGATGAAGGCCGCGCGCTCGCGGCTTGGGGATGATAGCAAAGCGGGCGGCGCGACTACAAACAGAATTTTTATGAAGGCGGCCGAATCGGAACGGCGAGCGGTAGCGAGCGGGTGCGGGCGACATCGGAGAACACTCACGAAGTCACCCGCACCCGCGCGCTATCGCTCGCTGTGCTGTTATCTCCGGGGGCGGCGGCGGGGCCTGCGCGGGGCGGCGGAGCCGAAGGTCGTGGCGGCGGCGGTCGCCGTCCCCGTCAACCCGTCGGCGATGGCCGCCGCGTCGTCTGCGGGAGCGGGCGCGAGCGCCGACGCGGGCTGCTTCGCGCCGTGCAGGTCGGAGAAGGCGACGACGAGCAGGAGCGCGACGACGCCGAGCGTGCAGATGAGGTAGAGCAGGGCCACCTGCTCCAACACCAGAAGGAGGATGATGATGGCGACCGCGACGACGCACACCAGAAGCGAGTTCCGGCGGCGCTTCTTCCGCACCCCGTCGGCCGCGGCGCGGCTGTAGTTTCGACTCATGACAGACTCTCCCGAAAAAATTAGTGCCCCGACGAAACCGATAATCTACCACACGGGGGCGCGGGGCGGCCAACGGCGGCGGCGTTGCAGACGAAAGGGGGCCGGCCGTCTCTCACGGCCGGCCCCCCTGGTGAAACGTCAGCCCGGGGCGCGCCCGGGTTAGTAGATGACCCGGAGCGGCAGCCCCGTCGCGGCCGAGGTCAGCGATCCCGTGCCGGCGCCCATGATCAGGTTGCGAAATATGGCGCTGGCGCTGCCGGAATTGTCCGGCACGTCCACGATGTCGTAAGGCTGGAGCTGGATGTCCTTGATCTTCTCCTTCTGGATGTCCTTGAAGTTGACGATCAGTTTCTCTGGCTCGGACTGCCCCTTCTTCCTGCGCCAGATGACGACGGCGCTGGACTTGGCGTCCTTCGAGAGCCCGCCCACCATCGCGATGGCCTGCTTGAGCTGCATCCCGTCCTTCAGGTAGAGGCTCATCGGCGTGCGCACCGAGCCGGTCATGTAGACGGGCTGAGACTCCTGCACGATGACGATGTCGCCGGGGCGGACGATGGGGTTGGCCTCAGTCTTGCCGTCCTTCAGGTCGCGCAGGCTGTAGATGTCGTAGCCCACCTGCGTCGGGTCGGCCGGCTTGAACGTCTCGGTGGGAGCGGCCGCGAGGTCTTCGGCGTCCGGGCACATGATCGGCTCGGTGTGGAAAATCTGGATGTCGCCGCCGGCCGCCTCGGTGACGCCGCCGCTGGTGGCGAGCAGGTCAAGCAGCTTCACCTTGCGCTGCATCTGCACGCGCGAGGGCGAGCGCACGGCGCCGAAGACGACCGCGGGCGGGCGGCTCTTGGCGTCGGTCAGCCGGAGGTTGACCTGCGGCTTGTTGAGGTACTTCGCGAGCGCCTTGATCACGTCGACCTTGATCTCGCGGTCGGAGCGGCACTGCGCGCGGATCGGCGCCTCGATGAACGGGACGGCGATGTTGCCCTCGTCGTCCACGACCAGCGGGCCGTTGAACTGCGGCTCGTTGTAGACGCGCAGGTCGAGCACGTCGCCGGGGCCGAGCAGGTACTTCTTGACGCCCATCGCGTCGAACGCGCCGGACGAAGAGGAGTTGCCACCGCCTCCCTGCGAGAAGGAGCCGCCGCCTTCCTGGGCGA
>JBEVJD010000044.1:0-2991 GCA_040510435.1 Pyrinomonadaceae bacterium | reverse complement strand
GGCGATGCCTCTTGTCTTTTCGCCCCTCCTGTCGGATAGTCTCCGAAGCATAAGCACAGACCAGCCCCGGGCCGCAGAAGGAATCCTTTAGTGTCTCTCACCGAGAAAGAGCAGGACGAGTTGCGCGCGGCGTCGGCGCGGCTTGCGGCGCAGTACGAGGTGACGCGTGCGCTCGCCGAGTCGGACGACTTCAAGGCGGCCGTGCCGCGCATCCTGCGCGCCGTGTGCGAGGCGCTGGGCTGGGAACTGGGGCTCGTGTGGGCGCTCGACCGCGGCGAAGATGTCCTGCGCTTCGTCGATGCGTGGAGCCCCGAAGGGTCGGACGTGGGCGAGTTCGTGCGCGTGTCGCGGGGGAGGACTTTCGAGCGCGGCGAGGCGGGGCTGCCCGGCCGCGTCTGGGGGCGCGGCGAGCCGCTGTGGGTCGAAGACCTCCCGGCCGATTCGACGTTCCCGCGCGCGGCGCTGGCGGGGCGCGCGGGGCTGCACGCGGCGCTGGCCTTCCCCGTGCTGATGCAGGGCGAGACCATCGCCGTCCTCGAATTCTTCAGCCGCGAGCTGCGGCCGCCGGACGAGGCGCTGCTGGCGATGATGACGCACGTCGGCAGCCAGATCGGGCAGGTCATCGAGCGGCAGCGGGCCGAGTCCGAGCGCGCGCGCCTGCGCGAAGAGGTCATCCGCGTGCAGGACGAGCTGCTGGCCCAACTCTCGACGCCGCTCATCCCGCTCAACCCGCGCGTGGTGCTGATGCCGCTCGTCGGCGACGTGGACGCCAAGCGCGCGCGCCGGATACTTGAGGCGCTGCTGCGCGGCCTGGAGCAGACGCGCGCGCCCGTCGCCATCATAGACATCACCGGCGTCTCGAACGTGGACGCGCACGTCGCCGACACGCTCGTCGCCGCCGCCCGCGCCGCGCGCCTGCTCGGCACCGAAGTCATCCTCACCGGCATCCGCGCCGGGGTCGCCCGCACCCTCGTCCGCCTCGGCACCGAACTCACCGGCCTCAACACACGCAAGACCCTCCAGGAGGGCATCGCCCTCGCCCTCGAATACCTGCGGCACGAGACAAACGCCTGAGCCGCACTCTATAATCCGCAAGCTCTCCGCACGAAACACACAGTCGAAAAGTAGGGACTTAAACGATGAACCGGACTCCACGCATCTTCATTCTGTCTTGTCTGACTGCCCTCGCCTTGCTCGCCTCCGCGCCGCTCGCGCGGGACGGCGAAGCCGCGGGCGCGGCCCCGAAAGTCCAGGCGCCCGCGCCGCAGGCGAGTCCGGCGCCGGTGCGGGATGAGAAGTTGTGGAAGCGGGCTTTGGCGCTGCATAAGAAGGCGATGGTGGTGGACGGGCATAATGATATCCCGACGATTATGGCGGATGAAAATTATGACATCGGGGTGTCGTCGGCGGGGAAGTATCACACGGACATAGCGAGGTTGAAGCAGTCGGGGCTGACGGGCGTGTTCTTCTCGATCTACGTGGACAGGCAGTACGCGCGGCAGGATTGGGTCGAGAAGAATTATGTTAAAGAGGGCGGGTCGGCGCGGCGCGCGCTGGACTTGATCGACGTTAGCTACAGGATGATCGAGAAGTACCCGCGGGAGTTGATGCTTGCCACCTCGACCGAGGACATCCGGCGCGCGAAGAAGGAGGGGAAGGTCGGCGTGCTCTTCGGCATCGAGGGCGGGCACGCCATCGAGAATTCGCTGCCGGCGCTGCGCGAGTTCTACCGCCTGGGCGTGCGCTACATGACCCTGACGCACAACAACACGAACGAGTGGGCCGACGCGTGCTGCGACACGCCGCGGTACGGCGGGCTGTCGGAGTTCGGCAAAGAGGTCGTCGCCGAGATGAACCGTCTGGGGATGCTCGTGGACGTGTCGCACGTGTCGGACGAGACGATGTCGGACGTGCTCGACGTGTCGAAGGCGCCGGTCATCGCGTCGCACTCGTCGGCGCGCGTCTTCTCGAACCACAAGCGGAACGTGCCGGACGAATTGCTCAAACGCTTCGCGCAGAACGGCGGCGTCGTGATGGTCAATTTCTACCCCGTCTTCCTCGACGAGAGGGTGCGCGTCGCCGGGCTCGAACGCGACGAGAAGTTGAAGGGGCAGCGCGACGCGTTGCGCGAGCAGTTCAAGGGCGACCAGAAGCGACTGGACGAGGAGTTGCAGAAGCTCAACGCGCTCAACCCCATCCCGAACACGACGCTCTCGATGCTCGTCGATCACATCGAGCACATCGCGAAGGTCGCGGGCATTGACCACGTCGGGCTCGGCTCGGACTTCGACGGCGTGCCCAACCTGCCCGAGGGCGTCAGGGACGTGGCCGACCTCCCGCTCATCACCTACGAGCTTTTGCGGCGCGGACACTCGGACGCGGACGTGCTGAAGATTCTCGGCGGCAACCTGATGCGCGCCTTCGCGCAGGCCGAGCGCGTCGCGGGCGTCGAGCGGCGCAAGGTCAGCGGCGAGGGGAGCCTGCGCCGGCTGGGCGCGCCGGGGAAGTAAAGCAGGAAGCAGTAGGCAGATGGCAGTAGGCAGATGGCAGTAGGCAGTTAAAAGACAAAGGCACTTGAAAGAAACGGAGGCGGCGAGATTCGTTACTCGCCGCCTCCGTTTCTTTATTTCAATTAGCAGTTGAGTGTAACCGGGAAAGATTTAACACGGAGGCACAGAGACACTGAGGCACAGCTTGTTGAATTATAGCTCTTGAAGCCGTGCCTCTGTGTCTCTGTGTCTCTGTGTTGAAAGTTCACGCCGGATGCTCTCGAATGATAAGCGCTCTAGCGCCAACGCATCGTCTTCATGACGGATGCATCAAGAAAGACTTCTTGCCTTCAAACTGTCTACTGCCAACTGCCTACTGTTTCCCTCACGCTGCTTCGCGCTGTGGGAGGACGACGGTGCGGGCGGGTTCGGTGCGGCGGCGCTGCTCCATGTCGCTCTGCCACAACTCGCGCTGCGTGCGGTAGACGAGGACGCAGAGCGC
>JBEVJD010000043.1:0-3219 GCA_040510435.1 Pyrinomonadaceae bacterium | reverse complement strand
CGCCGCGCCCGACGAGGGCGACGACGACTTCTTCCTCGCCGTCGAAGAGACGGACGACACGCAACCCGTCTTCGCGACCCAGCCACAAGAGAGTGTGATGAACGAACCGAACGCCCACCAGACTTCATTCGAGGCGCGCGCGAAGGACGCCGCCGCCGCTGACGACGCCCTGCTCGACCTCGGCCGGGTGGACGCGCCCGCCTCCAAGGCGACCGCGGAGGCCGACGACTTCATCCTCGACCTCGACTTCGACGACGCTCCCCCCGCACGGGCGGCCGACGACGTGCTCGACACGCCCTTCGAGGCGGCGCCCGCGCCCGCGCCCGCCTGGGCCGACGCCCCGAGCGCGTTTGCCGAGGCCGCGCACGGCGAACGCCCGCGCCACCTCGTAGAGTCGGCGCAGGCAGGCGCGGCCGGCTCCTTCGACCAGCCATCGGCCTTCGCCGAGCCGTCACCCTCTTTCGATTCTGCCCCCTCCTTCGCGCAGCCCGAGGCTTCCTTCGCGCACGACGAGGCGCCCTGGCGCGACGTGGTGGTGCAGGACGGGCCACAGGGTTTCGCCTTCGGCGGCGAGGAGCCGCAGGCGGCTGCGCCCGCGCCGCGCGGCTTCGTCGAGCCCGAGGTCGTGCCCGCCGACGAGCCCGTCCCGGCCGTCGTCGAGGGCGAGTTCACCGACGGCAGCGTCGAAGGCGACCTGCCCAGAGCGCCCGCCGCGCAGTCTTCGTTCGCCGAAGTCACGCCGCAGGAGCCCCCGGCCGAGGGCTACGCCGTAGGCCACGCGCGCGCCGGCCTCGACGAGCAGGTGCGCGCGGATCAGCTCTCGCCCGAGGCCGTGGACGCAATCGCCCGCCGCGTCGTCGAGCTGATGTCCGACAAGGTCGTCCGCGAAATCGCCTGGGAGGTCGTCCCCGAACTGGCCGAACTGCTCGTCAAACAGAAGCTCGAAGAGGAGAGAAAGCAGTAGGGAGTAGACAGTAGCCAGTAGCCAGTAGAAAGAACAGGCGGCGCGTCTCGACCTTCAGGTCGGGCGCGCCGCTTCGTCTTCCTACTGACTACTGACTACTGACTACTGGCTACTGTCTACTCCCTTTTTCCCTTTTCCCCCTGCCCTCCGTATAATCGAACGGTCATGGACATCCCGAAAACTTACGAACCGAAGAAGGCAGAGGAGAGCCATTACTCGCGTTGGGAGCGCGAGGGTTGCTTCGCGCCCGAGGTGAACTCAGACCCCGCGGCCCCGGTCTACTCCATCGCCATCCCGCCCCCGAACGTGACGGGCTCGCTCCACATGGGGCACGCGCTCCAGCACACGATTATGGACGTGCTCACGCGCTATCACCGCATGCGCGGCTTCCGCACGCTCTGGCTGCCGGGCACCGACCACGCAGGCATCTCGACGCAAATCATGGTCGAGCGCAAGTTGAAGAAGGAGGAGGGGAAGTCGCGCCACGACATCGGGCGCGAAGAATTCCTCCGCCGCGTGTGGGAGTGGAAGGAGCAGTACGGCGGCGAGATTCAGCGCCAGATGCGGCGCGAAGGCTTGAGCGTTGACTGGTCGCGCGAGCAGTTCACGATGGACGAGCACCTCTCGCGCGCCGTGCGCGAATTCTTCGTCCGCTGCTACGACGAAGGGCTCATCTACCGCGGCCCCGGCATGATTAACTGGTGCCCGAAAGACCAGACGGCGCTCTCAGACCTCGAAGTGGACAAGGAGTCGCAGGCCGGCAAGCTCTACTACCTGCAATACCCCGTCAAGGGCTCCGAACGCCGCGTCACGGTCGCGACCACCCGCCCCGAGACGATGCTCGGCGACACGGCCGTCGCCGTCAGCCCGAAGGACGAGCGCTACGCTGACTTAATCGGGCAGACGTTAATTCTCCCCATCGTCGGCCGCGAGATTCCCGTCGTCGCCGACGAGTTCGTAGACCCCGAGTTCGGCACGGGCGCGGTGAAAGTGACGCCCGCCCACGACCCCAACGACTACGCGCTGGGCAAGCGCCACGGCCTCGCGCAGGTGACGGTCATCGACCAGCACGCGCGGATGACCGCGGAGGCCGGCGCCGAGTTCGAGGGGCTCGACCGCTACGAGGCGCGCGAGAAGGTCGTCGAGAAATTCGAAGAGTTGGGGCTGCTGGAGAAGGTCGCCGATTACGAGTTCTCCATCACGAAGTGCGGCCGCTGCCGCGCGGTCATCGAGCCCCTGATCTCGACGCAGTGGTTTTTGAAGCAGGCCGAGCTGGGGCGCGAGCCGCTACGGTTCATCCGCGAGAAGCACGAGCCGCACTTCGTCCCCGAGAATCCTTACGAGAAGGTCTACGAGAACTGGCTCGCCGGCCTCTACGACTGGACGCTCTCGCGCCAGCTCTGGTGGGGGCACCGCATCCCCGCGTGGTACGACGCCGCGGGCCACGTCTACGTCGCGCGCACCGTCGAGGACGCGCGCGCGCAGGCCGGCGGCGACGAGCTTGAGCAAGACCCGGACGTGCTCGACACGTGGTTCTCTTCGGCGCTGTGGCCCATCTCGACGCTGGGCTGGCCGGACGAGGAATCGCCCGACCTGAAGACCTTCTACCCGACCTCGGTGCTGGTGACGGCGCGCGACATCATCTTCCTGTGGGTCTCGCGGATGATGATGACCGGAGTGAAGTTCATGGGCGAGAAGGCGTTCGACGATGTCTACATCACGGGCACCATCTTCGACCGGCACGGGCAGCGGATGTCGAAGACCAAGGCGAACGGCATCGACCCGCTCGACGTGTTCGACAAGTTCGGCGTGGACGCCACGCGCGTCGTGCTGGCCTCCATCGGCTCGACCGACACGCGCTGGAACGACAATCAGGTCGAATCTTATCGCAACTTCGCCAACAAGATTTGGAACGCAGCGCGCTTCTGCCTCCTCAACTCCGAGGGCGCGCAGGTCGGCCGCGGCTTCGAGGGCGAGCCCGAACGTTGGGCGCTGCACGACCGCTGGATCGTCTCGCGCCTGCACAAGACCGCGCGCGAGGTGGCGGCGGCCGTCGAGTCGTACCAGTTCCACGAGGCCGTCTACGCGCTCTACCACTTCTTCTGGGACGACTTCTGCGACTGGTACATCGAGCTGTCGAAGTCGGATGTGACCGCCGCCGACCCGACACCCGAGCGCGACGCCGCGCGCAGCCGCGTCATCACCGTGCTCGAACAGGCGCTGCGGTTACTTCATCCGTTCATGCCCTTCATCAC
>JBEVJD010000042.1:0-34799 GCA_040510435.1 Pyrinomonadaceae bacterium | reverse complement strand
CCAGCGGACGAGGCTCGAAGGCGTGCCCTTGATGCCCGCAATCGGCAACGCGCCGACGGGGACGAACGTGTCCATGTCGAACGCACGCAGCCCCGCGGCCTGCGACACGAAGTAGACGCGGCGCACGGCCGGGTCGGGCAGCATCACGCCCGAGGCGTCGAACTTACCTTTCAGCTCAAGCGTGACGGGGTCGATGACGTGCCCGGACTGCGCGTAGACGAGGCCGGCGCTGTACTCGATATCGCCGTTGAGAAGCCCCTGCTGGTTGCTGAGGTTCCTGACGCCCGCGGCGTCCACGGCCATCCGGAAGAAGCCGCTGCCGGTCTCGGCGTCCACGCCGAAGAGGGAAGAGGCGGAGTCCGCGAACTCGATGAAACTGGCGCCGCTGAAGTTGGTCGTGTCCTGCGGCCGCTTCTGGCCGTTGTCGTAGACGGCGACGCCCTCGAACCGCGGCGCGCGGCTGCCGTCCACCTGCCTTGAGACGGCGAGGGCCGCGGGGTTGCCCGGCAGCACCTCCATGTCCTTGACGGTCATGGTGCCGCCGCCGCCGAGCGAGAATTGCAGACCCGCCGTCCCCGTCGTCAGATCGACGCGGCGCACGCCGCCCGCCCCGTCGAGCGCGACGTAGAGGTACTGTCCGTTGTCCGCCAGCGCCAGTTTGGCCGGCTCGCTCCCGACTAAAATCGAAGTCCCCACCGACCCGTCCTCGGGGTCGATGGACGTGACGCTGTTGCCCTCGCCCGAAATGGTGCTCGGCCTGCTCGCGTAGAGGAGTTGACGCCGCCCGTCGTAGATGAGGTCGTTCGTCGTCATCGAAAGGCGCGCAATGCTATTGGCGACCGGCGTCGGCGTCGGCGTCGGCTGCGGGGTCGGCGTCGGGTCTGGTATCGCCTCGTTGGAGGGGACGAGCGCCGTCTGTATAAGGAAGAGCCGGTTGTTGCTTGTCCGGAAGGCGAGGCCGTTCACGCCCCAGCGGATGAGGCTGGTCGCGACACCCGTCACGCCGGGGATGTCGAGCGTACCCGTCGGCTGAAGCGTCGCAGAGTCGAAGGCGCGGAGCGTCATCGTGCGAGGGTTCGCCCCGCCGAACTGGGGGCCGGTGAGGAAGAAGACGCGCTGCGAGCCGGAGTCGGGCGCGACGAGCGCGCCCTCGCCCTGATTGCCGAAATCGCCGACGACAGCCGCCTGCTCCGGGTCGATGACTTTACCGTTCGACGCGTAGAACTTGCCGGCGTCGAACTTGATGTCGGTCGCGCCGTTGATGATGTTCGAGGTCGAGGCGGCCTGAGTCAGGCCGTCGGCGTCGAGGGTCAGTTTGCGGAACGCGGGGAAGCTGAGGTCACCCTTGTCTATCGAGTAGAGCGCCGCGGCAGAGCCCGCGAACTCGATGGCGGTCGAGCCGTTGTGGCTGGTTAAAACCTTGCTCCTTTGAACGCCCTCGTCGTAGACGGAGTGGAGCCGCGTGAAACCGCCGTTGTTGGCCGTCTTGGCGACCGCGACGGAGCCGGGGGAGCCCGGCACGACCGCCAGGTCGGAAGCCCTGTAAGGGCCGTCGGAGGGCGAGGCGCCCACCGCGAATTTCAGCCCCGCCGTCCGCGACGGAACGTCAACGCGGCGGACGGAGGCGGAGCCGTCGAGGGCCACGTAAAGGTTCTGCCCGTCGTCGGAGAGCGCCATGACCGTCGGCTCGCTGCCGACGAAGATCGGTTCGTCGGCGAGGCCGGACTGCGGGTCGAGGGACGTGACGCTGTTGCCGCCGACGCCCACCCTGCTCGGGACGCTCGCGAAGATTTTTTTCGACTTCTTGTCGAAGAAGATGTCGTTGGTCGTCAGAGTCAACTGCCTAATGTTCGAAGTCTGGGCCTGAGCCGCGGCGTACGACCCGAGCGCTGGAGCGCCCGTCGCCGGACGACCCGGAGCCGCCAGCGTCATCGCGGCCGGAGCCGTGAGGTTGCAGAGGAGCGCGAAGAGGACTGTGCAGCATGCGCCCCTGCGGAAACGCACTTTCGAGATCAATCGAGACATCATTTTTCTTTAAACCCTGTCCGGCTCGGTCAGCCGTCATTCCGTCAGGCCATCAACATTTATCGGGTCGGGCGGGACTGCTTAATCCGTGGTTGCTATTCAAGAGACAGCGCCTCAGGCGTGAGGCTTGGAGAGACTCGCCGGCACCGCCCGACTTCGCCCGCCGAGGTTAATGTGAAAAGGGGATTACGTCCGTGATAGGCGTCACGCGTCGCACTGGGAAGGGTGGGACTGCGGCTTACCTGCTCGTGAATATTCCCTCCATGAGCAAGCGGGGATTATACGGGCCACTAAGCGTATGTCAAAACAGCCCTCCGCCGATTCTACGGAAAGCGCTGTTTCAGTTATGATGCCGGCCTGCACGACGAGGCATAGAACCAGTGGTGTTATTCAAGACATTATCGAATCTTTCACGTCAACGGTTTAACGCGCCGCCTAATGCTCGTAGGTTGACGTACACGCGCGCGTGCCGCAAGATGGTTGAGAACCGAGTGCAGCTCACTCCCTTCTCAGCCCCTCCGGAATGACCCGGATCGCCTGAAAGTCAAAAGCGCAACCGTCGGGGCTGAAAAGATGTATACCCGCCGCGTAGTCTTTCACTTCAAGGCTAGTCCGTCAGTCGAATCCGGCGTAGTCGGGGGCTATGTCGAGGCGAGTCCGCGCCGGCAGTTGCGCGACGCCGAGCCGTGTTCGCGTAGAGCGCACCCGGGGCGGCGATGAAAAGATACTGTCATTGGTGCCGGAGGCGTCTGCGCCTGCGGGACGTGCGGTGCCTGTTTTGCCGCGACTCAACCGTAAGCTGGCTGCACGGCACGACCCTCGCCGCCGTCACGGCGGCCACCATCATATTCCTGATGCGGGTGTTTTAGTCCCTTGAGCTTAGGGTCTGAGACGCCGCAATCAGCGCGGGACTGGGGGAGCGCAAAATGCCAGAATCGGACAGACAGACGAGCAGCGGGTTTCACCGCGAAGAAATAGAAGGGGCGTGGCCCGGGATTGATTCGAGGTTCCGGCTGGTGATCGTGGCGGCGCAGAGGAGCAAACAGCTTCAGCGCGGCTCGCGGCCGCGGATCGGCGCCGACCCGAACAGGCGCCGTAACACGAGCATCGCACTCGAAGAGGTCAAGCTTGGGCTCGTGCCTTTCGTGAACAACACGAACGACGCGCCCGACGAGGCCGGCGACGGACGCGCAGAGGCGGCCGCTTCGTCTTCAGTTCTTCCGTAACTGATGCAGCCTTCGCGGCGCGCGGCCGACGAAGGTAACGTTGATGAAGTTCAGTGCCGAGCACTTCGAGCAGACGGCGTCGAAGGTCGAGCCGTGGGTGGCCGTCACCAACGCCTACGAGCAAAGGTGCGCGGCCGCGGCCGTGAATTAAACGCCTCCCCGAGAGTCCGTGCGGATGTTCGATGAAGACGCCCGTGATGGATGCAGAGGCACTGCCACTACTGCGCGCGGAAGTTGCGCGGGCTCCGCATGTGGTGTCCCGACTGCCACCGCCCGACGATTGGCTGGCCGCACATCGCCCTCGTCGCCGCGCTCGACGCGGCAGGTTTCATCCTCCTGTTTAGACTCCTCTAGTGGATTGGAAAACAGAGTATGAGTCTGACCACATGTCCCGACTGCCGCCGCCTTAGCCTCGACAAAGACGAATCGTGCCCGAGCTGTGAGCGCGCGTTCCGGTCGGGCGAACCGCGCGCGCAGGCGGCCGCGGAGGAGAGAGCCTTCGGCCGAAGGAACAACAGCCTGTTCGCCGCCCTCTTCCTGATAACGATGGCGGTGCTAACCTTCGTAGTGCTCAGGGGCACGTAGGCCGCGGAACGCGCGGCCCGATTTGCACACATGAGAGACCTGCATGTCTACATCGTCCCGGTGAATTCTGACGCGCGCGGAGAGTGCACGGCGTTCTACACGCGGCGCGGCGACGGCCCGTACTACCGCTGGCTCTACGTCGAAAGCTCTGGGCGTTGGCGCTACTCACGCGTCATCCTCGACAGGCCGGCGCTGCGCGTGCTCTGCGTCGCGCGGTGGGAGGCCGTCCCGACCGCGCTGCGTGACCGACTGGGCGAACACTATCTCGAATAGTCCTGCCGAAACTTTAGGCGGAAGGGAAGGCGACAACCGATGAGCGGACAGAAACCCGTCAGCCGGGACGCGAGGCACTACCTGGTCAAGCGCCCCAACGAAATCATTCCGAAGAAGCGGAGTTGGAACGAAGTGCAGGAGGAGCTGCGCGTCAAGGGCACAGACGCGGACGAGGCGATGCTGTTCCGCGGGTTCGTCGCCGAAGACGGCACCGAGTACCGCGACATGTACGCCGACAGCAGAACGCAGGTGACCGAGCACTCCAAAGAGGAGGGGTGAGTAATGGGCGACGAATCGCGCGTGCTGGAAGATGCTAAGTCGGAAGCGCTGGCGGCCTTCGCGGCCATCGCCGCCGTCATTGACCTCTCGGGCGGGCCCGATACGGCGGAGAGCATTCAGGCGTCCGACTCGCTCCGCGCCGCCGCCGTGCGGCACCTCTCCGCCGCGCTTGAGATCATGCGCCGCGCGAAAGGCGGCGGGGCGTGAGCGGCTACGACGATTTCATAGAGCGCCTTGAGGCCGCGCTCGCGGACGAGGAGTCGCGCGAGGAGTTTCTGGAATACCTGCAAGGGCTCACGGGCGAGGGGCGTGCGGAGATACTGGCCGAGGCCGACCGGCGGGAAGCGTCGGTCGAGGTCGCCTGAGAGGTGAGACAAGATGAGCGCGAATGAGCCACCGAAGGACGAAGCGGTGAGAGAGCCGGAAGAAGATAAGGCACATCAGCCTGTCGGGCAGTTGTCCGACGGCGGTAACAAAGTTCCCCTCTTTCTCAGAGGAAGCAGCGACGGGGACAAGGGGAACGAGCAGGACGAGAAAGACGAGGTCGGGGAGTAGCGGGTCATGGTGAGTGAAGCGGCAACGCCCGGCGCGGGCATCAAGGCCGGCGACCTCGTACGCGCCCTCGACGGCGCGTACAAGGGCAAGGTCGGGACGGCGCTGCGCGTGGTGACGACCCGCGACGAGGGGCGGATTTCGGAGTCTGTGCTGGTGAGCTTCCCCGCGGGCGGCGCCGACTACCTCAGCGCCGACGCGCTGGAGAAGGCGGAAAGGCCCCGGGGGTGAACGCGTCGCGGCGGGCGGCATGTCCGCCGACCCCTCATCCCGCCTCCCGTGCCAGAGCGCACGTTGGTCTACAGGCGTGAATGGATGAGGCGGCGCATGCGGTCGGGGAAGAGCACGTCCATCTTCTGCGGCTCGATCAACGCCGTCACCTCGCCGACGCCGAAGACGGGGTGCGTCAACGACTGACCCGCGCGGTACGTGCGCGTCTGGTCGTACGGCTCGCCGGACTTCGCCGTCGCGCGCGCGGTCGTCTCAACGCCGGACTTGAACGTGCTGCGCGTGCCGCACTTCGGACAGCTCACGCGCGTGATGCGCCCGGTCTTCGTCACCGACGCCACGACGTGCCCGCGCTCCTCGCCGCACACCGCGCAGAACTTCTCCACACGCTCCCCGCTCTTATGAATCTGATTGTCCACGCAAAACTCCTTTCACTCGCCGACCGTTAGAGAGAGCCACAGACATCCTTCGCAGACTCACCTCTCAAGCGTTCGGCGGTAGACGTGCAACCGACGTAAAAAGCCCCGGGCCGAAAGTTACCACTCGGCCCGGGGCTTCTCTTTTTCAGAGTCTCCGGCGTGCCGGAGGCTGCTACCAGCGCTGACCGCGGCCGCCGCCACCGCCGCCACCGCCACGGTTGCCGCCGCCGCCGAAGCCGCCACGGCCGCCGCCGCCACCGCCGCGACCGCCGCGATCTTCGCGGGGCTTCGCCTCGTTGACGTTCAGAGCGCGCCCGCCGACTTCCTTGCCGTTGAGCTGCTGAATCGCCGCCTCACCCTCTTCGCGCGAAGCCATCTCGACGAAGCCGAAGCCGCGGGATTGACCGGTGTCGCGATCCTCGACGACCGACGCCGACTCGACCGTACCCGCCTGCGAAAACAGCTCCTGCAAGTCGCTGCTGGAAGTCTGGAACGAGAGGTTCCCGACGTATAGTTTCATTGACATGTGTGTGTATACCTTCCCCGCCCGAAGCGGGGCGTCAGGAGAAGCTTCGAATCGAAGTGGCTTCGTCGGAACGGTGGCAGCGAAGAACCTGCGTTCGGGTGCTCAACTTGTGAGCGGCTTCTGAAGTTGAATGTGAGCCCGCTCTCGAACTATCCAGAACGCCGCCGCCGAACGAGGCGGGGGGGCGCATCACCGCCGATGCGCGAGAGAAGGAATGTCGCCAGTTATGATGCGCCCCGGCCGGGTGTTGTTGCAACCGCCGGGCCTTTATCCGGCCGCCGTCAAATGTTCTCTTTGTGTGTCGGCGCCCGCGCGTGAGGGGCCCGACTCGCACGCCAGCCGAGAGGAAAGACAATAAGAGAGGCCGCCTTGCGTTCCCCCGAAACAAGGCGGCCTCTCTTCAGTTGGGACGAGTTAGGCGCCTCCCCCAAAGCGCCAAGTCCGTCCCGCGTCCAAACAAGGGCGGAAGTTAAAGCACTTTAGTCCCGTTACTTTTCCCCCCATGTCACTTTTCCGTTTCACGCGCCCGTTCGGCCGCCCGTAGATTCCAGCCTAAGCATTACCATCGAAACGGCGAGGGCAAACTAAGCCTCGACAGCGGGAGTCTTTTTGGCAAACGCGGTGGTCGAGCCTCGGGATGAGGACGCTCAGCCCAGGAGTCGTAATCCTTCCGGCAGGGACTCGCCGAAGATACGCACGGCAGCGGCTCTGCTCCGCGGCACGTGTGTGCGCAGTCCTTCGAGAATTTCCTCATTGGCGCCTGCCTCTTCCAGACGCCGGATGACCTCCTGCCTGAAGGCGGGCTCAAGGTCGCGCAGAGGGTCGTCGGTTCGCGCCGCCAACTGCGAGATGGCCGTGGCGACGTGTCCCGTCAGCTCGGGCAGTGCGAGGAGGGAGGATGTCCAGCGCGACGCGGCCTCGGCGGACACGACGCAGTTGAGCGGGCCGTAGAAGGGGACGCGCGCGCCCAGCCGCCCGAGCGCCCACGTGAAGCTCTTGTTGCCGGGCTCCGCCTCCACGCGTTCGAGGAGTTCTTCGCCAAGCTCCATGCGGATGGCGGGCGGCAGGTGTTCGAGGCTCGCGAGCAGGAGCAGCCCCTCGCGCTCGACCTGCCGGTTGATCCGGCCCTTCAACTTCTTGCCGGCTACACCCAGCAATGCCTTGTGGCGCTCGTAGAGTTCGAGCTGCTGGCCGGCGTTCATGCCGCCCGCCACGCGCTGCCAGAGGATGACCCACTCGACCTGGCACTGCACGTCCTTCTCGAAGTAGAGCCCTTCGTGGTAGACCTTCCGCGCGCGCGCGACCCGCCAGTCGTCGAGCAGCGCGCCGAAGCCCGGGCGCAGGCAGAAGCCGAACAGGTTGAGCCAGCGCGCCTCGTAGTTGCGCCCCTTCCTGCGGCCGTTGGAGAGTTCCGCCAGCACGTCGAAGAGCTTGCGGATGGTCTCAGTCCTCCAAGAGTCTTTGCGGTAGCCGAGCGCGGCCTCCAACCTTCCGGGCAGGGCCTCGGGCGAAAGAGTCTCGCCCGGCAAGGCATCGCGCGGGCCGCCGAATACGGCCTTGATTAACTTCTCGGCCTCACGCACCGCCTCTTCGGGGATGACGACCTGCGTGCCTGCGTCGAGGTTCTCAGTCTCTTCGACCTCCTCGTCTTCATCCGCCAACGCTTCCGCACCCCTGAGCTGGAATTGCAGCCGCCAGCGGTGGCCGGTCTTCGGGGCTTCGCACCATAGTTCGAGCGTCCCCACCTCTGTGAAGTGTGCCGTCAGACTCACGTCGAGTTCGACGTGGCGCGAGCGTTTGCCGTAGCGAAGCACGGTGACGAGCGGGGCGTGCCGGTGCATCTCGCCCTCCTCGAAGCGGACGACCTCGCCCCGCGCGTCCTGACGCGTGGTCGTGCTGTAGAGGGTGAAGGTGACGGGCCGGTTGGTGAGGGCCGTGAACTCCCTCCCGCCGAGTTCGACCCGCGTGCCCTCCTCCGTGCCTCGCGGCAGAACACACACGGCCGTCAGACGTTCCTGTCCGGCCCCGCCGGGCCCGCCCTGCTGAACGCCGATGTAGTAGCCGCGTGCGCTGCCGCCGCTGACGCGGATGCCGCCCATTCGTCGCACGCGCGCGTAGTAGGCCGCGCCGACGGCGACGGCCGTCTCTGGCGTCTCGCTGTGCAGGACTTTCGGGCGCCAGCGCTTCCCCTCGTGCGGGAACCACCCGGCGACCGCCGCGACGAGGCGCTCGCGCGCGAGCGACGGTTGGAAGAAGCCCCCGTTGAAGAGGATCGCATCCGGTTGCGCCATCGCGTCATGAGCTTCATCGCCCGAACTGCCGGCGCGCATCGCCAGAGCAGCCTGTGTGAGGAACGCTGCGAGGTGCTTTGTGATTGCCGGCTCGCTCGCGTACGGCAGTCCCAGTTCGCGCAGACCCGCGCGCCGGTCGGACGCGGGCAGGTCTTCCGTCCCGCTCTCCGGCAGGAACCCCTCGGCCAGAACCTCTTCAACCTCGGCGCGCGTCAACTCCGTCGAGAGTGCGCCGCCCACGACCGAGCGCCCGCCGCCGAGCACTGTGACGGGCGCGCTCTCGACGGCGTCGCCGCCGAGCAACGTCTCCTTGGCCGCGCAGCATTGCCGGCGCAGTGCGTTCTGCTGCCTGAGCGAGAGGTGCGGGCGCCCGAGCTTCTCCCCGACGAGGCGCGCGAGCGCGAGGTCAACGTTGTCACCGCCGAGCAGAAGGTGCTCGCCGATGGCGGTACGCTCGAAGCGCACCTCGCCGCCCTCGACGCGGACGCGAATCAGGCTGAAGTCGGTGGTGCCGCCGCCCACGTCGCAGACGAGGACGAGTTGACCGTCTTTGAGCTGACGCTTGAGCCCGCCCTTCTGCGCCGCGACCCACGCGTAGAAGGCCGCGAGCGGTTCTTCCAGCAGCGTCAGGTTCTCCAGCCCCGCCTCGTGCGCCGCGGCCACGGTCAACTCGCGCGCCTCCTCGTCGAACGAGGCGGGCACGGTGAGCACCACCTGTTGTCGCTCGAACCGCAGCGCGTCAACAATCACGCCGCCTTCGTCGCGAGCCATCGAATAATTCCACGCGTCGCGGAGGTGCGTGAGGTAGCGGCCCGAGGCCGCGACGGGAGAGCAGACCTTGTCGCCCGGCTCTGCGTCCCACGGGAGGATGTCGGCCGTGCGGTCTATGGACGAGAGGCAGAGCCAGGACTTGGCCGAGACGACCTGCCGACCGGGCACCAGCGTGCCGCGCTCGCGCGCGAGCACGCCGACCAACGCGCCGTCCGTCTCCTCCTCCCACGGCAGGCGGAGGCCGAGTGCCGCGTCCTCCGCCTCGTCCGTGAAGTAGATGAATGAGGGGAGGGACGGGAGCGCGCGCACCTCGCCCTCCCCGACGAGCTGCGGCACCTCGAAGACGCGGACTGGCGGCGGCGCGCCGCGCGCGGGACGCTCCTGCGTATCGACATAGGCGACCGCGGAGTTCGTCGTCCCGAGGTCAATGCCGATGAGGAAACGGCTTGAGGCTTCCATGACAGATCGCGCGCGGGCCTCTAACCCTCGTCCTGCTCCCTGATGTTGAATTCGAGTTTCCAGCGCTGCGAGCCGTCGCGCGAGACGCACCACACTTCGAGCGTCCCGACCTCGGTCACGCGCGACTCGAGGCGCACGGGCAGGACGGTGTCCTCTTTACCTTCCAGCCTGAGCGTGACTTCGAGCGGGCTCAACTCCTCTATCTCGTCGCCCCAGTCTTCGACGAGGCTGCCGATCTCGTCAGCCTTGCGCACCGTCGAGCTGAGGAAGCGAAACTCGGCAGGCTCGCCGACCACGAGCCCGAACTCGCGCCCGGGGATGGCGGCCTCCGTCCCCTCTTCCATGCCGAAGGGCACGACGCACAAAGCCTTGAGCGGCGCGGGCAGACCGGGCACGGCCGGCATCGCGCTCTCGATGCCGATGTAGTAGGTGCGCGGCGCGCCGCTGCGGATGCGGACGCCGCGGCCGCGTTTGGCCCTGCCGTAGTAGGCCGCGCCGCGCGCGACGGCGTGGTCGAGGTCGGGGGCGTCGAGCACGCCGCCCTCGCCGAGCGGCTCGAAGCCTTCCGCGCGGAGCCAGTCGTCGAGCACGGCGATGACACGCTCGCGCAGCACGCCGGCCTTCATCACGCCGCCGTTGAAGAGGACGTGCGTGGGGCAGGCGAAGCCGCTCGGGCCGCGGCGAATCCGGTCGGCCTCGTCGCCGCCGGCTTGCTGCGAGAGGAAGCGCGCGAGGTGCTTCGTCACGGCCGGGTCGGCCGCGTAGGGGAGCCCCAACTCCTGAAAGCCGATGCGCCGCTGCCGGGCCGGCATCTCGTCGCGCCCGACGCCGGGGAAGAAGCCGTCAGCGAGCACGCGTTCGAGGTCTTCGCGGCGCAGCTCAGTCTTGACCGTGCCGCCGACGAGCTTCGAGCCCTTGCCGAGCAGAGTGACGGGCTGCTTCTGGCTCTTCGGCTCGGCGAACAGCTTCTCTTTTGCGAGGCGGCACTGGTGCCAGAGCCCCTGCAACTGCCACGTGTCTACGCGGTGCCCCTCCTCTTCGAGTCGCTGTTGCAGCAGCCGCGCGAGCGCCAAGTCCATGTTGTCGCCGCCGAGCAGGATGTGCTCGCCGACGGCCACGCGCTTGAGGGAGAGCTCGCCTCCTTCTTCCGAGACGGTGATGAGGCTGAAGTCGGTGGTGCCGCCGCCCACGTCGCAGACGAGGATGAGGTCACCAACCTTAACGCGCTTGCGCCAGCCCTCGCCCTGCGCGTCGATCCACGCGTAGAAGGCGGCCTGCGGCTCTTCGAGCAGCGTCACGCGCGTGAGCCCCGCGGCCTCGGCCGCGCGCAGAGTCAGCTCGCGCGCCTCTTCGTCGAAGGAGGCGGGCACGGTCAGCAGCACTTGCTGTTCGGCCAGAGCGAGTTCCGGGTTCTTCTTGGCGTTGACGCGCGCATCCCAGGCGAGACGCAGGTGGCGCAGGTACTCGGCCGAAGCCTCGACGGGCGAAAGCTTCCGCACCTCCTCGGGCGCGCCCCAGGGCAGGATGGGTGACGTGCGGTCTACAGCCGCGTAGGAGAGCCATGACTTGGCCGAGGCGACGAGGCGCGTCGGGTTCTCGGCGCCGCGCTTGCGCGCCAGTTCACCGGCGAAGACCTGCGGGTCGCGCTCCCACGGCAGCGCGAGCGCGCCTTTGGGGAAGTCGAGCTCGCCCGGCACGTAGAGGAATGAGGGCAGAAGCGTCCGCTCCTCGACCTCGTTCGGATTGGTCAACTGCGGGACGGTCTCGACGTGGATGCGTGCCGCCTCTTCGGGCGCGGCGGTATCAAACTGCGCGAGGGCCGAATTGGTCGTCCCCAGATCAATGCCTACAATGAAACGTGTGTCCAAAAGATTGCACCTCTTTATTCGTGATGAGTGATGAGTGATGAGTGATGAGAGGAAGACAAGGCCCTTTTTTCCCTCTCATCACTCATCACTCATCACTTATCACTAGCCTACTGTATTTCCACCTCGGCGGGAGCGACGATGGCGCGCCCGGTTTCCTGTGACGAGAGGGGCGGCAGGTTTGTTCCCGTCACGCGCCAGCCACGATGCCGCAGCAGGCCGCGCAGGGGGGGACGCCCCGTCACGTTCCCGATGAGCTTGACCGTGGCCGGGTCGAACCCCTCGTCCACGGTCACGGGTCGGTCTTCTTCCCCCTCCATAATCGGCTCCAGCGTGACGTACTGCGCGAGCGCCTTGCGGCAGTTGGCCTGCACCTCGCGCACCGCCGCCCCGATCTGCACGTCCTGATAGGGCGCGATGTCTTCAGTCAGGAAGTCAACCAGACGCCCGTCGCGTTGCAGCAGGGCGAGCAGTTGCACCGCGCGGTCGTTCGAATCTTCCGCGGGCACGGCCTCGGCCTGTGTCGGGGCGAGCTTCGGAACCACGGGCCCCGGGTCGGGCGACGGCACGTCCACACTCGGGGCGATCTCCGGGGCGATGTCCTCCGGCACCTCGCCGCGCGAGAGGACGGAGAAGAAGCAGCGTGCGGCGTAAGAAATTCTCTTGCCTAATCCGATCATCGGGTTGTCTCCATATCAGTGAACTTCAGGCAGCTCTCCTGCCACGTAAAATAAACGAATATGCTAGTAGACCTCCGGCGTGTTTAGCAAACGGCCCGCAAAAGTAAAAGTAAACCGCAAACCCCCGGCAGTCCCGATTTATTCGTTGACAGCCGGGGGCGCGCGGGCTAAAGTTTCGCCGGCATCGCAAGTTGCCCTAAGCCACTCGACAAATCAAAACCACAGCTCGGCCCCGAAGTTCGCTACTCTCACGGGATTGACGATTCTGTACGCGCAGGCCAGTCCGGAACGGCCCGATGCTTTGTGCCTTTCTCTGAAGCGCGGAGCCGTTTACAGCACTACTCTCATAAACCTACCGCATGAACTCGGCGCGACGCCCGGAGTAGATTGACACACACCCGCCGGCGGCACTCCCGTGCGGCGGGCCCGCGTCCGCTCAAACAGGAATCAGTAGCAGACCCGAAGGAAGGTGAACATGGACTTAGACATCGCCGTCGTGGGCGGAGGCGTCTCCGGCGCGTACTGCGCGTGGCGCCTCCAACAGGAGCGCGGGGCGCGGGAGCGCATCGCCCTCTTCGAATACAGCGACCGCATCGGCGGCCGGCTCTTCACGGTCACGCTGCCCGGGATGCCGCACGTCAAGGCCGAGATCGGCGGCATGCGTTACATCCCCACGCAGCACCCCGTCGTGACCAACCTCATCAACCACCTCAAGCTGCCGACGGAAAATTTCCCGATGGGCGCGCCCGCGCCGGTCGGCTCCAACTGCAACCTCTTCTACCTGCGCGGACGGCACCTGCGGCTGCACGAGCTGGCTGACCCCGCGAAGGTGCCCTACAACCTCGCCTGGTCGGAGCGCGGCCTCGGCCCGACCAACCTTCAGGTTCAGGTGATGAACAACATCTACCCGAACTTCGCCAACCTCTCGCTGTGCGACCAGATGAAGATCAAGGTCTTCGGCAAGCCGATCTGGCAGTACGGCTTCTGGGACTTGATGTACCGGGTGCTGAGCAACGAGGGCTACCAGTTCATGAAGGACGCGGGCGGCTACGACGCCAACGTCGCCAACGCCAACGCGGTGACGCAGCTCCCGGCCACCGAGTACAACGACGAGACCAAGTTCCTCACGCTGCGCGACGGCTACGACCAACTCCCCATCACGCTGGCCGAGCGCTTCAGGAAGATGGCCGGCGGCGTGGCGCAGAAGAACCGTGTGCAGATGAACCACCGGCTCTCCGAGATTCTGATCGGCTCCGGCGAGTACCGCTACACGCTCATCTTCGAGCCGACCGTCACGCAGGATCGCAAGACCGTGGTGAAGGCCGCCGAGCCGATCAAGGTGCGCGCCAAGAAGCTCATCCTCGCCATGCCGCGCCGCTCGCTCGAACTCATCAAGAGCGAGTTCTTCGAGGACTCGTGGCTCAAGTCCAACATCCCCTCTGTGCTCATCCAGAGCGCCTTCAAGCTCTGCCTCGCCTACGAGCGGCCGTGGTGGCGCGCGCTGGGGCTGGTGGCGGGGCGCTCGGTCACCGACCTGCCCATCCGCCAGACCTACTACTTCGGCACGGAGGCCGAGCAGGAGAACGGTCTGCCCTACATGAACTCGCTGCTGATGGCGAGCTACAACGACATCAGCACCGTCCCCTTCTGGAAGGGGCTGGAGCACGGCGAAGAGTTCAAGGGCTATCGCCCCTCGTGCCTTGAGCCGGGCGTGACCGACATCGTCCCCCGCATGGAGTTCCAGCCGACGGACGAGATGGTCTACGTGGCGAACAAGCAGGTGGCGCAGTTGCACGCGCTGCCCGAGATACCGCAGCCCTACTCGGCCGTCTACCACAGTTGGAACGAAGACCCGTACGGCGGCGGCTGGCACGAGTGGAAGGCCAACTATCGCCTCGACCAGATCATGTGCCGGATGCGCAAGCCCGTCGAGGGCGAGGACATTCACATCGTCGGCGAGGCTTACTCCTACGGGCAGGGCTGGGTCGAGGGCGCGCTCGACACGGCCGAGTCAACGCTGAAAGATTTCTTCGGCCTTAAGAAGCCGACGTGGCTGCCGAAGAAGGACTACGACAACCTGCTCCCGAACCCGTGCCCCGGCTGCGGCGACCTCGACGGCTGCGTCGAGTTCAAAGACCCGGGCGGCAAAATCCTTAGCTCTATCACCCCGAACTGCCTCAAGGCCGTGGAGGAGGGCTGAACGATGCCGACGACAGTCTCAAGTTACATACTTGCGCGGCTGATGCAGGCCGGGCTCGGCCACATGTTCTGCGTCCCCGGCGACTACGCCGGCCCCTTCCTCGAAACGCTCGACCAGACGCCGGGCATCGAGCGCGTGCCGAACATGAACGAGCTGGGTTGCGGCTACGCCGCCGACGGCTACGGGCGTTACAAAGGCGTCGGCGCGGCCTGCGTGCAGTATGGCGTCGGCGGCTTCAGCATCCTGAACTGCACGGCCGGCTCCTTCGTCGAGCGCGTGCCCGTGGCCGTCATCTCCGCCAGCCCCGGCACCAAGTCCCGCGTGCTTGAGGAGACGGAGGGCATCCTCTTTCACCACAGCACCGGCGACCTGCGCGCCGACCAGATCGTCTTCAAAAACGTGACGGTGGCGTCCGAGATTATCCGCGACCCCGACGAGGCCCCGGCGCAGATCGACCGCGCCGTTACGGCCATGCTCACGCACCGCCGCCCCATCTACATCGAGGTGCTGCAAGACGTGTGGTCGCTGAACTGCGCCGCGCCGAAGGGGACGCTCGCGCCAATCGTCACGCCGAGCGACCCCGATTCGCTCGCCGCCGCGCTCGACGCGACGTGGGCGCGCATCAAGTCGGCCAAACTGCCCGTCATCTGGGCGGGCGTGGAGATTCACCGCTACGGCTTGCAGGACGCGCTCCAGCAACTCGTGGATGCGAGCGGCCTCTACTTCACCACGACCAGCCTTGCGAAGACCGTGCTCGACGAGAGTCAGAAGCGGTTCATCGGCACGTACGCCGGCCCGGCCTCGCCCGCGCTGACGCGCGCCGTGATGGACGCGGCCGACTGCATCCTCGCGCTCGGCACCATCATCACGGACGACTACCTGAACATCATGGCGACGAGCTTCGGCGAGATGGTCGAGGTGAACGACGAGGAGGCGCGCGTCAGCCACCAGTACTACCGGCAAGTCACGCTCAAGGACTTCCTCGAAGGACTCGTCGAACGCTTCAAGGGGCAGAAGCGCGGGCCGCGCCGCTACAAGCTGCCGAAGGTCAAGCCCGAGCAACAGCGCACGGCGAAGCCCGACGCGGCGCTCACCTACAACGTCTTCTATGACGAGCTGAGCGCCTTCCTCAAGAACGAGGGGCTGCTCGAAGAGGTCGCGCTGGTGCTCGGCGAGAGCACGTCGCTCTACGTTTTCGGCAACCTCATGGGGCTGCCGCGCGACAGCTTCGTGGCGCAGGCGGCGTGGGGCTCGCTCGGGCACGAGACGGGCTGCGCGCTGGGCGTGGCCTTGGGGAGCGGGAAGCGCCCCTTCGTCGTGGCCGGGGACGGCGGCTTCCGCATGGTCTGCCAGGAGGTGTCGAGCCTGGCCTACCAGAAGAGCAACGCCGTCGTCTTCGTGATGAGCAACAACGCCTACGCCATCGAGCAGGCGTTCGTAGACATCAAGGCTTTCACGCCGACGGGCGAGTTCGCGCCCTTCGACGTGCTGCCCACCTGGGACTATCGCGCGCTGGCGCAAGCCTTCGGAGCCCACGGGTATCGCGTGGAGACGGTCGAGGAGTTACGCTCGGCGCTGGCGGCGCTGAATGGCGTCGAGGGCGTGCCCGCGCTCGTTGAGGTGGTCATCCCCCAGAAGGACTTGGCCCCGCAGTTGAAGCGACTGGCCGAGACGCCAGTCCCGCAACGCAAGTACCGACGCGAACCGAAACGCCGCCGTGGTTAGCCGCATCTTCTATAGCGACTTGCATTTGACTGAGACTATTTGTCATATCGTTGAGAGGCGGGCACTGCCCGCCTCTCAACGGTCTCACTCAACTGCCAACTGCTATAACCACGGCCGATTCATCCGCCACGACTTGCCCACTCCGTGAGTTGTGCTTTAAAGGAAGAGCCCGCACCTCGAAAAAGGGCGGGCTCTTCCCTCGTCAGTCTCGGCCTCTTTGGACTTTCAGTTCATCGCCGGTCTGAAGCATAATCGGCAAAACGAGATTACACAGACAGAGGAAGCACATATGAACCTGACAGACCTGTTGTTGGCCGATCTGGAACGCGAGGTCGAGCGTTCCCGCCGCGCCCTCGGGCAAGTACCCGAAGGCAAGTACGACTGGAAGCCGCACGAGAAGTCCATGATCTTCGGCTATCTCGCCGGCATGGTTGCGACGATTCCGTCGTGGATAGCGATGACCGTCACGCGAGATGAACTCGACGTGGCTCCGGCCGACGGCTCGACAATGGAACGACCCAGAAACGAGACGAGCGGCGCGTTGCAGGAGGCATTGGACAAGGTCGCGGCCGACGCGAGGGCGGCACTCGAACAGACCACCGAGGCGCATCTGCTGACCTCCTGGCGGCTGCTGGCCCGCGGGCAGGTCGTGTGGGAGGGGCCGCGCCACGAGATGATCCGTGACACGATTAGCCACTGGGCGCATCACCGCGGGCAGTTGACGGTCTACCTGCGCCTGATGGGCGCGAAGGTGCCGGCGCTCTACGGGCCGTCGGCGGACGACAACAGCTTCCAGTAGATTCGGCGGGCACGCATGACGGCGACACAGAAAGAGAAGGCGGAGAGTTTCAAGGCGCTGCACGAGCGTGAGGGCGCCTTCATCATCCCCAACCCCTGGGACGCCGGCTCGGCCCGTTTGCTGGCCGGGTTAGGGTTCGAGGCGCTGGCGACGACGAGCGCAGGCTTTGCCAACTCGCTGGGGCGTCTGGACGGACAGGTCGTGCTGAGTGAAGTGCTCGAACACTGCCGCGACGTTTGCGCGGCGACCGACCTCCCGGTCAGCGCAGACCTGGAGAACTGCTTCGCGGACGACCCCGAACGTGCCGCCGAGACCATCCGGCTCGCGGCTCAGGCCGGACTGGTCGGCGGCTCGATTGAGGACTACAGCGGCGACCCCTCGAATCCCATCTATGATTTCGGGCTGGCGGTCGAGCGAGTTCAAGCGGCGGCCGAGGCGGCACATTCCTTTGACTTCCCGTTCGTCCTGACGGCGCGAGCCGAAAACCTTCTCCGCGGCCGTGCAGACCTCGACGATACGATTCGCCGCCTACAGGCGTTCGAAGCGGTGGGGGCGGATGTCCTGTACGCGCCGGCCCTCACGACGCTCGACGAAGTCCGCGCGGTGACGGGCGCGTTGAGGAAGCCCGTCAACGTACTGGGGCCGCCGCTGAAGGGCGTCACGGTCGAGCAGTTGGCGGAGGCCGGCGTTAAGCGCATCAGCACCGGCGCGGCGCTGGCGCGCGCGGCACTCACCGCGTTGATGCGCGCCGGGGCGGAGATGCGCGACCGCGGGAGCTTCGAGTGGACTTCCGAACTTGCGCCCGGCCAAGAGGTCAACACGTTGTTGGGCACACGCACTCCCCACCGGTGACCCGCGTGACAGGCAGTTCAAAACCTTTGGAGGCGGAAGGCGTTGAGCGCCGCCTCGCACCTCTGGGCGGGCGAGGCGCTCACCAGCCTGAAGAGGTCTTCGGGCTCCGAGAGGTCGGCCGCCCCCGTCACGTCGCGGAGCGCTTCGAGGTAGGCTCGCGTCAGCCCCATGCTCTTCAGGTACTGCTCGGCGCCCCACACGGCGTCGAGGTCGTTCGAGTAGTTGGGCACTTCGCGGCGCTGCGGGCCGCGATTGGTGTGGATGGTGCCGTAGAGCTTCATCACGCCGCCCTCGCGCGAGGGCGCGACCTCCGTCCAGCCCATCACCTCCTCGGCCAGACGCACGTGCAGCAAGTCTTTGTACTCCATAAGTAAATATGTAGCGCGGCTCCCCCGCCCGACTCAAGCGGCGCGGCGCCGGCCCGCGCGGGCGGGGCGGTATAATGTGGCGGCGGGGTAACAGATGTGACGACCTTCTCTAAGGGGTGAAGTGTGAGCAGACAAATCATGTGCGGCGTCTACGAACATTACAAGGGCAAGAAGTACCTGGTGCTGGGCGTGGCGCGCCACACCGAGACGGGGGAACTGATGGCCGTCTACGTGCCGCTCTACGAACTACCGGACAACGACGGGGTGCAGATGGCAGTCCGACCCCTGGAGATGTTCACGGAAGATGTCGTGGTCGGCTCCGAGACGAGGCCGCGCTTCCGCTTCACGGGCGCGGGCACCGGCGGCGTGGAATAGGGCCGGCGCCACCTCACACGCCGGAGGGTTTCGGCGGCGGCCTTCGTGATCTTTAAGTACATTTCGATAATTCCGGAGATGAAAGGACTACACTGCTCCTTCAACGATGCGGCGGCCGTGTGCACCGTTCGGCGCGTTTGAGCACCGACTCGTCACAATTAAATATCTTTTCGCATAAACTCGTTTAGATTCTCCCGGGACGCCTTGTCAGAGACTCTCGACGATAATGGTTAACTTCGCCGCTTCTGCTAAATTACCGCCCATGCCGCGCTTTGCGAGAGACGGGGTGGGGGCTGTCGAGGGGGCCGGTTCCCGTCGCCGTTTTTGGGTTTGGGGCCTCATCGTGCTGGCGTTCTGTACGTTCCAGGCGCTCCTGTACTTCCCACAGACTTACCTGCTCAACGTTGGCGCCAACCCTTCATTCACGCCGGGGAGGGCGCTCGTTGCGACTCTCATCCCGTTCTACATCTACGCGCTGCTCATCCCCGCGGTGATCTGGCTGGGCATGCGATTCCCCCTGGAGCGGAGGACCTGGTTGAAGCATCTGCTCATCCACCTTCCGTGCAGCCTGGTCTTCGCGCTCATCCATCTCGTGCTCCTCGGCGTCGCCAACGAGGTCGTCATGATTCGCCTGCTGCCCGTCGAGCCGTACAAACTCCCGGTGTCCGTCGTGGGATTGCTAGTCGGCTTCGGGGCGGGGAGTGTGCTTCAGTACTGGAACGCCGTTATCGCCAGCCACGCCATCAACTACTTTTTCAAATTCCGCGAGCGCGAGTTCCGTCTGGCACAGGCCGAGTTGTCGGCGCTCAAGATGCAGTTGCACCCGCACTTCCTCTTCAACACGCTCAACGCCATCTCCGAGCTTATTTACAGCGACCCGAAGGTCGCCGACGAGAGCATCCTGCGCCTGAGCGAAATGCTCCGCTTCGCGCTCGAAAGCGTCAGGGCGCAGGAGGTGTCTCTGAAAGAGGAGGTGGAGTTTTTAGAGAAGTACGTCGAGATACAGCGGACGCTGATGCGCGAGCGGCTGGCCGTGCGGCTGAACGTTGACCCCGAGACGCTCGACGCCTACGTCCCGAACCTGCTGCTGCAACCGCTCGTCGAGAACGCCATCAAGCACGGCATCTCGCCGCGCCCCGAAGGGGGCGAGATCAACGTCTACGCGCGCCGGCTCGACGGCAGACTCTACCTCGAAGTCGCGGACAACGGGCTGGGCATGCCGGAGAGCGGCGACGGGGCGCGAGGGGGCGTCGGGTTAATCAACACGCGGGAGCGCCTGAAGCACCTCTACGGCGAGGCGCACACTTTCAACCTGAGCAGTTTCCCCGGAAGGGGCGTGACGATTCGCATCGTGATTCCATTCAAGGAGTGTGAGCCCGGGCCGGATGATTCGGACGCTGCTTATTGACGACGTGCAGTTGGCGCGCGAGAGACTCAAGCGGTGCCTCGGCGAAGAGCCGGGCGTCGAGGTCGTCGGCGAGTGCGACAACGGCGAGCGGGCGTTAGCCGCCATCCGCGACCTCCGCCCCGACCTCGTCTTCCTCGACGTGCAGATGCCCGCGCTCGACGGCTTCGGCGTGCTCGAAGCGCTGGGCCACGAGCGCCCGCCCGCCGTCATCTTCGTGACGGCCTACAACGAATATGCGATTCAAGCCTTTGAGGTGAACGCGCTCGACTACCTGCTCAAGCCGGTTGACTGCAAGCGGCTGCACAAGGCGGTCGAGCGCGTGCGGTCGCAGGCCGCGCGCGCGCCCGCGGAGGATTTCGACCAACGCTTCCGCGCCCTCATCGAAGACATCAAGACGCCGCCCAAATACCTCAAACGGCTGACCATCAGGCTGACGGGGCACACGATTCTTCTGCCGACGGAGGAGATCGACTGGGTCGAAACCTACGGCAACTATCTGAAAGTCCACGCGGGTCGCGAGGCGCACCTGATTCGCGGGACGATGCAGCAGTTGGAGGCGAGACTCGACCCCGAAAAGTTCGTCCGCGTGCACCGCTCGGCCATCGTCAACATCGAAAAGGTGAAAGAGATTCACCCGCGCACGAACGGCGACCAAGACCTCGTCCTGCACAACGGGAGCGGCCTCATGCTCAGCCGCAACTACCGCGACAGATTCCTTTCGCTGCTCGGCGACCTCTAGGGCGCCACGCCTCCGGCGCGTCGAAAAACCCGCTCGGCTGACTTCAAGCACATCTCATCACATATTCGTTGTCGAAGGCCGAAACTCACACTAACTTCGGCGCGTGAGCAGGTTTCTCAAGCCCCAACCATTCGACAAGGAGAAGGTTTAAATGCGTTCCCCCGGATTTCGTGCGGCAGGTGTTCTGTTCCTCGTCGCGGCGCTCTGTCTTAACTCACTGGCTCAGGCCGCGTTGAAAAAAGGGGTTGACCTCGCCAGCCTGGATAAGACCTGCGAGCCGTGCGAGGACTTCTACCAATTCGCCAACGGCGGTTGGGCCGCGGCCAAAGAGAACCAGATTCCGGCGGCCTACCCTTACTGGGACAAGGCGCTGATCCTGAGCGAAAAGAACCTCGACACGCTCAGGCAGATTCTGGAAGCCGCGGCGCGCGACACGCGCGCCCGCAAGGGCAGCAACGAGCAGTTGATCGGCGACCTCTTCTCAAGCTGCATGGACGAGGCGAAGATCGAGGCGGCCGGCGCTAAGCCGCTCGCGCCGCTCCTGGCGCGCATTGACGCCGTCAAAGACCGTCGCGGACTGCAAGCGGAGGTGGGCCGCCTGCACCGTCAGGGCGTCCCCGTCCTGTTCGGGATGGGGGGCGCGCCCGACGCCAAAAACAGCAGCATCGTCATCGCGTCCATCGGGCAGGGCGGCCTCAGTCTCCCGACGCGCGACTACTACACCAACGACGACGACAGGTCGAAAACTCTGCGCGCCGAGTTCGTCAAGCACGTCGCGCGGATGTTCGAACTGCTCGGCGACGAGCCGGGTAAAGCCGCGGCGGCGGCGCAGACCGTGCTCGCGCTCCAGACCAAACTGGCCGCGGTCTCGAAAACTCCCGTTGAGCTGCGCGACCCGAACGCGAATTACAACAAGCACTCACTCCAACAGTTGAAGGAGCTGACTCCCGACCTGTCCTGGGACGCCTACTTCGCCGAGCGCGGCGCGCCGAAGTTCGCGGACTTGAACGTCGGCCAGCCCGAATTCTTTAGAGAAGTAAACCAGTTAATCGCCAACGTTCCGCTCGACGACTGGAAGACCCTGCTGCGCTGGCACCTCGTCAGCACCAACGCGTCGCGCCTGTCCGCGAAGTTCGACCAGGAGAAGTTCAATTTCGGCCGTCTGTTCTCGGGCCAGGCCGAACAGCTCCCGCGCGTGAAGCGTTGCGTGATGCTGACGGACAACTATCTCGGTGAGGCGCTCGGGCAGGAGTACGTGCGCCGCGCGTTCACCCCTGAGTCCAAGGCGCGGATGAAGGAGATGGTCAACAACCTTCTGGCGGCCTTCCGCGCGCGGCTCCTGAAGCTCGACTGGATGGGCGAGGAGACGCGCAAGGCCGCGCTCGTCAAGCTCGACGCCGTCGCGCAGAAGATAGGCTACCCCGACAAGTGGGAGTCGTACGAGAGCCTCGAAGTCGGCCGCGATTCTTACTTCGACAACATGCTCCGCGCGTCGGCGTTCTACAACGACAAGAACCTGCGGAAGATTGGGAAGCCGGTTGACCGTTCGGAGTGGGCGATGACCCCGCCGACCGTCAACGCCTACTACTACCCACTCTTCAACGAAATCGTCTTCCCGGCCGGCATGCTACAGCCGCCCTACTTCGACCCGGCGGCCGACGACGCGCTCAACTACGGCGCCATCGGCTCGGTCATCGGCCACGAGATTACGCACGGCTTCGACGATAAGGGCAGCCAGTACGACGCGCAGGGGAACCTGCGTCTGTGGTGGACGGCCGGCGACCGCAAGAACTTCGAGCAGCGCGCGGAATGCGTCGCCAGACAGTTCGGCGGCTTTAAGGTCGCCGACGACCTCTTCGTCAACGGCATGCTCACGCTCGGCGAAAACATCGGCGACCTCGGCGGCCTGAACGTCGCTTTCGACGCCTACCGGAAATCGCTGGAGGGCAAGCCGCGCCCCAAAGAGATTGACGGCTTCACCGCCGAACAGCGTTTCTTCCTCGGCTACGCGCAGAGCTACGCGACGAACATGCGGCCCCAATTCGAGCGGCTGCTCACGGGCAGCGACCCGCACGCGCTCGGGCGCTTCCGCGTCAACGGTCCGCTCTCGAACATGCCGCAGTTCGCCGCCGCCTTCGGCTGCAAGGCCGGCGACAGGATGCTGCGCCCCGCGGGCGAGAGCTGCCGCATCTGGTAAGGACGCGGGAAGGCGCGGGGTGTGACATGACTGACCCATTAGTTCAGGCGGACGGCAGCAGCGGCATCGGCAACACCGAGTTTTATCTCAAGCAGGTGCTGGCCGGCGACGAGGATGGCGTGCGCGCACGACTCGTCGAAGCCCTTGAGACACTGAATTACCTCGTGCTCGGCGAGCAGCCGCTTCAGGCCAAGCGCGGCGCACGCGGTCTGGGGGCTTACTACGCCTCTGCCGACGTGCGCGACTACCCGACGAAGCTCAACATCGCCCTGAAACCGCTGGGCGCAGGGGCGACCCTCGTGACGCTCGACTACGAAGTCACGCACGCGGGGAGCGTTTCGACGAAGGGCGACCGGCAGACGCTGCGGCGCGAGGCCGAGGCCATCTTCGCGCTCGCCGCCGACCGCGTCGAGCCGGCCTCCTGCCGCGCGTGCGGCGCGTACAACGCGGGCGACTCGCGCTTCTGCCGGCTCTGTGGCGCACCGTGCGCCGCGGAGCCGGCGGAAGTCGAAGTGATGCGCCTGACGGCGGGAGCGCGCGCCGGGCATCAACTCAACGTGATTGGAATGGTCTTGGGCCTCCTGGGATTGCTCCTCGCGCTTTTGCTGGCCGCGTCGGGCAAGGCGGGAGGCGCGAAACTGGCCTTCCTGATGTTGGTGCTCGGCGAGTTAATAGCACTGGTCATCATGACGTTCGGGGCTTCATATCTGCACCGCGTGCTTAACCCAAAGAGTCGGGGGGAACTGCCCCACGCGAGAGCGCGCGGGTCGCTTCCGCCGTCGAGGTACGAGTCGGCGCCGACGCCGCCGAGGGGTTCCGTGACCGAAGGGACTACCGGTTTGCTCGCAGCACGGCCGGAGCGACGCGAGCCGGCCGAACCCGTGCGCGAGCGTCGGCCGCTCGACCTGACTAAATAACCGGCCGGGAATCGAAAATCTTTATGGACACACCAATGACAAGAAGGCTCGCGACACTCGCCCTGCTCCTCTTCATCACGCAAAACACCAACGCGCCGTTAGCATTCGCCGCCGCACGCCGCACGCCGCAACACGAGGGCGCGCGGACTGTGGACGCCGGGATGCCGGCACGCCTCGCGGCCATCGAGAAGGCCGTCGAAGAACGCCGTCGCGCGCACGGCATACCCGGCCTCTCGCTCGTAATCGTTCGGGACGACAAGGTAATTCTTAAGCTCGGCTTCGGCGTCAGAGACCGCGAGCGCAACCTCCCGGTCACGCCCGAGACCCTGTTCGCCATCGGCTCCGCGACCAAGGCTTTCACCTCCATGACGGCGGTGATGAGCGCGGACGAGGGGAAACTCTCGCTCGAAGATTCGCTAAAAAAATATCTGCCTTACTTCAAACTGCGCGACCCTGAGGCCGACGCGAAGGCTTCGCTGCGCGACCTGCTCTCGCACCGCACCGGGCTCGATCGCACAGACCTCGCGATGGCGACCGGCGCACTGCGGCGCGAGGAGTTGATTCGCGTTGCGGGGCTCGCCAAACCGGCCGCGGGCTTCAGGGAGAAATTCCTTTACCAGAACGTGATGTACACCGCCGCCGGTGAAGCGACCGCGCGCGCGAACGGGAAGACCTGGGAACAGCTCGTCACGGACAAAGTCCTCAAGCCGCTCGGCATGAAGGCGACCGTGTTGACTTTTGGGGAGATGCAGAAGTCGCCCGACTTCTCATACGGCTACGACCTTAATTCCGAGACGAGGGAGACGCGTCGTTTGAGGTTGCTCGAAGATTTCGCCGCCGCCCCCGCCGGGGCCATCATCTCGAACGCGAACGACATGGGCGAGTGGCTGCGCCTCCTCACGGGGCGCGGCGTGTACCGCGACGCGCGCCTCGTCTCCGAGAAAGGGTTTGACGAACTCATCAACCGGCAGATCAGCATCTCGCCGGTGCTCGGCTACGGGCTGGGCTGGTTCCTGCGCGAGTGGCACGGCCACAAGGTGGTCGATCACGGCGGCAACATCGAAGGGTTCAACGCGATGGTCGCCTTCATGCCGGAGAAGAGGCTGGGCTTTGCCATGTTGAGCAACGTCTCCTACTCGCCGTTCGACGCCGAGGTGGCGGAGATTGTCTGGGCCAACCTGTTGGGAGCACCGACCGTGCAGACGGCGGCTAACACGACCCCGAAGGGCGAGGCCGCGCCGCCTGAGAGTTCGCCGCGGGAGTTGACCCCGGCGCAGAGAGAGTTGGCCGGGAGCTATGAAAACGAGAGGACGGGAAAGCCTTTGGAGGTCGCCGTCGAGGCGGGGCGACTGATGCTGCTCTCACAGGGGCTCCCGCCCCGCGCGCTGATCGAAAAAGAGAAGGACGCCTTCGCCCTCGCAGGGCTCCCCGAAGATTTCAGTGTCAACTTCAGGCGCGACGCGTCGGGCAAACCCGGCGGTCTATTAATCAAACAGCCGGGCGGGGAAGTCGCATTCCGACGCACGCCGGACTTGAAGGGCGCCCCCTCGGTTGATGATTTGATGGCGCGGGTCGTGGAGGCTCTGGGCGGCGAGACGAATCTGCGCGGGCATCACTCGATGCTCGTGACGGCGAGCATCGATTTTGAGAACGAGGGCGTGCGGGGCGTGAGCACGACAAGCGCGAAAGCCCCGAACAAACTGGCGTCGCGCACCACGCTCTACGCACTCGACAAGCAGATCGGGAGCATCTTCGAATACTTCGACGGGACGGGCGGCGGCGTCGAAGCCAGTTTCGGAACCCCGCAGGCGAAAACCGGCAAGCAGCTCGAAGACGCCCGCATCGCCTCAGACTTCTACGCCCCGCTCAACTGGAAATCGCTCTATAAAACGGTCGCGCTCAAACGCATCTCGCGCGTGGGCGACGAGGACGTGTACGTCGTCGCCAAGACGCAGGAGAACGGCAACACCGTCACCGACTACGTCTCGACGAAGTCGTTCCTCGTCCTGCGCCGCGAGTCCTCCGTCTCATACGGCGGCACGGCCTTGAAGATGTTGGTGACGGAACATTTCAGTGGCTACCGCCCCGTAGAGGGCGTGCTGGTTCCGTTCAAAATTGTGACGAACAACCCGTCGGAAGGCACCGCGGTCATCGTTGTGAAAGAGGTGAAATTCAACATGGAAGTGACCGATGCGGTGTTCCGGCCGGCACGCAGTGAACGACCGCACTCGGAGCAGAAGGGCTCGACTAACTGAGTGCTCGCAGAAATCAGCCCCGGAGTGCTCGGGCGCCTAATAGCCGGGTGCGATGCCGCCGTCGTGGGCACGCGCATCGTGCGTGTTCTGTGTGTTGCTGAAAGTGCCGTCAGTAGTTGAGCGTGTTGGGGGCTCCTTCAAGTCGCGCACGACGCCCACCGTGGAGAGCGCACGCAGCACATAGTGCGAGACATCAATCTCCCACCAGTAGAGCCCCTGGCGCTCGGACGCAGGGTAGTGGTGGTGATTGTTGTGCCAACCCTCGCCGAGCGTGATGAGCGCGATCAGGAAATTGTTACGACTGTTGTCCGCCGTCTCGAAGCGACGGCTGCCGAAGAGGTGCGCGACCGAGTTGACTGTGAAGGTGCCGTGGTAGAGCAGCACCGTGCTGACGAAGAAGCCCCAGATTAGCATCTGCCAGCCGGAGGTGCCCGAGCCGGGGTAGTAACGGCCGAGAAACATTCCCAGCAGATAGGTCGCCGCCGCCAGCATGATCGGCGGCAGTCCGTAGTACTTATCCAGCCATCGCAGCTCTCCGTATTTGAGCAGGTTGGGGATGAGCTTCTTGTCGGTCGCACGGCTTTCCCGGCTCAGGAACCAACCGACGTGCGACTGCCAGACGGAACGCATGACGGGCGAGTGCAGGTCTTCCTCGGTATCGACGTTGAGGTGGTGTCGCCGGTGGTGCGCCGACCACCAGAGCGGCCCCTTCTGGTAGGCGGCCGTCCCCGCGAAGGCGAGCAGGAATTGGAAGAGCCGCCCGGTTCTGTACGAGCGGTGAGAGAAGAGGCGGTGGAATCCCGCGGTGATGGCGAACATGCGGACGACGTAGAGCGCCAGGCAGACGGCGACCGCCGCCGCGCTCACACCCGTCCAGAACGCAAGGAGGCAGACCAGATGCATGAGGAGGAACTGTGTGCAGACGGCATAGTCCAGACCCCGCTGGTCGGCCCGGGGTTGATTAGCCCATGTGGTTTCGTTCATCAATTCAGTATAACCCGTCTAAGGCGTCTACGTGGTGTTCAGCGCGGCCGCCCACACGAAAGACCGGCGGGTTTGAGTCGAGCGCCGCCCGGGTCGCGGGCACTCGGGCGGCGCTCGTGGGGTACCTGATGGCTGCTGCTACTGCCCGAACCTCCTGCGGTACTCGTCTGAGGAGATGAAGCCTTTGACCATCTCGGCCCGGCGGTAGTCGCCGCTGAAGCTGTCCAATTTGCCCAGCCAGAAGTTGTATCCGGAGAAGTCTGCGTCGGGCGCGGCGTCGGGGTCGCGCCGCAGGTAGCCGAAGTATTCCATCAGCACGAAGGCGTTGCCGCTGTCAGAGTCGCCGCCGCCAAGGTAAGTCGAGTAAGCGAGCGCGGAGCCAGAGGGGGTCAACTTAGTCACGAAGGCATCGCGTGTGCCTCCGTGATTCCTGGGCTGCATGGGGTTGGCCGTCGGGAAGTCGATGCAGGGGGTAGCCCCTATGACGTAGGCGCTGCCGGACGAGTCCACCGCGATGTCACTGCCACCTTCACTGTTGCCGCCGCCGAGGTAGGTGGAGTAGACGATGGCCGTGCCCGCCGCGTTAATCTTCATCACGAAGGCGTCAGCAGAGCCGTTTCGCGCGGACTGAATGGGGTTGTGCGTCGGGAAGTTGACCGAGACGGTAAACCCTGTGACGTAGGCGCTGCCGGACGAGTCCACCGCGATGTCATTGCCAATATCAGTTTCGCTGCCGCCCATGTAGGTGGAGTAGAGCAGCACCGGGTCGATGACGAGCGGCCGCGAGCGGTCGTACTCGCCGACGCGGAAGCCGACGCGCCCCTCGCCCCGCGGCTCGTAGTCGCCCTCGACTGCGCGCCGCGCGCCGTCCACTTCCTGGTAGACCGTGGGCTTCGTTTGCCTGAGCGTGCCCTCGCCCACCCGAAGCAGGAGGTCGCCCGTCGCCGCGTCCACCTCGACCTTGTCCGCGCCCTCGAAGCCGAGCGCGACCTGCCCGGAGTCCGCCCCTGGCGCGACCACGAAGTCGTATTCGAGTTGACTCTGTTTGCCGTAGAAGACGAGGCCGACGCCCTCGTACACGTTATCGTAACGCACACGCCCGTAGGTCGGGATGTCCGTCTGCCAGCGGGCCGCGTCCGAGCCGACGAAGTAGTTGACCTTACCCACCAACTCCTCCACGCCCGAGACGGCCGGCCGCGGGTTGGCCCCCTCCAACTTCATGCGAAGGACGGCCGTCGGCGCCGCGTCCTCTCGCCGCGGCGCGTCGCCTTTCGTTAAAAGCTCGCGGCCGTCGGCCTCGGCCGCGCTCTTGCGCGCGAGCACGAAGACGGCTTCCGACTCCGTCAGGAAGACTGTGTAGCCTGCGCCGCGCGCGAGATATTTCACCTGCGCGTCGGTCTGGCCGCAGTTCTCTTCGAAGCTCATCTCTATTTTGCCGTAGGCTTCGGGCGCCGCCGCCGCTTGGTGGCTCGGGGCGCCCGCAAACGGAAGGGCGGCGCGGCCCGCGTCGCCGAATGGCATCGCCAGCGCGCTCGTCAACACGCAGAGGACGAGGGTGAGTGCCGCTCTTCTACAGGTGTGTGCTCGATCTGTTCATGTGAGTCCTCCGTCCATGGAAGTGCCCCGTGATTCACGGGGAGAGGCTACGTCGTCTTCCGTAAGGCACGTCGTAAATGGTTGACTGAGCGGGAATAATCTCAGGTCGGGATATAAGGAGGGAGTCGCCGGTTCTCTCGGTACGCCAGACTGTGGATTAGTCCGCGGGGAGGTTACATCAGACGAGAGGGCATCCGTCCGTGCGGCATCACACATATAGCCCGGGCCCGGCGAGATAGAGCGCAAACCGGAGCGCACCATCGCCTCACTCACGAACGGTCGTTCAGGAGGCTGGGCCGTGGCACGGCCGCGCTCGAATTTACATGCCCCTGCTAGCGTACCAGATCGAGGGTGATGACTGCGACGGAGTGTTTAGGCAGCGTCACCGTGAAGCTCTCGCCCGCGCGCACCGGCACCGTTTTGACGGAGACCGCGTCCGGCCTTGAGAAGTCGTTCGAGTCGCCCGACGAACTCGCGGTCAAGACCTGCATCTCGGCGCGCGGCGCGACGTTGGCGCCTTCGACTACGATGCTGGTCGTGAGTGCCGCGCTCGCGTCCGCGTTCACGGCTTTGACGTAAATCCTCCGGCCGTCGGCCGTGCGGGCGGCGCTCACGTCGAGGACGGGCACGGCCTTGCCCTCGCGGCTCGTGTCGAAGGTCGGCGAGGTGACTTCCGTAGAGAGGCGTTGGTCGCCGCGGTGCTCGGCGTAGAGGCGGTTGACGTGGTAGAGGGGCGAGACGAAGAGCCCGTGCCGGCCGGCCTGAATGATGCCGCCCGGCCAACCGTTGACGAGGTCGGAGACGGCGCTCATCCCGACGAGGTCGCCCGCGCGCTCGAAGACGTTCATGAGGCGCGCGCCGTAGAGCGCCGACTCCATCGAATACTGACGCTCTACGGGCAGGTCGAGCCCCCACTCGTTGATCGCCAGTTGGATGTCGCGGCCCGGAACCAGTTCCTTCAACGCGCGCCCGACCTGCTCGTAGAAGCGGCCGAAGTAGAGAGGGCGCGCCAGAATGTTCGAAGAATCGCCGGCCGCCTCCCTGCGCCCGTAGTAGTGATGGATGGCGAGGTAGTCTATCTCGCGCCCGGCCTCGGCGAGCACCGTGCGGTTCCACTTCATGTCGTTGTCGCCGACGGCGATGAGCTTGATTGCGGGGTCTACGGCGCGCATCGCCCGCGCGTACGCGCGCAGGTTGCGCGCGTAGGTGGCGGCGTCCGAATGGCCGCGCACCCAGTCCCCCCAAATTTCGTTGCCGACCTCCCAGTACTTCACGCGGTACGGCTCGGGGTGCCCGTTCGCCGCACGCATCGCGCCGTACTTCGTGTCGGCCGCGCCGTTACAGTATTCCACCCACGCGGCGGCCTCGGCGGCAGTGGCTCCGCGCCCCTCGACGTTGACGGTGATCGAGGGCTCGGCCCCCACGGCGCGCGAGAAGGCAATGAACTCGTCGGTGCCGAAGTCGCCCGGCTCGGGCTCGTTCTTCCAGGAGAGGTTGACCCAGGTGAAGCGCTCGTCGCGCGGGCCGACCCCCCAGAGCCAGCGGTAGTCCTGCGCGACGTTGCCGCCCGGCCAGCGTATGAAGGCGGGCTTCAGGTCTTTGACGCGCTCGAACACGTCGGGGCGGACGCCGCCCGGCGCCGCGTCGGCCGGCATCAGCGAGACCTGATCGACCCACACGCGCCCGCGCCCGCCGAAGAGCACGCACAGCCGCGCGAGCGGGTCGGTCTTCGACGGCCGCAGTGTGAATTCGTACCGGCGCCAGTCGCCGCCGACGTTCCCGACCCCGGCCTCGGCGTAAGTCTCGCCGAGGTTCACGTCCGATTCGAGCGCAACGCTGACGCCGCCCGAATAACCTTCGGCCTTCAGCCAGAGGTGGCCGCGGTACGTGGCCCCCGCGCGCACGGGCACGCGCGGCTGGTAGAAGCCGCGGCGCGCGATGACTCCGTCGCCCGCCTCAACGCGGAGCGAATGCTCGGGCGCGCGCTTCTCGCCCGTCTCGACGTTCGACGCACGGCGGGGCGGATAGTGGGCGGAGTCGTCCCACTTGAAGGCGAGGCCGTAGTCGTCGTTACGGTCGTCCGGGTAGCGCTCCCAGTGTCGCGGCAGTCCCAGCGCGTTCGGCGCCTCCTCGAACCCTCGGTCACGCAGCAGCTCGGCGTGCACGCCGAACTTCATCCCCTCGTACATGAATTCGAGGAACTGTCCGTAGAGGAGGGGACTGATGCGGTTCTCGACTCTGCGCGCGTCGATGCGAACGCTCGCCGGTCGCGCGACCGGCGCGCTCGCGCGACCGGCAGAGCGCGCCGGTGACTGCGCGGCAACGGGGAGCGCGGGCGCGGCCGAGAGCGAGACGCAGAGGGCGACGAGCGCCAAAAGTTTCATCAGACGTTCACCTGACCGTCGTGACGCGCAGCACCGTCAGCGAGTTGGGCCCGAGCGCGTAGGTGAACTCGCCCGAGGTGACAGGCAGCGGCTTCTCGACCGGGCTGACCCGGGTCGGCTCGTCGAGGCTATTCTCGGCCTTGAGGTTTGTTGACCCCAGTGCGAGGGCCCTTCCGCCCCTCACGCCTTTTGCTCCCGCGAGATTGATGCGGAACTCCCTCTGCGAAGGGGCGGTGTTGACGACCTTCAGAATGACCTCCCCCGAACCCTCGTCGAGCGAGGCGGACGCGTAGATGCCGTCGCGCCCGTTCTTCGGCGAGCCGTCGATGAGCACGGGCAACAGACGCGTGCCGAGGTTCGTGCTGAAGAGTTTCTGCACGTAATAGTTCGGCGTGCCGTAGGAGCGCAGGTTGTCGAACCAGATGAGGTTCGGCGTCCACTGCCACGCTTCGACGTGGCCGAAGAGCGGCGCGTAGGAGGAGAGGCGCACCACGTCGGCGTTGCGCTCAAGTCCCGTGACGAAGGCGGCCTCCGAGAGGGCGCACTCCCAGTTGTTGCGGTTGTCGGGGCTGGCGATGGCGACCGACTGCGCGGCGTACTCACCGGCGAAGACCTTCGGGCCCTGGCGCGGGTAGTCGTCGTAGCGGCCCGCGTTGTCGCGGAACCACTGCGGCGGGCGGTAGTAGTGCTCGTCAATCATGTCGGCATTCAGCCGGCGCAGCTCGCCCCAGAGGTAGTCGAACTCCTTGCCGTCGGGGAACGGGCCGGAGCTGGAGACGAGCGTGATGTTCGGGTACTTCGCCTTGAGCACGCGCGCGAAAGCCTTGTAGCGCTCGACGTACTGCGGCCCCCACTGCTCGTTGCCGACGCCGAGCATCTTCAGGTTGAAGGGCTTGGGGTGACCCATCGCGGCGCGGACGCGGCCCCACTTCGTGTTGGCGGGCGCGTTGGCGAACTCGATCAGGTCGATGGAGTCCTGGATGAAGTGGTCGAGGTCTTCCAACGGCGCCAGCTCGCCCGTGTTGAACTGGCAGGCCATGCCGCAGTTCATGATGGGGAGCGGCTCGGCGCCGATGTCCTCACTCAACTGAAAATACTCGAAGTAGCCGAGGCCGAAGGACTGGTAGTAGTCGGGCGTCAGGCGGTGGCGGAACTCTGTGTTCCAGCGGTTGACGATGAGGCGTCGGTCGTCGGGGTCGCCGACGGTCGTCTTCCACTGGTAGCGCTGTTCGAGCGTGCGCCCCTCGACGATACAGCCGCCGGGGAAGCGCAGGAAACCCGGATTCATCTCCTTCAGCAGCTTGACGAGGTCGGGCCTGAGTCCGTTCGCGCGGTTCCCCCACGTCTCCACTGGGAAGAGCGAGACGAGGTCAACGTCGAGCGCGCCCGCGCCCTCGACCAAAACTTCGACGCGCGCCTTCGCCTCAGACCCCGTGGCGCGCAGCCGCGCCGAGTACTTCTTCCACTGCGGGGTGAAGCCCGACACGCGCGCCTCGCCGAGCGAGCGCCCGTCGGCGCCCAACACCTCGACGCGCAACGCGCGTGGCGAGCCGCCCGCGCCGCGCGCCATGACCGAGAAGGTGTACTCCTTGCCCTTCTCCACGCCGACGCCGCGGAAGCCCTCGTTCGTGACGCCGAAGCCTTTGCCGGGCTCGTCCACCTTGATGCGGAGGTAGTGCGAGTTCGGGGCGTCCCTCTCCCCGATGCGGTCGTAGACCTGAAGCACGCCCTTCGAGTCGCCGGGCGCGGCCTGCTTCCAACCCATCAAGGGCTCCGGGAACTCGAAGGAACGGTTCTTCACGCGCTCGGGGTAGAGGCCGCCGTCGGCCCCGAAGTTGATGTCCTCGAAGAAGAGGCCGAAGAGCGTGCTCGGGATGGCCGCGCCGGGTCGATCCACCTGCACGGTGATGGCGCGCTCCTGCGCGGCGGCGGGCAGTGCCTGCGCGGAGACGAGCGCGAGCGCGCACGCGTGCGTGAGCAGTCTGGACGAAAGACTCCTGGCGTTATGAAACGTTCTCATCTCTTTTCAAACCCCCGGGCGAAACTCTCCGGCCTCGTCTGCGGTTAAGGGCGCGCGGCCTTCGACGCGCCGGTCATGCGCTTGATGAACTCGACCTCCTCGGGGATGTACGGCGCCCCGTCGGTGCGGAAGACCTCGTGGAACCAGACGGAGGGCTCGCGGTCGGTGTAGGGGCGCTGCCAGGAGTCCCACGGCAGGTGCGTCTGCGTCTTGCCCTGCACCAGCCCCCAGTTAATCATCCCGACGTTGTGCGCCTTCGCGACGAGCAGGCTGCCAAAGAAGTAGCTGCCGTTGCCGCGCGCCATGTACTCGGTGCAGATCATCGGCCGGTTGTAGCGCTTGAGCCAGTTGATGCGCTTCTCAAGCTCGGACGGGTGGTCGTAGTTGTGGAAGGTGATGATGTCCGACTGCTCTACCAGCAGGCGGTCGGTCGGCGACATCTTCTCGTGCGTTGACCAGTCGTCCTTCCACGGCCCGGCCGTCAGCGGCTGAGTCGCCCCGGCCTCGCGCGCCCACGCGAACGCCTTGGGCAGGAGCGCCAGCACGAGGTCAACTTTGTTCTTCGGCTCCTTCTCGCCGTAGCTTCCGTTATTCACGTTGTCCGGCTCGTTCCAGATGTCCCACGCCAGGATGCGCTCGTCTTTGGCGAACGCGCCGACGACGCCCCTGACGTACGTCTCGAAGCGCTTGTACTCGGCGGGGTTCTGCAACGCCGCGCGGCCCGGCCCCTGCACCCAGCCGGAGTTATGCACGCCCGGCTTCGGGTCGCGCTGCTTGCCGAGCTTCGGGTCAGGGTCCCAGACCGAATCGAACAGGACGAACATGGGCCTGATTCTGTGCCGTGCGGCGATGGTCAGGAACTCATCAATCCGCTTCTTGTAACCCTCCGGGTCTTGTTGCCAGACGAGGTCGTGGAGGGTGACGCGCATCGTGTTCATGCCTAAGCCTTCGGCCCAGCCCAGCTCGCGGTCGATCTGTTTGGGGTCGAAGGTGTCGGCCTGCCACATCTCCAGCGCGTTGATGGCGCTCACGGGGTTGTAGTTGGCGCCGACCAGCCACGGCTGCCTCGCGTACCATTCGCGCGCCTGCTGCTCCGTCCACCTCTGCCGCGCTTGCGCGTTCGTGGCGATGCAGCAGAGGAAGAGGATGACGAGAACTGAAGCGGCTCTTCTTATTTTTAACATCGACTTTAGACCTCGGCCCTGACGGGCGTTCTATAAGTTCCATAAACTCGTGTGCGTCAAAGCCCACGCTCAACGGGCGGCGTGCTTGTAATGCACGTCGGGGGCGGCCTTCAGCTCGGCCGCCTTCTCCTCCGGCGACGTGTCCGAGAGGAAGTTGCCCCCACCGATCTCCGGCCCCGCCAGATACTTCAACAGGTTCGGCCTCCGCAGCGGCGGGTGGAACTCGATGTGGAAGTGGAAGCCCACATAATCGCCACCGTCGGTCGGCGCCTGGTGCAGCACCATCACGTACGGGAACGGCACCCCCCACAGGTTGTCGAACTTCACCACCATCCGCCGCAGCGCCTCCGCGAAGTCTCCACGCTCCTCCTCCGTCAGCGCCGCAATCGAGGGGTGCGTCTCTTTCGGTGCGACGTAGACCTCATACGCGTAGCGCGCGAAGTAGGGCATGAAGGCCACCGCCCGCTCGTTCTCGTAGACGATTCGGCGCCCGTCCTCCCGCTCCGCCGCGAGGATGTCCCGGAAGAGCACCCGCCCCGTCTCCGCCAGATGCCTTTGCGAGACGCGCGCCTCGGTCTCGATGGTCTTGAAGACGAAGTTGGTCGCGTAAATCTGGC
>JBEVJD010000041.1:0-8403 GCA_040510435.1 Pyrinomonadaceae bacterium | reverse complement strand
CTACTGTCTACTTACTTGACTTGCCTGCGTCCCGCGGGTAAGGTTTTCGAGTCGCCCCAGCCGCTCTCGCGGGGGCGGCCTTTTTGTTTCCGGAGGGATTCTGTATGGCAGCGCTTTTGCCGCCCATCGCGGTCTATTACGAACATCCCGATTGGTTCCGCCCGCTCTTCGCGGAGCTTGAACGGCGCGGCACCCCTTACGTCCGCGTGGACGCCGCACGCCACCGCTTCGACCCGGGCGCGGGGGCGGAAGGCTTCGCCCTTCTCTTCAACCGCATGAGCGCGTCCGCGTACCTGCGCGGGCACGGCAACGCCGTCTTCTACACGCGCCAGTACCTGCGCCACCTCGAACGCACAGGCGTGCGCGTCGTCAACGGGAGCCGCGCGTTTGATTACGAGACCTCGAAGGCTTTGCAGCTCTCGCTCTTCACCTCGCTCGGCATCGAGTTCCCGCGCACGCGCGTCGTCAACAGTCTCGAAGAGGTGAGGGAGGCCGCGCGCGAGTTGAGATTTCCGCTCGTCGTCAAGCCGAACATCGGCGGGCGCGGGGCGGGGATCGTGCGCTTCGAGAGCGCGGACGACCTTGAGTACGCGCTCGGGGCGGGGCTCGTCGAGTTGGGGATTGATTCGACGGCGCTCGTGCAGGAGTACATACAGGCGGGCGGCGGCCACATCGTCCGCGTCGAGACCTTGGCGGGCCGCTTCCTCTACGCGATGAAGGTCTACACGGAGGGCGAGAGCTTCAACCTGTGCCCGGCGGAGATTTGCGACGTGGAGCGCGCGGGCGTCGCGGCCGTCGGCGAAGTGTGTCTGGCCGACGCGCCGAAGGCGGGGCTGAAGGTCGAGCGTTACGAGCCGCCGGCCGAGATCGTCGAGCAGGTCGAGCGCATCGCCGCGGGCGCGGGGTTGGACATCGGCGGCGTCGAGTATCTGATTGACGAGCGTGACGGGCGGCCCCGCTTCTACGACATCAACGCGCTGTCGAACTTCGTCGCGGACGCGGTGCGCGTCCTTGGCTTCGACCCGCACGCGCGGCTGGTCGATTATTTGGAGGAGGAGGTGCGCCGATGCGTTACGGCTACTGGCTCCCGGTCTTCGGCGGCTGGCTGAGGAACGTCGAAGACGAGGGGATGGAGGCGAGCTGGGACTACGTCAGACGCCTCGCGCAGCGCAGTGAGCAGATCGGGTACGACCTGACGCTCGTCGCCGAGCTGAACCTGAACGACATCAAGGGCGTCGAGGCGCCTTCGCTCGACGCGTGGTCGACGGCCGCGGCGCTCGCCGCCGTGACCGAGCGTTTGGAGTTGATGGTGGCCGTGCGCCCGACCTTCCACAACCCCGCGCTCCTCGCCAAGCAGGCCGCCAACATCGACCACATCGGCGGGGGTGACCGTCTCTCCTTGAACGTCGTCTCCTCCTGGTGGGCATCCGAGGCGGCGATGTACGGCGTGCACTTCGAGCAGCACGACGACCGCTACGCGCGCACGGCCGAGTGGCTGGAGGTCTTGGATCGCGCGTGGAAGGAAGACCACTTCTCCTACGAGGGGAAGTTCTACAAGGTCTCCGACACGGTGCTCCAGCCGAAGCCAGTCACGAAGCCGCGCCCCGTCATCTACGCGGGCGGCGAGTCGGAGGCGGCGAAGGACTTGATCGCCGCGCGCTGCGATGCCTACGTGATGCACGGCGACCCGCCCGAGCGCGTGCGCGAGAAGGTGCTCGACATGTCGGCGCGGCGCGAGCGGCTGGGGCTCGGGCCGATGAAATACGGCGTGGCCGGGTATACCGTCGTGCGCGACTCGGAAGACGAGGCGCGGAAGGAGTTGGGGCGCATCACCGACGTGCATCAGTCGGCCGCGGGCTACGACAACTATCAGCAGTGGCTCGCGGGCACGCAGTTGGAGCAGCGCGTGTCGCTCGAAGACTACTCGGTCTCGAACCGCGGGCTGCGCTCCGGGCTGGTGGGGACGCCCGAGCAGGTGGCGGCGCGCGTCGGGGAGTTCGAGGACGCGGGCGTCGAACTGCTCCTGCTCCAATGCAGCCCGCAGCTCGAAGAGATGGAGCGCTTCGCCGCGCAGGTCATCAAACGGCGTGGGGCGGGCATCGCCGCGAATGGTTGAGCTGTGCTGAGTGATAGGTTGATATGTCGTCGCCCCAGAGGGGCGGGATGTTTATAGCCCGAGGGATTTCATAAACCCTGAGCCCCGGAGGGGCGACATGTCCGATGTCGCCCCTCCGGGGCTCGGCAGAATAATAAGCGACTTGAGCTATAAACATGCCGCTCCTCCGGAGCGGGTGCTTTACTGGCAGGTTCTGAGTGATTGATGGAAGGAGTTTCAGGAGTGTCCATTCGTAAACTTTTCATCCTCACCGCGTCGCTCTTACTCTGCGCGGCGTGCGCGCGTGTAGAGGAGCCGGCCAAGCCGCAGCCGACCCCGGCGGCGACGCCCCAACAGCAGGCCGCGGCGCCGGGGGCTTCGTACGAGCAGGAGTTGGAGCAGTGGAAGACGAAGCGTCTGGCGGGACTGAAGAGCGAGGACGGATGGCTGTCGCTCATCGGCCTCTTCTGGCTCAAGGAGGGCGAGAACCGTTTCGGGAGCGACCCGGCGGGCGAACTCGTCCTGCCCGACAGCAAGGCCCCGCAGCACGCGGGCACGCTGCGGCTCGCCGCGGGCAAGGTGACGCTCGAAGCGAACCCGGACGCGAAGATAACTTCGAAGGGTCAGCCCGTCACGACGCTCGAACTACAGTCGGACGAGAAGGGCGAGCCGACGTTGCTCGAACTCGGGTCGCTGAGCTTCAACGTCGTCAAGCGCGGCGAGCGTCTGGGGCTCCGCGTCAGAGACCGCGAGAACCCCGCGCGCGCCGAGTTCAAGGGGACGGACTACTATCCGGCCGACAGGAAGTGGGTCGTCAACGCGCGCTTCGAGCCCTACGACCCGCCGAAGCAGGTGCCCATCCTCAACGTGCTCGGGATGGAGACGGACGAGACCTCGCCCGGCACACTCGCCTTCGAGGTGGACGGCCGCCCTTACAAACTCGAAGCGCTGAAAGAGACGGGCTCGGAGCAGTTCTTCATCATCTTCGCCGACCAGACGAACCGGAAGGAGACCTACGGCGCGGGTCGCTACCTCTACGCTGACCCGCCCGACCGCGAAGGCCGCGTCACGCTCGACTTCAACCGCGCTTACAGCCCGCCCTGCGCCTTCACGAAGTACGCGACCTGCCCGCTCCCGCCAAGGCAGAATCGCCTGCCCCTGCGCGTCGAGGCCGGCGAGCGCTACCTCGGGCACTAGTGCGTTCGACGCGCGCGCAAAAATCTTGCTTTCGGCCGCTGCGGGGCCTTACATTTACGCCCATGAGAAGACTAATGGCCGTCACGACGCTGTTGCTGCTCTGCGCCCCCGCCTACTTCGCGCAGGAGCGGGTTTACGGGGGCCCTTCGGAGTTGAAGGGGCTCAAGCGAATCTACGTGGACGCGGGCGCCAGCCGGAAGAACCGTGAGCGAATTGTGGACGAGCTGCGGAAGTCGAAGGCCGGCATCGAAGTCGTGGAAGCGCCCGAGGCGGCCGAGCTGATCCTCCTCTTCGCGGCCGACACGATCAAGGCCGCCGCCGGCATGGAGAAGAAGCTGGATGTCTTGGGGAATCCCACCGGCCAGACGGAGCCCAAGTACGTTGACATCGACGCCGGCTACGGCTCGGCCTACGTCCCCGTGGCCGGCGGGGGACGCCGCGTCCTCTTCACCTGGGAAGGTAAGAAGAAGCTCTTCGCCAGCCCTGCCCAGAAGTTCGCCAGCGCCTTCCTCAAGGAGTACCGGAAGGCCAACGGCCTCAACTGAGCGCGGCCGTCGATAAGGCTCTTAAAGATGTCTCGAAGAGTTAATCGCAGTCCGGCGTCCGCATAATCCGGAGAGGCGTCGGGCGGAAACGATCATGACGTGGGTTCGCCTGACAACAGCCGCCATCGTCTTCGTCACGAGTTGCGCGGGACTCGGGTATCTCGCCGAACTCCGGGTGCTGCGGCGCAAGTGGCCTGGTTGGGCGAGCGGTCTTTTGTCGGCCGGCCTCGCCTTCGTCTGGCCCGTCATCGTCGCCGGTTACGTCATATACGACGCGCGTCGTTACCAGGCCCAGCACCCGGATGATGACGCCCCCGGGATGTTGGTCATGAGCGTGATCGTCGTCGGGGTTCCCGTGCTCGCCCTCCTCGGCGCGCCGCTGGTACGGCTCGGCGCAGTTTTGGCCCGCAGCAACAACGCCAAAAGGGCGCTCCGATGATTCGACGCCGCCCGACGACGGCGCGCACGCGTGTGAATATGATGAGATACGGAGAGTCACCAAAGACAAGTCTGGGACGACGCATCTTCATGTACGCCACGTGGGTGGCGCTCATCTACTCCCTGTATTCAATCGCCAGCCAGCCCGACTGGCAGGCATGGCTGCCGCCCCGCGAGTCGTCAAGGGGCGTCTCCTCCACCCCGTCGCCCGCCAGGCCGAATGAGTCCCAGTTGGCGGGTCTCTGGGTGCCGGACGAGGAGACGGAGGCGCGACTGAAGGGCCTGAGCGCCAAACTCTCGGGCGGCTCCAACGTGCCGCAGTTATCTTTAACCAAGACCTCCTTCGAGGCGCGCGACATCCCTTACCTGTCGCAAGAGAGCGCCCCGCGCGTCCTCTTCGCATCGTGGAGCGGGAGCTGGAACCTTTACCGGCAGCAGGACATGTGGGCGATCTATTTGCCGGGCGGGTCTTTGGACGTGAGGGTCTTCCTGCACGAGGAGAAGGCGCGATATCGTCTGCGGGTGATAGCCGGCGACCCCTCGATGAACGAGTCGCTGTGGTTCGTTAAGAAGCAGTAGGGCTACTCGCGCCGCAGCGCCGCCAGAGGGGCTACGCGCGTGGCGCGGCGCGACGGCAGGTAGCCGCCACCAACGCCGACGCGAGCATCAGCATCGCCGCCAAGAGCAGCGAGGCGGGGTCGGTCGGCGTCAACCCGAAGAGCAGCGCCGAGGCCAGACGTGTCACGGCGAAGACCAACGGCAACCCCAAGGCACGCCCGCGACGACCAGCCACAACGCCTCGCGCAGAATCATCCAGAACACGTTGCGACTCCGGGCCCCGAGCGCCATCCAAATCCCGATCTCGTTCGTCCGGCTGGCGACGCTGTAAGAGAGAATGCCGTACAGCCCGACGCACGCCGAAGCGCAAGTCCTGAAACATCTCGTCCTCCAGACGCTTCGGCTGTAGCCACAGCGCGTTCCAAAAGGCGCCGGTGCTGCGCCGCAGCAGGTCGAGCCGGTTGCGCCAATCGAGCCGGTCCAATCGGGCAAGCAGCGCCTCGCGGTGGCTCAACTCCGCCTCCCTCCGTCGAGCCCGTGTCCCGCGGCGCGGCTTGTGTGGTATCGTCGGCCGTCGGGTCGAGTCGGGCGTTAGGCTTCCGTCCGAAGGCTGGCGTTATGCTTCTACTGTTTCTACTTCTGCTGCTGGTAGTCCCGTACCTGATACTCACTCTGGCCGCGCGGTGGGTCGCCGGCCTGCGGCTCGCGCCGGCCGCGCGCGCCAGGGTGGGGCTCACCCTCTTCTTCCTCTTCGCGGGCGTCGGGCATTTCATCAAAACGGAAGAGATGGCGGCGATGCTGCCGCCCGGCGTCCCCTTCCGCGTGGAGGCCGTCTACGTCACCGGGGTGTTAGAGCTGCTGGGGGCGGTAGGCGTGTGGGTGCCCGGCCTGACGAGGCTGACGGGACTCTGCCTCATCCTGTTGCTGGTGTGCGTCCTCCCCGCGAACATCTATGCGGCACTCAACCGCGTGGACTTCGGCGGCCACGGGGCCGGCCCCGCCTACCTGCTCGTGAGGGTGCCGTTCCAACTCTTCGTGATCTGGTGGACGTACTTCGCCACCGAACAGAGATGGTCACGCGGGCGACAGAAGGAAGCCTGACGTAGGGCACCTTCTTGACGAAGGAACTGATGAAAGCCGGGTTGCAAATCTCCATCATCTACACCGACGAACACCTCATCGAGTTGCGGATCACGGCATCGAACGGGGTCTTCGCCGGGCAGGTAGATGTGTATGCAGACTCCGACGCGCTGACGGAACTGGCGGAGGTATTGCGTGACTTCCCCGGCAGCCAGAACGACGCACGCGAGTTCGAGGTCGGCTCCTTTGACTCGGCCTATGCCGGTGGCGGGGCGGGCTTCCGTTTCTACTGTCTGGACTCGGTCGGCCACGCGGCCGCCGAGGTCAGGTTGCGCAGCGACCCGGAAGCGGGCGGCGGCGTGAGCGATACCGTGGTGTTGCACGTCCCGGTCGAGGCCGCCGCGATAGACGCGTTCGTCGTACAGCTTGCGGGGATTGTGGAGGAGGTCGGCCAAACCGCCCGGCTCGAAGCGGCGGCCTGACAGGCGCGTGCGTCGGCCATGAGAGAGAACACGACCGGAGGCGAATCATGTCTGTGAGAATAATCATACTCGTCACGCTAATCGTTACCGCGTGCGGCTTCTCGTCTGCTCAACAGGCGCAGCAGCCGAAGCCCACGAAAGCCGAAGAGGAGGTCAGGAAACTGGAGCGAGAGTGGCTCGACGCGTACGAGCAGCATGACGGCGCCGCGATGGAACGCATCGTGGCGGATGACTTCACCATCACCTTCCCGAACGGCGCGATGCAGACCAAGCCGCAGTTGATGGCTATGGTCAAGACGCCGCGCCGCGCCGGGCAGCCCCGGATGAAGTTCCACACCGAGGACGTGCGGTCGCGTGCGTATGGGGGGACGGTGATACTGATCGGGCGGGTCGTGACCGAATACGAGCGCGACGGTCAGACGGTCAGGGAGCAATCTCGGTACACGGACACGTACGTGCTGCGGGACGGCCGATGGCAGGTGGTGGCTTCACACTTATCGAACGTCGAGGAGCCGAAGAGGCCGGGCGCGGGGAAGTAATCCGGGCTGGCCGGGGCGCTCGAACAACGGCATGCGCCCGACCCGCGACAGCGCGGCTGGTATCCTTAACCTTGCGGGCGGATGATGCCCGACGTTAGTTTGCTTCGCTCGGGTAACGTCGATGTATTCAGTGGATGGGCGAGACAAGGTCGTCGAGCTTGAGGACGTGCCGCAATCGTCAGTGGGCGCGCCGTTGCCGGTTGTCCTGAGCGATGAATATAAAATCTTACTCGCCTACATCGTGCAGGATACGCCAACCGATTGGGATGGCTCTTACGTCCGTGTTATTAATTCGAGCACGCCGGGCGAGCCCCTGGCGCTCGTCGAGTTCACAGCTTACTGGTCTTTTATGTTCGGCGCGCCAAATGATGAGGCGTTTCATGGGCACCCTCTGGCGGGTCGAGGCTTGCACCCTTACGGCGCTTTTCAAATCGAGAATTCGTCTTGGATACGGCAGCTTGAGAGAATGAATGCGGTTCATCCGTATCACAGAGCTGAGAGGTTCGAGAGGCTCAGGCATTACGTCTTCTCCTTCCACGATTCAACCTTCGAGTGTGTCGCCAATGGCTTCACCGTCTCCGCGCACGAGGGCTCAATAGAAAGTATGCTGCCAATCATGCGAAGCCGCTTGCAAGGGTAGACGCAATCTGACAACGACACGCACCCGCCCGCCGACACGCACCTCTCGCCGTCCACGCAGCAGGCCGCGACCAAAAAGCTCGAAAGTCTTCCGTTCACTCACCTCCGAGGTGCCCGCAAGAAGCGGCGTAAGCGCTACGGCTCGTACGACAGCCGCGGCCAGCTCGCCGGGAAGCGCATGATCGGGGGGCGCCCTGCGGAGGTCGAGGCGCGCGGGCGAGTCGGGCACTGGGAGGCCGACACCGTGGCGGGCTCGGGCAGTAAGGACTGCGTCGTGACCTTGGTCGAACGTAAGACCGGGCTGGTGCTCGTCGGCAAGCTCGCCGACCGGACTGCGGCCGCTTTGAGCCGGAGGGCGATCAGCCTCATCCGCCGACACCCGGGGATGTTCGAGACGGTGACGGCCGACAACGGGACGGAGTTCCACGACTACCAGCGGATCGAGGAGCGCACGGAGGCGCTCTTCTACTTCGCGCGGCCGTACCACTCGTGGGAGCGCGGCAGTAACGAGAACGCCAACGGGCTCCTGCGCCAGTACCTGCCGAAAGGTGTCAGCATGGCGGGGCTCAGCCGGCAGCAATGTAACGCGATAGCCCGCAGGCTCAACACGCGCCCGCGGAAGCGGCTCGGCTTCCGGACGCCGCTCGAATGCTTCAACGAGTCTTAGTCAGTGTTGCACTTCAAAGTTGATGTCAGGTGCGTCGTGAAGTGAGTGTGGCTCTGATTGCGGATGCTTGCCGAGCGCTACGATAAACTCGTCTGCGAGCACAGTGTTGAGACGCCCACGCGCAGTCGCTCCGCGCCGTAGCGCTCCGTTCTTTTCGCGGGCT
>JBEVJD010000040.1:0-13657 GCA_040510435.1 Pyrinomonadaceae bacterium | reverse complement strand
GCGCCGCCTGCTCCTCAACGAGCTGGTGCAGGCAGCGGTCGTGCGGGAAGGGAGCCGTCGCCCCCTGCCATTCCACGAGCAGTCGGTCACGCTCCCTCTCGCCGAGCAGGGCGAGCGCGCCCACGGGCGCGTCCGGCGACTCGACGGACGCTCCCAGAAGTGTCAGGTACTGCTCGGAGAATCGAACGACGGCCTCCGCGTCGAAGCGGCGCGGGTCGTAGTAGAAGCTCAGGCGCAACGTGTCCATCAGCCGGGCCGCGTTAAGGCGGAGCTTGAAGTACTCGGTGCAGGCGCGAATATTTGTCGTGGTAAACGTCAGGCCGGCACCGCGGTACTCGTGCTCCCCCGGTTGGCACTCGAATCCGACGTGATACAAAGCCGATTCTTCAACACCCGCCCGCATGTCTTGAGGCAGTCGCGGCGTGTAATACTCCTGCCACTCGCGGGCGTTGCGGCTGGCGGCATCGACACTCCGAATGACATCCCGGAATGAAGTATTTTCCCCGAACTGACACCGCAGCGGCAGGTACTTCGTGAACAGCCCCAGCGACTCGCGCAGGTCGTCGTACTTCCCGCAGTCGAACCCCGCCTGTACCAACACCTCCGGCTCGGCCGTCAGACGCCACAGCAGGCTCTGCCAACAGGCCAGCAGCGCCGTCGCCGTCGTGCTCGTCTCCCCCGCGGCTAACGCTTCGAGACGGCGCGCGACCCCGGCATCGACCACGACCGTGACCGCCTCCGGTCGGTAGGCACAGGAGTCGTCGCCGCCGCCGCTTTCTCCGGGCAGGCGCGACGGCGGCGGCGTCAGCAGTCGCTCACGCTCCCAGAACTCTCTGCCGGCCGCGGCCTCGTCGGATTCGAGTAGCTCATACTGCCACTCGGAGAAGTCGGCGTACTGCACCGTCTCGCGTATCTCCGAGTTACCGGCCACGCAAGCCTCATACTGCCCGACGAGTTCGCCGACGAGCTTGCCGAGCGAATCTTCGTCTACGCACATTGCCGACGCGTTGATTACCAGCACATGTCTGTCCGCCGCGAATGCGACTAAACCCGCGTCTATCACCCGGCCCCGCTCGTAATCGAACGCCCTCTCTCGCCCTTCGCACAGGTACTCGTTGAGCCTCTTCTTCTGCTCCTCCTCGGGGCATTGCCTCACGTCCAGTTCTTGCAGCGCGATTGTCCAATCCTCGGCCATCACCTGCACAGGCAGGCCCATGCTCGGCAGGAAGCGAAAAGCGGTGCGCAGTATTTCGTGCCGGCTGACGACGTTTTGCAGTGCCTCCTGCAAAGTCGTGCTCTTGAGAGGCCCCTCGATGATGAGGGCGCACTGCACGCGATAGGCCGAAGACTGTTGCTGAAGCTGCCAGAGTCGCCGTTGCTGGTGAGAGAGGCGAAAGCCTTCGAGGGTGTGCTGTTGCATCGACTTGCTATTTCTCTAAACTCTTGCCGGCACTTCCGAGAATTCCATTTGGCCTACAGCTATTCACCGGTTCTGATTAACTTTCGCTGTTGCTCCTTCTCTTCCTCTGTCAGCATCTCCAACGTGCTCAACCGTCCGTCGGGCTGCGAGAGGATGCTTTCGAGCAGCGTCTCATAGCGGATCATCATCCGGGTGATGGTCGCGGCGTCGAATAGATCGACGTTGTATTCAAAGAGCAGCGTGGGCCGTTCCGAGTGTTCCCTTACCCCGCACATGAGGTCGGCCACCACGGAGCCGCTGTCCGTATTTATCATCTTCTGATCAAGCTGCGGCGAACCCACCGCCGTTTTCTTATAATCGACGAAGACGAAGGACACTTGAAAAATCGGGTTGCGGCTCAGGTTGCGTTCCGGCCGGAGTTCTTTGACGAGTTTCGCAAAGGGGAGCTCACCGTTGGCGAAGGCTCCCGTCGTCGTCTCGCGCACGCGACCCAGAAGTTCGCGGACACTCGGGTCGCCGGACATGTCCACCCGCAGCACGAGCATGTTGAGCAGGTATCCGATGAGGCTCTCAGTCTCAACCCGGGCGCGGTTGGCGTAAGGTGAGCCGACGATGATGTCTTCCTGCCCCGTGTATTTGTAAAGCAGGACGTAGAAGGCGGTTAAAAGCATCATGTACAGCGTTACATTTTCCTGCTGGCACATGGCCCTGAGCCTGGCCCAGAGGGCCCCTGATTGATAGCGATATTGTCTCGTGCCGCGAAAGGACTGGATGGCAGGCCGCGGACGATCAGTCGGCAGTTCTAATACGAAAGAGGCGCCGGCCAACTGCTTTCTCCAGTACGACAGACGCGCTTCCAGCGTCTCGCCCTTTAACCACTGCCGCTGCCACAAAGCGAAATCCGCGAATTGGATGGGCAGCTCGGCGAGCGGCGACGGAAGACCTTTGGAAAACGCCTCGTAGAGGACAGACAATTCCTGCCAGAGCAAGGCGTACGACCACCTGTCGGTCACGATGTGGTGCAGCGTCATGAGCAGTCTGTGCTCCGCCTCGCCCACCTGAAACAGGACGGCGCGGATGAGCGGCCCCTCGCTCAAACTAAACGGCTTTTGCGCTTCCCGGGCCAGCCGTTGCTTCAACACTTCGGTGCGCTCGTCTTCAGGTACGTGCCGGAGGTCGATTCGCGGCAGCTCCAATATCAGAGACGGGGCGATGACCTGATGCGGCAGCCCTTCTACCGAACTGAAAGTCGTGCGTAGAGACTCGTGCCGCCTGACCACTTCATTGAAGCTCTCTTCTAACGCGGTGCGGTTCAGCGGCCCGGCAAGGTGGAAGGATGCACTGATATTGTAAGTGAAGGAGCCGGGATTAACTTGATCGAGAAACCACAGATGCTCCTGGTCGATAGAGAGGGGGCAGAAGGCGCCTGCGGGCCTGCGAGTGATGATTTGCAGGGTCAGAGATTTCTCGCGGTTTCCCTGAAGCCGCTTATCCAGGAGTGCGCGCTGCTCCGGCGAGAGCGCGGCGATTCTTTCGGTTAGATTGTTCATTATTATCTCGGCGTTAAGGTTCGCTGACTTCATTCGGCGGCGTCACTTTGCTGAAACGCTCGCGCAGGACGTTCAAGTGCGTCAGACTCTCCATGACCAGTTCAAGGCTCACACCGAAATCGATGAGACAGGCGACTTCGCTGACCCCGACTTCCATCAGGCGCTCGATTAAATGGGAGCACTTGTCGGGAGTGCCGCAGAGCAGACTGGTCTCGAAATAGCGCTCGAAGGCGTATGAGGCGACCACGTCCAGATCAGCGTCGGTTAAGTTGTCAGGGTCGAAAGAGGCGGGGCCGGCATGGCCTTCTGCCAGAAGGTCTGCCTGAAACTCAAACTGCTTGATGTTGGTACGGAAGTAGCGCGTCATGGGCTCTTTCACGATCTCCTTCACCGCATGGTTGTCTTCACCGACAAACGTATGCAGCATGACCGTGACCCGACCCGCGTCAGGGTCGTGACCGTGCTCCGCTCGTGCCGCGCGATAAAGGCGAATCTTCGCGGCGAGAACATCGAGCGGTTGTTTGATTATCGCCGTGAGCACGTTCGCCCCGATCTCTCCCGCTTTAACCCACGACTCGGGTTTCTTCGAAATAGAAATCCACGTGGGCAATTCACGCTGAACGGGTCTCGGCAATGTCCGCACCTCGGCGTCGCGCCCGCCCACGCCCTGGAACGTGACGGTTTCACCGCGCCAAAGTTTCTTGATGATTTGAATGTTGCCAAACATGAGGTCTTTGCGGTCTGTGTAGGCGCCCGGCGAAAGCACAAAATCGAACGGGTGCCATCCCGACGCGAACGCTATCGCAACCCTGCCATTCGATAAATTGTCCACGACCGACCACTCTTCGGCGACGCGGATGGGGCTGTGCAGGGGCAGGGCTACACTGCCAGCGCGTATCTGGACGTTCTTCGTCACCATCGCCAGCGCCGCGCCCAGCACCGAAGGGTTCGGATACAGCCCGCCGAAGTCCTGGAAGTGGCGTTCGGGCGTCCACACGGCCGAGAAGTTATTCGCGTCGGCAAATCTTGCGCTCTCCAGCAAGAGCGCATACTTGTTCTCCGTGAGCTTCGAGCCATCATGGGAGAAGAAGAATAAGCTGAAGTCCATAGTCGCGCTTCGCTTATTGCCGCCGGATGCCGTCGCGCTTTGGCTCTGCCGTTTCCCGGCGTCAATGCCCGCCTGAGACTGCCGCGTGGCGGGAGTATTCGTCGCCAAAGCATCAAGCCCTTTGAGCTTTAGTTGCAGTGCGAGCAACTCGCGCTGTTTAGGGGAAAGCGCATCGAATCGTTCTGTGATGTTGCTCATCTGACACCCTCACCGCCCGGCCCCTCTATGAGGGCAAGTTTCTCGTCCAGGTCTTCAGCCGACAGTCCTTCTATCTCCTTCAGCATCTTCTCAAGCTCCTCAAGCTCCTGTTCCTTGCGTCGAGTTTCGGAGACTACGATTGCCTGCTCGGCGACCGTCGGCGACTCGAACAGGATGTTCATCGGCAATTCCAGCAGGAAGAGCCGGCGCAACCTCGACATCAACTGGATGCCGCGGAGCGAGTTGCCGCCCAGGTCGAAGAATTTATCGTGAATCCCGATGCGCTCGATGCCGAGCACCTCCTGCCACGCTTCCGCAATCATCTTTTCAACTTGATTGCTCGGCGCTGTGTACTGGGACGTTGATTCAACCTGCGGGTTGAGTAGCTCAAGGTCGGAGTAGATTCTTAGCTTGTCCAATAGCTGCGCTCCGCTGAGCGCACTTTGTTGTTCAGGAACCGGCGCGAAACTTCGCTTCGAGACGACGACCTGTATGGGCGGTGTGAGCGGGCCGGAGAGGAGGCGTCCGAACGCTTCCACTCCGTCTTGAAGGGAGAGCCCGTGCCTCTCTCTAACTTGTCGCCATTGGAGTTCCAGCTCCGGGACAAACGGCAGGAGTTGTTCCGGAAAATCCTCCCACTGCGGCGCGTCCCAATCAATCGCCATCGTAGCGCGTCCGTTGTTGCGGGAACTGTGATGGGCAAAGGAGTCGAAGAAAGCGCTCGTGGCGCAGTGATCGACCTGTCCCACGGCGCCGGTGATAGAACTCGCAGAGGAGAACAGGGCGAGGAAGTCCAGTTGCACATCCTTTAATGCAGATTCCAAGAGCAAGATTCCTCTAATGTTATTGGTCAGTGCATCAGCACCGATAGCCGTCTGCTTCGACTGTATAAATGCCGGGTTGGAACTGACCTCCGTATGGAGCACCCCGTTAATTCCACCGAATCGCTCCAGCGCCTCTCTGACTACGGCTCGCACCCCTTCCGGGTCGGACAGCTCCGCGCCTATTACCAGCACCCCGCCGCTCATCTTCTCCAGCTCGCGAACCTTTCGAATCTTCAGGCCCACCCCATGCTGCTCGCCGTGTGCGTTCAGCCATGTGTCCCAATCGGCTTGTCGGGGAAAGTCTGAATCCTCCGTCAGTATTAGTTTGGCTTTCGTCCGAGCCAGATGCTCGGCAAGCGCAAGGCCGATGCCGCGTAGTCCACCTGTAATCAGGTACACTCCGCCTTCGCGGAGAAGCCCATCGTCGAACCGAGCCGGCCGGTCGAAGCGCACCGGCTCGAAGCGGCGCACCCAACGACGCCTTCCTCTGTAAGCAACCACCGTCTCTGCGTGTTTTGTCGTCAGTTCCCCCAGAATTTGTTCCACGGGATTACTTCGTTCACGGCCTGCGGAGTTGGCAAGCGCGATGTCGATGCTGCGACAGCCGACCATTGGAAGCTCCTGTTGGACGGCCATACAGGCTCCAATAATCGTTGCTTTCTGCGGGCACAAAACCTCGTCGCCAGTCACGTCGTGCAGATTATTGGTCACCACTTCGAGGCCCAGATGCCGGGTGCGGTCTTGTCTGCCGAGCGCTCGTGCGAGCAGGAGCAGCGAGTGATAGCCGCGCGCCTGGTGCCGTTCAGAGAACTCCATCTCCGCGGGCGGGGACTCCGCGTCAGGGCTGATACTCCACATGTGAATAATCTTTTGCGGTGTCTGGTCATGAGCCTGAAGCTCTTTGAGCAGGAGGTCATAGTCCTCAGGTTTCTCGGGAGAGATGACGTATGCCCTGTCACTAACCCTCGCGAAGCCCTCCCCGGTTTCCACAGTCACCACATCCTGTCCAAACGCTTCGAGACGTTTCGCCACCTCAACCCCCAAACCACAATCATCCATCAGGATGAGAGTGCTCGACACTTCACTCGGACCGGTAACGGGTGGAAGGGTTCTCGCCATCGATTGCGTCCAGACGGGAGAGTAGAACCGGGTTGCCAAGTCAAGATTGTTGTCGGCAATTCCGTCCTGCCTCCCGATCGTGTTCTGGTTCCTGTCTATCCAGTAGCGCTGGCGCGCGAAAGGATAGGTCGGCAATGGCACCCGTTGGCGCTTCTCAACATTGAAGCCATCCCAATCCACTTCCGTACCCGCCAACCACAGTTTCCCCAGGCCGCCAAGCATGAACGCCAGAGCCGATTCCCGGTCGTGTGCATGAGGCAGTGTGGAGAGCACCATCGGCTCTGCCGCGTGGCTTATCGTTTGTTTTGCCGAATTACTGAGCGTCTGCCCGGGGCCTACTTCAAGGAAGATTCGCCCGGGACTCTTCGACAACTCGGCGACTCCCTCCGAGAATCGGACGGTCTGACGCAGGTGCCTGACCCAGTAGGCGGGTGTGGTGGCTTCCGCATCTGTGATCCACGTCCCCGTCACGTTCGACATGTAAGGTATCTGCGGCGGGCTCAGTTTCACTCTCCGCACGTGTTGGAGGAATTCATCCAGCATCGGCTCCATCATCTCCGAGTGGAAGGCGTGAGAGGTATGCAGGAGGCGCGTGTCAACGCCATTTTGAGAGCAGCGCGCGGCCAGTTGGTTGACACTCTCGACCGGCCCCGAAACGATACAGAGCGAGGGGTTATTGACGGCTGCCAGAGACAGCCGCTCGTCATGACCCAGCAGCGCCACCACGTCGTTCTCTGAAAGGGGAACGGCTAACATTGCGCCGCCCGGCAGTTGCTGCATCAACCGTCCGCGCACGGCGACCAGTGACAGGGCATCTTCCAGCGACATTACTCCGGCCAGGCACGCCGCAACGTATTCGCCGACGCTGTGCCCGATCATCGCTTCGGCGCGCACTCCCCATCGCATCCAGAGTTGAGCGAGCGCGTATTCGATAACGAAAAGCGCGGGTTGTGCGAATAAGGTCTGGTCAAGTTCGCTTGAGCCTCCTCCGGCCGGCTCTTCCTGACGATATATCAACTCCCTCAGGTCGAATTTTGAATGCGGCAGGAGCAGCTCGCAGCAGAGGTCAACCTGCTCACGAAACGTCCCGTCGCTTTGGTAAATTTCTCGCGCCATGTTCACATACTGTGTGCCTTGTCCCGGGAACATCATCACGACGGAGCGCTCACCGCGCTGCGCCTGACCTGTCAACACTCGGGTCGCATCTATCGTTTCCAGAGCTTGCACGGCGTCATTCACGTCCTGACAAACGAGCATGCGCCGACGCTCGAAACTCCTCCGGCCGATTTGCAACGTGTAGGCGACATCGGCCAGATTCATATCCGGATGGCGCCTCAAGTGCTTTGCGAGGTTCGCCGTCGCCGTCTCCAGCGATGACTCTGTTTTGGCTGACAGCACCAGCAGTTGGCTCGGCCTGCCCTTCGTGGAAAGTGCCTGAGGAGGCGCTTCCTCAAGGATGACGTGCGCGTTCGTGCCGCCGATGCCGAATGAACTGACCCCGGCGCGGCGCGGGCCATCCTCTGTGACCCACTCGGTCAGCTTCGTGTTAACAAAGAAGGGACTGGAGGAGAAATTGATCTTAGGATTGGGCTGCTCAAAATGTAGGCTCGGCGGCAGCAACTTATGTTTGAGCGCCAGCGTCGTCTTGATTAGTCCGGCCACGCCGGCAGCCGTATTCAAGTGTCCGATGTTGGTCTTTACTGACCCGATGGCGCAAAACCCCCGCTTCCCGGTGACGGCGCCGAACGCCTGCGTGAGAGCCGCGACCTCAATCGGGTCGCCGAGGGTTGTGCCCGTCCCGTGCGCCTCCAGATAGGTGACAGTCTCAGGGTTGATCCGGGCCATTGCCAGGGCCTCTGCGATTGCCTCCGCCTGGCCGTCAATGCTGGGGGCTGTGTAGCCGACCTTTAAAGAGCCGTCGTTGTTTATCGCCGAGCCTTTAATCACCGCGTGGATGCAATCCCCGTCCGCGAGCGCATCCGCGAACCTCTTCAACACCACGACTCCCACGCCGTCGCCGCTGACAATGCCCTTCGCCCGGGCGTCGAAGGTGCGGCAACGCCCGTCCGGAGAGCTGATGCCGCCTTCTCTATATAAATACCCTGATCTTTGCGGCACCCTGACCGAGACCCCGCCAGCCAAGACCATGTCGCTCTGGTAACACAGCAGGCTCTGACAGGCCAGGCTGACAGCTACGAGTGAAGTTGAGCAGGTGGTCTGGATGGCAACGCTCGGCCCCCTCAAGTTCAACTTGTAAGACACTTGCGTCGTCAGATGATCCTTCTCATTGCCGATGATGGCTTGCAGGGCGCCCACTGCTTCTAAGCGGTCGGCGTTCGAGACGAGGTTCAGCAGGTAACCGTTGATGCCGGAGCCCGCGTATATCCCGATCTTGCCGTGGTAAGTTTCTGAGTCATATCCGGCGTTCTCCAGCGCACTCCACGCGCACTCAAGAAACACGCGCTGCTGCGGGTCCATGACTTCGGCTTCTCTGGGAGTAAAGCCGAAGAACGCGGCGTCGAATGACTCCACGTCTTCAATCACGCCTCCCGCTTTAACGTAATTAGAATTACTTAGCATCGCGCGCCCGACGCCGGCACGCTCCACCTCTTCGTCGCTAAACGAAGAGATTGAATCCTTGCCTTCACATAAATTCTGCCAGAATTCGTCCACGTCCCGCGCGCCGGGGAAACGGCCGACCATGCCGATAATAGCTATGTCTTCAAGAAAATTTTTGGTGCTGGTCTCACTCATTGTTTGATTTCCTCTCTTCCATGAACTGTCTCTGCTGTCTCAAAGCAACCTCTCGTTTGCTCGTTCGGTCGGCAATTTTTACGACCGTGACTGCCTCGACTTTTTCCTGACTCAGGTGTCTGGCTAGAGACTTGACGGTGGGGAATTTGAACAACTCGATGACCGCGATCTCGCGTTCAAGTCTATTCCGCAACTGGTTGCAAACTTGCAGGATGAGAAGCGAGTGGCCTCCTATTTCAAAGAAGTTTGCGTCGCGGCTGACCTTCTCCACTCGAAGCACCTTCTGCCAGATGTCCGCAATGGTCTGCTCCATAGCGTTTGCCGGCGCGACAAAACTCGCGTTCGAATAGGCATCTGAAATCTCAGGCTTCGGTAACGCCTTCCAGTCCACCTTCCCGTGTCTCGTTAACGGGAGCTTGCTCATCTCCACGTAGACCGACGGCGCCATGTACTCCGGCAGACGCCTCTTCACATGCGCCCGCAGCCCCTCTTCACCTTCCTGCTCCGCCGCTGGCTCCTTCCTTCTCTGCCCCGCCCCTCCAACTGCTCTTAACGCTTTCCCGTCCCACCCCTCTTGCACCGCATACAAATTGTGCCGATCCGTTCCCGTCAGCAACTCGTCCTGCTCCACCACCACCCGATACCCTCGCGCCTCCAACATTCTCCGCATCTCCTCGCTCCGCCCTTCGCTCGCCTCGCCCTTCCCGTCATGCACCTCCATCACCAACTGCTTAATCTTCCCCCACTCCTCTTCCTCGACGCCCCTCAGCACGTCCATTTCTGCTCGCTGCACGTCCACCTTCAGCAGGTCGATCTGCTCGACGGCTTCTTCTCTTATTACCTGCGTCAGTCGCCTCAGTTGACACCGCTCTGACCGCGCCTCGAATCTACCAGCCAGCAACTCCTCCGAGTGCTCAAGCAACTCCGCCGCCCCCGCCGCTCCCTGCTCCTGCTCCTGCCTCAGGTAGCACTTGACTATCTCCCTGTCCGACGCCGCGTCCGCATACTCGCTCCTCCCGCTCATCATCGTGTAGCGTTCGTAGTAGGTGAACTCCACCTCCTGCTCCCGGTCAGAGAGCCCGTAGTCAAACACCTTCACCCCGCCTCCCTGTATCCTGCTGTTGTGGCGCAACGTCTCACTCAACTCCCGCAGCGGCTCGAAGGCGTAGACGCGCGCCGTCGGGCACTGCTCCTGCACGAACAGCGTGAACATCCCGATGTTGGCTCCAACGTCGAAGACGCACGCCCCCTCCGGCAGAGAGATGCCGTGGCGAATGTAGCTGCGCTTGGTGAAGATTTCTTCGTAGAGGTATTCCGTCTCGTTGCGGTTGCTGTGCGCGATCCGCAGCCCGTTGGGCAGCAGGTGGCGCGCCCGCCCCCGCAACGCGACCTGCCGGGCGCGGTGCGGCACGACGTAGGCGACGAGTCTTTGGTCTCCCACCTCGTCCTCTCTCAACAACACCGCGCATTCTCTGACCGCGCCGTGCCGCGCAATCACCTCCTCGATCTCCCCCAGCTCAATCCGGTAGCCTCTGAGCTTGACCTGTCGATCCATGCGACCCACGTACTCGATGCGTCCATCGGGCAAGTGCCTCCCCAGGTCGCCCGTCCGGTAGAGCCGCGCGCCCGGTTCCGCGCGGAACGGGTGCGCAATGAACTTCTGCTCAGTCAACTCCTCGGCACCCAGGTACCCTCTGCCTACTCCCTCTCCCCCGATGCAGAGTTCTCCCACCACACCGACGGGCACGAGTTGCTGGTGCGCGTCGAGAATCAATATCTGCATGTTGGGCAGAGGAGTGCCGATGCTCGGCAGCGGCAGGTCGGGGGAGATGCGGCAGCACGAAGCGTCAACGGTGCACTCGGTCGGCCCGTAGAGGTTGTAGTAAGCAGTGTGGGGGTCGGCGGCGAGTTGCAGCCACAGAGGGCGGTCGATGGCCTCTCCCCCGGACAGCACCACGCGCGGCCAGCGCGCCGAACCGCCGGAGGGTAACGACTCGGTTGTCGGCGGGATGTCTGCCGCGCCGCGGCCCGGTGCGGCCGCCGCGGCCACGGCCGGGCGAGCCGCCGCCATCATCCGCAACTGCGATGGCGTGCAGTCGAGCACGTCCACCCGGTGACGCACGAGGTAGTTCCGCAAAGCCTCTCCGTCACGCCGCATCCACTCCGGCACCAGACACAGGGTGCGCCCCTGCGCCAACTGGACGAGCTGCTTGACGGAGGCGTCGAACGAGAGCGGCGCGTTGACGCTGACGCGCTGCAACCCCTCGTGCTCGGCATAGATTCTCTGCTCAAGAGCCGTGCAGAGGTTGACCAGCGACCGGTGCTGAATCATGACCCCTTTGGGCTGACCCGTAGAGCCCGAGGTATAGATGACGTAGGCGAGATTGTCAGGCGCGGCGACGTTGGGGAGGTTCTCCGCGCTCTGCCCGGAGATAGTCTCCCGCTCCGCATCCACTGAGATGACCTGTGCGTTCGATGGCGGCAAACCCTCCGCCAGGTTCTGCTGCGTGAGCAGGAACGCCGCGGCGGCATCCTCCAACATGAAGGAGATGCGCTCCTGCGGGTGAGCGGGGTCGAGCGGCACATACGCCCCGCCGGCCTTAAGAGTCCCGAGCACGGCCACTATCATCTCGACGGAACGCTCCAGGAGAATGCCGACCAGCACCTCCGGCCCGACGCCCCGCGCACGCAGATGATGAGCCAACCGATTGGCGCGGTCGTTCAGTTGCGCGTAAGTAATCTGCTCGTCCTCGTAGACGACGGCCGTCTGTTGAGGTGTGCGCGCCGCCTGCGCTTCGAAGAGTTGATTGAGGCAGCGCTCCCGGGGGAAGGCCGTCGCCGCGCCGCCCCACTCCACGAGCAGTTGATGACGTTCCGCCGCGCCGAGCAGTTCCAGCCGGCTCAGGGGCCGGTCGGGGGCGGCCACGGCAGCACGCAGCAGTGTCAGGTACTGAGCGGAGAGACGTTCTATGGCGCAGGCGTCGAAGCCGTGCGGGTCGTAGTGGAAGGTGAGGCGCAGTGTGCGTTCGTGGGCGACGACGTGGAGTCTGAGCTTGAAGAGTTCTGAACAGGAGGAGAGGGAAAAGAGCTGCCATGTGAGGCCCGCGGCGCGCAACGTCTCCGGCCACTCCTCGTACTCGAACCCGACCGGGAGGGGCGGCGCCTCTCCCACGCCGTCAGGGACTCCGTCCACCCGTCTCGGGGCGTAGAACTCTTGTTTCGCCTCGGCTGCGCTCGTCGCTTTCGTCGCGTTGCCGAGCATGTCTCTGAAAGTCGTGGCTTCGTTGACAGCACAACGAATGGGCAGCCACCTGCTGTACAGCCCCAGCGCCTCGGCCATCTCCGCATACTTTCTCCCGCTGAAAGCCACCTCGACGCTGATGTCCGGCTCGGCCGTGAGCCTCCACAACAAACTCTGCCAGCAGGCCAGCAGAGCCGCCGTCGTGCTCGACTGCGCCCCCGCGAGAATCGCGAGAGCCTCTGCGACCTCGGCTTCGACCGTGACGGTGAGCGAGTCCGGCTCGGACGCGGTGTCGGCGGTGCGAGCGTTCTCTCCGGGCAGGCGCGGCGGCTCCGCCGGCAGCAGTTGCCCCTGCTGCCAGAACTCCCTGCCCGCCGCCTCCTCTTCCGATTCGAGCAACTCATGTTGCCATTCGGAGAACTGGACGAACTGCACCGCCTCGCCGGGCGGGCTTTGGTCTTCGCCGCCGGCCGGATAGTGTCGCGCCAGTTCACGAACAATATTGATGAGCGAAAGCGAATCGACGCACAGCGCCGGCAGCGTCAACACCAGCAGATGACGCTCGACATCGAGCGTGACGAGGACGGAATGCAGCGGTTGCCCCCGCTGAAGGTCGAAGGCGGCGGCGCGTTCCTCCGACAGGAGCAGAGACAGGGCGTCCGAGAGTGGAGAGTCGTCGAGAGCGGAGTAGTCGAGGCGGCGCAGCCGCGGATTCGAGTGTTGGTCGGCGATGACCTGTAAGGGCAGGTCGAGATCGGGCAGGAGTTGAAAGGCGGTGCGCAGGGCCTCGTGGCGCGAGACGAGGAGGTCGAGGGAGTGGCGCAGAGCGTGGAGCTGGAGTTGGCCCTTGATGAGAATGGCGCACTGAGCAGTAAGTGAAGAAGAGCGCCGCTGTAAGAGCCAGACGCGTTGTTGTTGCGGCGAGAGGCGATAACCTTCGATTGTTTTATATCGTCCCATCTTCCTCTTCTTCCTGCTTATAAGTGACGCAGCATCTTCGGCCTCACTCCGAAGCGGCCCTCGGCAAGCGCCTTCCGCGACTCTTTCCGCACGGCTACAATCTCGCGTGTGTCTACTGCGGCTGAGCTACTACTTGCTCGTGAGGCTCTTGAACTTCTTCAGGTTGGAACTCTTCAGCAGCTTCATCTCTTCCGAGAGCTTTTCTCTCTCGGACGCGGTGAGGAATTCAAGGCTGTTGATCCGGGAGTCAGGCGTTTCGATGACGGCTTTCAGAAGGGTCTCGAACCGCCCCGACATCCGCGCGATGGTCTCGGCGTCGAACAGGTCGGTCGCGTACCGCCAGATGCCCTTCAGACCTTCCGACTTCTCAGACATCCAGAGCGTCAGGTCGAATCTCGCCGTCTCGTTCTCGAACTCGACCGGGCTCAGCCTCAGCTCCGGCAGTTCGAGTACCTTGGACGGCACGTTCTGCATGCCGAAGAC
>JBEVJD010000039.1:0-6713 GCA_040510435.1 Pyrinomonadaceae bacterium | reverse complement strand
TACAACTTCGCCAAACGTCTCAAGACGCTCCGGGGACTGACGCCCTACGAGCACATCAGCAGGTGTTGGCAAAAGGAGCCGGAACGTTTTAGGCTTAATCCGCACCACCACACTATGGGACTAAACAAGTAGTCAGTAGGTGATAACAAACAGCGCGGCTCTCATCCTCAACCGATGAGAGCCGCGCTGTTTTTATCTCTTCTCTACTGACTACTGACTACTGTCTACTGTCTACTACTTAATGAACCCGCTGCTGCGGGCGGTGTGGTCGAAGTTGTATTCGTAGGTGTAGCCGGGGAGTTGGATGGGACGCGTGTAGGTGACGTGGGCGGAGATGCGGCCGTTCTCGGTCTGGACTTTGATGTCGGCGTCTTCGGGCAGGCCGTACTCCACGGCGGAGGCGCGTAGTTGCTGCGCGACCCAGTCGTTGTTCTTGGCCGGCGGGTAGGCGGCCTTGTTCACCGTCTCCTGCATTAAGTCTTTGTAGAGGTACGCGTTGTAGGCGACGGGCGCGTAGTTGTAGGCGGAGTAGACGGCGAGCGCGATTACGAGGAGGACGACGACGAAGTTGAAGCGCGAGCCCCCGCGCTCGCCGCGCCGACGCGCCTGTTGTGCGAGAGTCATTTAACGTTCCCTCTTGTTCATTGTGGGGGGCGCGGGCGCGCCGCGAGCGCCGCCCGGATCGAGGCGAGGACGACGCGCCCCGGGACTTCCCTCCCGTCCACGACGCGCGCGCGCCCGAGCCCTTCGAGGAGCACCCAGCGGACGCTCCCGCCGACCGCCTTCTTGTCTTTACGCAGGGCGCGGCCGATGGTTTCGGCGTCGAGGTCTGCGGCCTTGGGCAGCCGCCCCGCGAGCGCCACGGCCTCGCGCAGAGATTCTAGCTCCGAAGGGTCGAGCAGTCCTAGCCTTTTTGAAATCTCCGCCGCCGCGATGCAGCCGTAGCCGACCGCCTCGCCGTGCCGGAAGCGCCGGTAGCCCGTCACCGCTTCGAGCGCGTGCCCGACCGTGTGGCCGAAGTTCAGAATCTTCCGCGAGCGCGCGTCGTTGCGCCCCAGAGACTCGCGCTCGTCGCCCGCAACGATGCGCGCCTTGAACGCACACTGCGCGGCGATGAGGCGCGCGAGTTCTTCGTCGCGCTTTGCGTCAAATTCAAAGACGTTCGCGCCGCCCCGAAGGTTACCGCCCCTGCGCGCCTCTTCCGTCAAAAACCTCTTCGTCCGCTCGAAGAGGCGCCGGTCGCCGACGGCGCCCTGCTTGACGGCCTCGCACCAGCCCGCGGTCAACTCGCGCCGCGGGAGTGTCGCGAGCGTCGCCGTGTCCACGACGACCGACGACGGCTGGTGGAACGCGCCGATGAGGTTCTTGCCCGCCGCGGTGTTGACGCCGGTCTTGCCGCCGACCGAAGAGTCTATCTGCGCGAGCAGCGTCGTCGGCGCCTGCACTACCCGGACGCCGCGCAGGTAGAGCGCCGCGGCGAAGCCCGCCACGTCCCCGACCACGCCCCCGCCGAGCGCGACGACCGCGTCGCTCCTCTCAAGCCCCGCCTCCGACAGAAACTCCAGAGCGCGCTCGGCCGTCCGCATAGTCTTGAAGCGCTCGCCCTCGCCCATCAGCCAGCGCGAGACCTCGAAGCCCGCCGCACGCAAAGAATCGACGGCGCGCCCGCCGTAGAGTCCGAACACGCGCGCGTTCGAGACGAGCGCGACCTTGCGCGCCTCCTTCGGCAGACTCGCGCGCGCGGCCTCGCCTAAGCGCGCGAGCGCGCCCGCGCCGATCTCGACCCTGTACCCGCGCCCCCCGCCCAGGCGCACGGGCACCCTCAACGTCTGCGTCTCTTCTGTCATCTGCGCGTCGCCAACTCGTCAGCCGTCCCTCCCGGCGAGCGCGGCGGTCGAGGCGTCGGCCAGCAGCTCGAAGTTCGGCTCGCCGCCCCACAGGAGTTTTGACAACTCCTCCGCGTGGTAGCGCGAGGCCGTGTTCCAAACGTCTATCAGCTCCTCGCCCGCACCGCGCGACTCGAACCAGCGGCGGCCGTGGCGCCCGCGCAGGTGCTCGCGCAGCCCGGCCGCGAGCAGGCGCGCGCGTAAGCTCGTCGCAGATTGGAACCAATCGTCGGCGTCGAGCAGGTGCGTCGCCGCCTCGTGCCGGAAGCCGGTCGCCTCCGTGTAGGTCGCCGCGTACGCTTCGGCCGACTGCTCGGAGCGCCCGCCCGCGGCGCCGTCGAGCGCGAGCGCGCAGGCCACCGCCGCGCACTCGCGGCGCGCGCGGTAGAGGTCTAAGAGCGCGGCCCGCCGCGCGAGCGCCGCGGCCTCCGCCGCGCGCATCCCGCGCCGCGCCTCAAGCCAGGCGGGCTCGCGCAGGAGCCCCGCGAGCAGCAGCCCGTGCCCCGCCTCGGTCGCGCTGTCGGGCGCGTGGATGAACTCGGGGTGACGGCGCGAGGTCTCGCGCGAGGCCCACGCGAACATCTGCGCGCGCCCGCCCTCCGCGAGACTCCGTTGCAGAAATCCGAGCCCGCCCGCGCCAGCCCCGACGACGAGCCGCACGTCCTCCGGCGGCGCGACGGCGAAGCAGGCCGACTCCGCCGCCTTGCCCGCGCGCGGCGCGTCGTCCACGCTCAAGGTGCGCTGCGACTCGACGCGGACGCCCAAGCCCCCGAGCGTCTCGGCGAAGAGCCCACGGAAATTGCGCGCGGGGAGTTGCGCCTCCGTGTCGGCCGCGCGCTCGAAGAAGAGAAGGTCGGCGTACTCCGGCGTGCGCCCCGCGCCCGCGGCAAACTCGCGCGACGACCACTCCGCCAGCGCAGACATGTAAGCCGCCTCCGTCCGCCGCAGGAAGGATTCGGCCCCGGCCGCGAGGGCGTCGAGGTTCACGCCCGCGAACTCTTCGTAGAGCGCGCGCCGCCCTCCGAAACCCAACTCCCGCGCCGCCTCGTTCAGCGCTTCGAGCCGCGCGGCGCGCAGGTCGTCGCACGCGCGCACCGCGTCGAGCCGTCGGCGCGTCAAATCCCGGCGGCGTGCGGCGTCGCGCTCGGCGGCGAGGAGCCCCGGCACCTCCGGCGCGGCCACGCGCGCCCCGCCCCACTCAATCGCGCCCGACTCTGCGCAGCGCCTCAACTCCTCCGAGACTTCGCGCGCGCGCCGCTCGGCGTACTTGAGCGCGGCCACGCCGCCGAGCGCGCGCAAGCCCGCGCGCTCGGTCTCGAACTGCGCGGGCGTCTCGTCTAAGCGGCGGCGCAGGTCTTCGACCGCCTCGCGCGTCCAGAGGTCTGCGTAGCGTTCTTCGGCGGGGCGCAGGTCGAGGCGCGGGCTCAGGCCGGCGTGGTGCTCGAAGCGAGCACGTTCGGCCGCCGCGGAGTAGGCTGCGTAGTCGCGTCGGTAATCGCTCGAGTCCATCTTCCGCCGAGGAGCGTCGGCCGTCCGGAGTTTGGTCTGAAAGTTCGGCGGGATTGTAGCAGGCGCGCGGGGACGGGGCGAGGTTCTAGAGGTAAACAGGACGGATGAAAGGTGCGGGGTCGTACGAATGCGCTGGACAAAAATACGGAGGGCGCGGCAAACTTGGGGAATGCCGCGCCCTCTAATGTGTGGTCACTGTCCTCACCCCAGCAACCACTGAGACGGAGGATCCACCAACCGTCTCTCTTGCCCCACACTCTATATCGCAAGGTCTATGCCATAAAATGGCGGCGCCGAAACACTCGAAAATCCGCCCTTTTGCTGTACTTTCGTCTCGCAGCCCTCAAAGCCCCGAAAGTAAAAATCGGCGGTCGCGTAACTCTTACACTTGCCTCCGAGTAAAATCTTCACGCCCGGCCTTAGACCTCGCCGAGATTTCGGCGGATGACGGCGGCCAGCCCCTCTGCCAGCGCGTCAATCTCCCCCTGAGTCTGCCCTTCGATCATGACGCGCGCTAAGGGTTCCGTCCCGGAGTAGCGCAGGAGCAGCCGCCCGCCCTCGCCCAGACGCTCGCGCACCTCGCGCGACGCGCGCGCCACCTCTTCGACCTCCTCGAACGGCACCTTCTCGCGCACGCGCACGTTGACGAGAACCTGCGGGTAGCGCCGGAAGCCTTCGGTCAACTCTCCCAAACCACGCCCCGACTCGACGACGACGCGCAGGAGGTTGATGGTCGTCAGCATCCCGTCGCCCGCAAGGCTCAGGCGCGGGAAGATGATGTGCCCCGACTGCTCCCCGCCGAGGGCCGACCCCGTTCGCAGAAGCTCTTCGAGCACGTACTTGTCGCCCACGTCCGCGCGCAAAAGCTCTATCCCGCGCGAGCGCAGCGCCAGTTCGAGCCCGATGTTGCTCATCACCGTGGCGACGACGCGTTCGCCGTCGAGTTCGCCGCGCTCCTGCATCCGCCCGGCCAGCACCCAGAGCGTCGCGTCGCCGTCAACGAGCTGGCCGCGCGCGTCCACGAAGAGCGCCCGGTCTGCATCGCCGTCGTAGGCGACGCCGAGGTGCGCGCCCTCCTCGACGACGCGCCCCTGCAAAATGTCCGTGTGGAGCGAGCCGCACCCGAGGTTGATGTTGCGGCCGTCGGGCGCGTCGAAGGTCGAGACGACGTGCGCGCCGAGCCGCGCGAGCAGCGACGGCGCGAGTTCTGAGGCCGCGCCGTTGGCGCAGTCCACCACGATTTTCAGCCCTTCTAAGTTAAGCCCGGCCGCGACCTCCCCGCCCAGATATTCGAGGTAGAGCGCGCGCAGCTCGGCCGCGACCACCTCTGCCTCCGCCGCCCTTCTCCGATTTCCTTCGGCGTCACTCTCGTCAACCTTCAAGGCCGCCGCCTCGCCGGCTCCCTCCCGGAACTCGGCGTAGATGTCCGACTCGATGAGCCGCTCGGTCGTGTCGTCGAGCTTGCGACCCGTCGGGGCGAAAATCTTGATGCCGTTGTCGTGGTAGGGATTGTGCGAGGCGCTGATGACGACGCCCGCGTCCGCGGGGAGCGTGCGCGCCAGATAGGCCACGCCCGGCGTCGTGATGACGCCCGCCGACTCGGCCTCCGACGCCCCGCCCGCGAGCGCGCCTTCGAGGAACGCGCGCTCGATCCAAGCGCCCGACTGGCGCGTGTCGCGCCCCGTCACGACACGCGGCGCGCGCCCCAGCCTCTGTGCGAGGTGGCGCGCGAGCGACCGCCCCGCCACCCTCACCGTCGCCGCGTCGAGCGGGAAACGCCCCGCCTCGCCGCGCATCCCGTCCGTGCCGAAAAGTCTCTTCATCTGTTGGGTGTGAACTCCGAAGGGCTTGTGTTGACCAGCTCGACGCGTCCCTGCGCGCTGGGCGAGAGCATGAGGCGCGCCGAGGTCTTGCCGTCGTCGGCTGACGTGACGACGAGGCGCACGTCTTCGGGGCGCAGCGCCTCGACGATTGAGCGCGGGCCGCGCAGCGTGACCGAGGCCGCGTCGGGCGAGACCGTCCCGCCCCCTTCGCCGCGCACGGGGACGTTCGTGAAGCGCCGCTCCGACTGCTCCTCGCCGATCTCGACGCGCACCGAGACGGTCGAATCCATCGGGACGACCTTATGGTCGGGGATGTCCACAGAGACCTGCGGGCGCACGAGCGTCTCGCGTTGGCTCGCGAGCGAGATAGTCTCGGTGAAGGCGCGCTCGACGACCGCAACGTGGCTCGCGGGCCCGCGCACGCGCACGCTTCCGGGCTCGACCGTGACCGCGCCGCGCGCGAAGCCCTCGGGCGGCGCGCCCTCGAAGCGCGCCTCGACGGGCACCGCGCGTTCGACGACGGGTTCGAGGTGGAGCGTCAGACTGCGCGGCGCGATGCCGACGATCTGGACGCCCTCGGGCAAGTCCATCGTGACGTTCTTCTCCGTGAGCCGCGGGTTGCGGTCGCCGGGGAGGAGTCCCGTCACGTCCACCTGCGCGACGAGGTCGCGCGCGGTCAGCACGGCCAGTTTGTCCTGACTGCCGACCAGCGTCACGTCCACCTTGTCCACGGGGTCGTTGCCGATGTCCACGCCTTCGGGCAGGAGGAATTCGAGCGGCACGTCGTGCAGGCGCTTGGTCGCGGGCGCGCGCTGCGTCGTCACGGCGTACCACATGCCGAGCGTGATGACCAGCGCCATCGCCTTCAGCGTCCAGTCTTCGAGGAAGAGCGCGCGCAGCCAACGCCGCGCCGTGCTTCCGTCTAAGCCCTTTGTCGCTTGCCTGGGTGCCATCGTTCAGAGTTCAGAGGTCGGGGTTGAGTGATCGCGCCGCTTGAGGTCGAAGGTCAAAGAAGAGTGTCCCTAACTGACTTCAGACCTCTGACTTCTGACCTCCGCCGGCAAGCCGTCCGCCTCGGCCTGCCTCTCGCCGTCGGCCTCCGCGTCGCGCGAGCGGGGCTCCATCGCGTCGAGGATGGCGGTGCGCAGCCGCGTGCCGTCCAGCCCCCGGCGTATCTGCCCGCCCTGGACGAAGGAGACCAGCCCCGTCTCCTCCGAGACGACGACGGCGACGGCGTCGGTGTCCTCAGTGATGCCGATGGCCGCGCGGTGGCGCGTGCCGAGGTCTTTCGAGAGCATCGGGTTCAAGGTCAGCGGCAGGAAGCAGGCGGCCGCCGCCGCGCGGTGGCCGCGGATGACGACCGCGCCGTCGTGCAGCGGCGTCGCCGGGTTGAAGATGGTGACGAGCAGGTCGTACGAAACCTCCGCGTCGAGCTTGACCCCGCCCTCGATGACGTTACGCAAAGATACGCCGCGCTCGACGACGATGAGCGCGC
>JBEVJD010000038.1:0-3154 GCA_040510435.1 Pyrinomonadaceae bacterium | reverse complement strand
CGTCAACCGACTCGACCGTGTCGTCGGCCGCGCCGTTGCAGGTCTTCGACACGCCGTTGTCCACGTGGCGCTGCGCGGCGGCCAGGACGCGCACGTGCCGCTCGGCCGTGACGGACATGGCCGAGATGAAGTGCGGGGGGAGATTCCCCTGATGCTCGACGACGAAGGCGGCGGCGCGGTCGATGGACTCCTGGTCGGTCTGGTCAACCTCGATGCCGAGCGCCTGCGCCGCGAGCGTGTGGACGTAGGTGCGTTTGCCGATGGTGTCCTCGCGGACGTATGCCCAATCAAAGTTCGGCTCGATGCCGGAGCTTGTCTCTGCGACGAGAGAGATGGTGCCCGTCGGCGCGATGGTCGTCACCTCGTAGTTGCGCGGGGTGAGGGGAACGTCTCCGGGCAAACCGATTACATCGCGCAGGAAGTGGTCGTAGGCGGCGCGGTTCGGGTGGTACTCGGGGAAGACGCCTTTCTCCGTGCCGAGCCGGCAGCTCTCGGCCCACGCCTCGCGCCGGACGAACGACATCACCTCGCCTATCAGGGCGATGGACTCGTCCGAGCCGTAGGTGATTTCATTCAGCAGGAAGAGGTCGGCGAAGCCCATCACGCCGAGGCCCACAGGGCGCGTTCGCTTGACCACGTCGTCGATCTCTTCGAGCGGCCACGCGCACGTGTCAACCACGTTGTCGAGGAAGCGCACGCACCAGCGCGTCGTCTCCGCCAGACGCTCCCAGTCGACGCGAGTCGTCGGCGTGTAGAACTTCGCCAGGTCGATAGAGCCGAGGTTGCAAGAGTTGTTGGCGTGTAAGGCTTCCTCGGCGCAGTTGTGGACGACGATGCCGTTGGCGACGAATGAATGCGTGTCTCCCTGTGTCAGGTCGAACACATCCTCCTCGCCGTCCGGCATTACCGAAGCGACCCTGGCGGTGAACGACTCGCGGTTCATCCGGCGCACGAACCCGCGCAGACAGGTCTCCAGCTTCTCCCGCTTCTCGGTTTGCAGAAAGTTGATCTCCGCCGCGAACGTGCGGATATTCTCTCTCGCAATCGCGAGCTCGTGGATGGGCTGCCTGTCGTACAACCGTTTGCCCCCTCTGCCGTCAGGCATTAGCGTATTGCTTTCCCGCCGACGGTTGAGGTACAAGCGGCTGGCGATGCCGAAGTTGAGCAGCAGTTGCTGCACGCCTTCGAGCAGGGTGCGCGAAACGGACGTCAGCCGGACGGAACAGCCTTTACCGCGGTTGTCGGCCACCGTCCCGTCGGCGGAGAACAAGCCCTGAAGAAACCCGCGCTGCATCTGCTCCGAAGCGGAGCGGATGGCGTGGGGCACCTGCAGTTTGTTCTCGGTCAAGCCGAGCGCGTCACCGAGCACGCGCAGGCGTACGCTCTGCACCCCGAGGCGGTCGTTCGGGAACGAAACCGTGCCGACGCGATACTCGCGGCTCCTCAAGCCGACTCCAGCCACCATGTCGTTGACGTACGTCGCGAACGTGGGGGCAAGAGCCCGCTCACTGCCGTAAAAGTAGAGCGAAGCCCGCGCGTTTCCCTCCGCCGAGATCGAACCGTCGCCGACCAGCCAGCCCCATACTAGACCTTCTTCGAGCGTGCCCTTCGTGCCGAACCCGCCCTTACGATTGAGGACGTGAATCCTGTCGCCTTGTTGGAGGTCCCTCACCTCCACCCAACCTCTGTTCGTCATGATCAAGTGGTCGGCGGTGGCGCGCACGAAGTAGCCCTCCCGCGTTTGCAGACGGAAGACAGGTTTGCGTCCCGTCCGAAAGACCGGAGAGCAGCTGCCGAAGGTCGGCTGGAAGCCGAAGCGTGAGTCGAGCGTGACGTCCGGGTGTTCTCTCGATTCATACAGTTCGCGAACCGTCTTTAATCCGCGCTCCGTATAAACGAGGCTTTCCCCGGTGACGCAGGGGTTTGTCGCCAGCTTCGGCCCCATCGAAGCCATCAGCAGGTTGTGGCGGTTAACCTCGTCGATGAAGATGACGCCGGGCTCGGCGTAAGCGTGCGCCGAGGCGATGATGCGGTTCCAAACGTCGGGCGCGTGGATCATGCCGGGGCGCGGCGGCTCGACCTTTGAGCACCTGGCGAGCAGGCCGGACTCCTCGGCCTTGAGGAAGGCGGCGCGGTCGCGGAAGGTGAGGGGCGCTCCGTCGAGCATGTAGAGGCAGTAAGGGCCATCCTGCACGGGGTCGTGGACGGGCTCCGTCCAGGCGTTGCCCTCGAAGGAGAGCTGGAACCACTGCTCCGCCCACTCCCGGCTGTTGACCGCGTCGAAGAAGGTGTCCGTGACGGTCACCGAGATGTTGAAGTTGGTCAGCGAGTGCTGGTCGTTCTTGGCGTGGATGAAGCGGAGCACGTCCGGATGGCTGCACCTCATGATGCCCATGTTCGCGCCGCGGCGCACGCCGCCCTGCTTCACCGTGTCGGTCGTCGTGTTGAAGATGTTCATGAACGACACAGGGCCGGAGGCGACGCCGTGCGTCGAGCGCACCATCGAGCCCTGCGGCCTGACCTTCTCGAAGGTGAAGCCGGTGCCGCCGCCCGTCTGGTGGATGATGGCGGCGTCGGTGGCCGTCTTCATGATGCCGGCGATCGAGTCGGGCACGTCCAAGACGAAGCACGCCGCCAACTGTCCGTTGGCCTTGCCGGCGTTGACCAAGCAGGGTGTGTTCGGCACGAACTCGCGCCGCAGCATGATGTCGGTCATCGCGCCGTGGAAGTCGTCGCGCGCCCGCCCGCCGGGCTCGGCCATGCACACGTGCGTGACGACGCGGCGGACGACCGCCTCCCAATCCTCCAAAGGATTCCCCGCGGCGTCCTTCAGGCTGTAGCGTTTCGAGATCACCCTCCGCGCGTTCAGGCCGGGGTCGGCGGCGCGCGCCCTCGCGTTCGGTTCGATAACTGTGCTCATCGGACTTTTCTTAACTCCTTGCCTGGGAGGTCGTCGCTGGGAGCGCCGCGCGCTTGCGGCCGAGCGGCGTGTGATTTCGTGCCTCCCGCTTTTTTCTCTATTCGCCGTGTACTTTCACGGACGCCGGGGGCCTTAACCCCGGTGGTTTGGTAGCCCCTAGTAACGGGGCTGGAGCCCGGTGTCCACGCGCTTGGCGACGTCGCGGAAGAAGCCGGTGACGATGTGGTTCAGGGC
>JBEVJD010000037.1:0-10493 GCA_040510435.1 Pyrinomonadaceae bacterium | reverse complement strand
GCGCGACGCCCGCGGCGAGCGCGCCCGCGGCCGCGAGCTTCTCGGCGCGGACGAGGTGCTCGTTCAAGGCGCGGAGGCGCTCGATGTCCTCGGCCATCTTGCGGCTCATCTCGTTGAAGGAGGCGGCGAGCAGCCCCACCTCGTCGTTGCTCTTCAGCTCGACCCGCGTGCCGTAGGCGCCGCCGGCCACGTCCACGGCCGCCTCGGTCAGCCGGCGCAGAGGGCGCGAGATGGTGCGGATGACGAGCGCGACGAGCAGAAGGTTCGGCACGAGCGCCGTGATGACGCTGAAGACGAGGTAACGCTTCCACGCCTCCTGCGTCTGGCCGGCGAAGCTCCACCAGACGATGGGGATTTGGAGGAGCGCGAAGCTCAACACCGCGACGGCCGCGATGGAGAAGGCCACCTTGTAGGCGATGGGGAAGAGGCGGAACTGGTCGAGCGCCGACTGGATGGAGAAGAGCTTGAAGTTCGTGATGGCGTAAGCGTAGATGACCGCGCCGACGAGCACAAAGACCGAGCCGACGGGGAGCAGCGTGTAGACGCCGACGAGCGGGAGCACGATGTTGGCCGCCGTCTTCAACGTCGCCGTGATGACGAGCGCGAAGAGGATGGCGCCGAGCTGCTTGCCCCAGAGGCTCCCGCGGTAGCGCCGCCACTTGCCATAGAGCAGCGCGAACCCGTACGCGAAGAGGCCGTAGATGTAGAGGCCGAAGGCGTAGGCCAGAGGCGTGAGGCGTATGCGGAAGTCGGCGCCGTCGAACTCGATGCCGCTCCACATCATCCCGGCGAGCGCCGCCGGCACGAGCACGAGCCCCGGCGCGAACATCACGGCCGCGCGCCGGACGGGCACCTCCGAGTTCTCCGGGAAGACCCACGCGAAGACGACGAAGGCGAGTTGCAGCACCAGCGCCAGCGCGAAGCTCGTCCCCGCCCACCACGCCGCGAGCGTGCGCCCGCCGCCGAACCCCCACATCAGGATGTCGTTGACCGTCCACAGCGCGAGGCAGGCGATGAAGGCCGCGAACGTCTGGTGGCCGCGGCTGCGCGGCGCGGCCACGAAGACGTAGAAGCCGAGCAGCACGAGCGTGAAGAGCGAGAGCAGCAGCAGCGCGAGCAGCATGGAGAAGAAGTAGGGCAGTAGGCAGTAGACAGTAGACAGTAGCGCTCTGCGCTACGGCCGCCGATTGCTAAAGCACCACCGGGTGGTGGAGTAGGTTTTTCTACTGGCTACTGACTACTGGCTACTGCCTACTTAAGCTACTGGCTCATAATCAGCGCGGCTATCGCCAAAGGGATGCCGAACGCGAGCGGCCAGACTTGGCGCGCCTCAATCATACCACCGCGCGAGATGAGGCGGTGAAGAATCGCGAAGACGGGGAAGCCCACGAGCGCCACGGGCGCCGCGAAGAACGGGCCGAAGAGCGCCCCGATGCCGAAGAAGACCGCGCCGCCCAGTCCGCCCGTCACCACGCTCCACCCGATGGCCATGACGAAGACGACGAAGGCGAACCCTATGCGCGAGCGCTGGCGAGGGTCGCCCGCCCAGCGCCCGAGGTAGCCGCCGAACCAGCGCCCGACGAGGCAGCAGACGACGTTCATCCCGGCGCACAGCACGACGGCCCAGTACTCCTCGCTGCCGCGTGACTGCATCACGGCGCGCTCGAATATAGCCATAGGCGGGAGGAGGCCGAGGAAGGTGCCGAACAAGCGGTACGCCTGCTCCGTCGTGGACGGGCGCTCCATCGAGAGCGCGCGGCCCTCCTCCTTCTGCCAAGCTATGCGGCGGCGCTGCACATCGGGGTCGACCTCCTGCTTCAGCCAGCTCATGCGCTGCGCGATGTGGATGTCCTGAGTCGCGGGCTGACAAACGCTGTGGGAACCGCCTGTGTCGTACATGGTTCTTCTCCTTCCGTGCCGCTTCCCGTTCCGGCGGCCTCCGACCCGTCGCGCCGCGCGCGCGCGCACTCTGCGTCGAGCATGCGCGCCACGGAGACCAGCGCCGCGCGTTCGTCGAAGAGCGAGAGCAGCTCGACGACGCGCGAGAGCGCCTCGTCAATCCGTTCCGCGGCGGCGGCGCGTAACTGTTCAGCGGAACAAAGAGCGGGCGACGGCGGATAAATGTTATGCGCGATCTGGCGCGCGGCGGAGAGCGCGTGGACGAGTTCGGCGCTGGCGCGCTCGCGGTGCGCGACGAGGCGCGTGACGTTGCGCCGGTGGAAGCAGCGGCCGGCGACGAGCAGGTCGTCGCCGCCGCGGCCTGCGATGCGGCACAACTCCATCTCGCGCGGCGTGGGGCGAGCGTCGGCGCTCGCCGTAGAGCAGGCGGCGGCGAGACCCGCGTAACGCTCGACGCACTCGCGCGCGACGTAGAGCTTGTGGCGCTCCGACTCTTCATCGAGCGCTCCTGCGTCCACGAGCATGTCTTCGACGGCGCGCAGCGCGTTGACGGCCGCGCGCTTCACCTCTTCGACGCGCCGCTCGTCGGGCGCGGTGCCCTCGGCGGCGGCGTCCTCCTTAGTCCTTATAGAAGCGAGCAGGCGGGGCAGGGACGTGAAGGGCCACGCGAGCGCCGCGCCCGCGGCTTTGAAGAGCGACGCGCCGAGCCCTGCTCCGCCCGAGTGCTCCGAGAGGAATCGCGCGACGCCGAAGGGCGCCGCCGCCGCGAGGTAGATGATGAAGAGTTCGCTCACGATCATCGCACTCCGCCGAAGGGCAACGCATATGCCAACTGTCGGACGTGCCGGCGCGCGCGAAGTCGGAAGTTATTCACGTGTAACCTGGATTTTCGGCGGGCCGCGCGACCCGAGGGCTCGTCCGAGGGGTCGAGGGCGCGAGCGCCGGTTTTGGCAAAGAGCGTGAGCGCGTTCGCGGCTTCGCATTCTGCGAACACTCAAGCCGAAGCCTCGCGGCTGTTCGCAAAGAGGCCACGCGCGGGCTTCATCTGTCCGAGGCCGTTGCGGGGCATGGAGGAAAAACGGCAGGGCCGCGACCAAATGGGTCGGGCAACAGAAGTGCTCCGGGGCGCATCTTCTATGTTGTTCCCACGGAACCTTCCTGCAAAACCTCGCGCAGGCGTGGCCGTCCGGCCTGAGATGTCAAAGTTTTATTGCGACGGTCTCACGACTAGCGAGCGACGGCGTGCCCGCGTCCAAGCGGGGAGGTCGTGGCCTTTGATTTGCTTTTCGAGCGTACTGAGGCCGACGGGCAGGCGGTAACCGAACAAAAGGGAACTTTACGGTACGCTCGGTCGTCTTACAGTGACACGAACATCAATTCGTAAAACGGAATAATCATCATGCAGAAGAAAACCCCGATCAAAGTCATCAAGCGCGGCGAGAGGAATCGCCAGCAACAGCCCGCGGCGGTCGAGCAGACCGTCGAACGCACGTCCGCGAAGGAGGCCGCGCGCGAAATGGTCGCGACCGTCTCGCAGTGGGTCAACGAGTTTCAGCAGAAGCGCCGCTCCGAGACGGCGCAGGCGATCAAGACTCTGTTCGCCGACCAGACCCCGCAGACGAGCAAGGCTTAGACACTCCAAGACGCTTCCATCTCTCCTCAAGTCTCCAGACGGACGGGAAGCGCCCAAGCAAACAGTTCAAGACGCGACGCGAAGCGGCCGGGGCGGCACGATAAGCCCCCGGCCGCCGCGCCTCTTTCCGAACGTTGACACGGGAGCCGGCTGGGCATAGCATGCGCGGCAACGGCCGCAGACTCGGAGGCTCCCGATGAAGAAGACAGGAACGAAGCGCGCGGGCAAGCGCGAGGAGCAGCGCCCGCTCTCAGCCTCGGCACGCAAGCCCGTCGCCCAGCCCGGACACCCCATCCCCCGCGCCAAGCCCGAAGACCGCGCGCACCCCGCCGAGCGCAAGGCCAAGCACAAACGTAGGCCGGCGGGTGACGGCGAATGACTTCGCAGACGGGGGGCGCCTTCATCGCGGAGGCGAGGCGACACCTGCGCGAAGACTACCTGCCGAAGATCGAGCGCTGCCTTGAGCGCCTCACGGACGAGCAGGTCTGGTGGCGCGCGTCCGAGCGCTCGAACAGCGTCGGCAACCTCCTCTTACACCTCGAAGGCAATCTGCGACAGTGGGTCGTCTGCGGCGTCGGCGGTGCCGCGGACGCGCGCGTGCGCGACCGCGAGTTCGCCGAGCGACACCTCTTGCCCCGCGGGGAGTTGCTGGCGGCCCTCCGCGCCGCGGTCGAGGAGGCCGACGACGCGCTCGCGCGCCTCGACCCCGCGTCGCTGCTTGAGACGCGGCGCGTGCAGGGGCTCGACGTGACGCTGCTCGCGGCCGTCTTCCACGCCGTCGAACACTTCTCCATGCACACGGGTCAGATCATCCTCCTCACCAAGATGCTCGCCGACGATGACCTCGCCTTCTACGACTTCTCGGCCGGAGTCCCGCGCGCAAACTGGGGGAGGTGAGTTTTCAGTTTCCAGTAAGAAACTTGTTCCTACTGAAAACTGAAAACTAAAAACTGAAAATTTATGCTTTCAAATATCGCGGGTTCGTGGTTAATATGTCGGACGAGGTGAGCATTCCTTGATAGCCGGCCGGAGCCGCACCCGCGGAGAGTTTCGTTAACGTCCGCGCCGCCGCCGTCATACAAAATTCCTGAGGAGGCTTCTGTTAATGACTTACGTCGTGTGCGAACCGTGTGTGAACTGCCGCTACACGGACTGCGTGGTCGTCTGCCCCGTCGAGGCATTCCACCTGGACGACAACGCCGTCTGGATCAACCCCGAGACCTGCATCGACTGCGACGCCTGCGTCCCCGAGTGCCCGGTCGAGGCCATCTTCGCCGAGGACAAAGTGCCCGAAGAGTGGCAGCACTACACGCCCATCAACGCCGAGAAGTCGCTGAGCGGCCTGCCGATCATCAGCGAGAAGCTCGACCCGCTCTGCTAAGGGAGTCGCGTGAAGAGGAAGCAAGGGGGACGTTGGCTCGGCGCGCTGGCCGGCCTCGCGGGGCTGACCGCGGGGGCGGTCGGGGCGGCGCTGCTGCTGAGGCGGCGCGGGGAGGCGCAGAAGTCGAAATCCATCTACCCTGAGTACAACCGCCGCGACTCCGACCGCTGGGCGCGTCCCGGCATGCCCGTCATCTTCCGCGCCGAGCTGATGCCCGGCCGCAGCCGCGCCGAGCGCACCTTCCGCGTCGCCGAAGTCCTCCCGAGCGGCCGCGTCATGCTCGAAGAGTTCAGCGGTGACCACGCCGAGTCCGAGTTCGAGGTCATAGTTTAAGGCGGCCGGGAGTAATTAACTCCCGGCCGCTTAAACTATCTTCTGTTGATACGACCAGCCGCCGTCTCCGGCCGAGACGTTCCTGTGCTCGCGGGAGGACTCGAAGGTGAATATCACGCGGCCCCGGCAGAGCGGAAACTCCCCCTCATCGCTGTCGTGAACCCTGTAACTGAGAATCTTCCCCCCGAAGTAGGACGGCTCTTTCTGCCCTTTGTGAAAGTAGATGTCGCCCCCCACCAGCGACTCGGCCGTCTGCGGCGAAACTTTCCAGCACCAGCTCTCGATAACGTTGCCTTCAAGTTTTTTAAAGTGTCCCACCCGCTCTATCAAGTGAATCCTTCGCGGCATTTGAGCTACTCCCGGCCCGGCCACTCTTCGCGCGCCACGGCGTAGACGATCACCTTCGTCCCGAAGACATCCCACTCGCCCGACGGCTTTTCGCCGAGACGCTCCGCGACGCGGATTGAGTTGACGTTGTCTGGGTCGATGAGGCTGATGACGCGCGTCTGGCCGAGCGCCTTGAACGCGTAATCAATCGAGGCGCGCGCGGCCTCCGTCGCGTAGCCGCGGCCCCAGAAGCGGCGGCGCAGCGTCCAGCCGACTTCGAGCCCCGGCCAGCCCTCGGGGCGCCAGCACCCGACGCGCCCGACCATCTCGCCGCTCTCCCTCTCCTCGACGGCCCAGAAGCCGTAGCCGCGCAGGTGCCAGTGGCCGAGGATCATCGCCATGTTGCGCCAGGCTTCGGCGCGCTCCACGGGCTTGCCGCCGCCGAGGAAGCGCATCACCTCCGGGTCACTCACCATCTCGGCGTAGGCGTCCGTGTCCGACTCGCGGAACATGCGCAGGACGAGGCGTTCTGTCTCCAGGGCGTCTGTCACCATTCGTATTCACGGCCGGGCTCCATCGCGACCAGGCGCGGGAGGCCGAGGGCTTCCAGCTCCTCGACGAGCTGCGGGCGGAAGGAGGGCTTGAGGTGCATGGCGAGGATGTCCACGTCCTCGTGCGCGAGCTTGCGAAGCTCAAGCGCGAGCGCTTCGGGCGTGAGGTGCCCCGAGGCGTCTGCGAGCTTCCGGAGCGAGTTCGGGAACGACGCCTCGATGAGCAGCGCGTCGAGGCGCGGCTCGCGGTTGACGACGCGCCAGAACTCCTCGGTGGCGGAGGTGTCGGAGCTGAAACCGAGGGTGCGCGCGCCGTCCGAGAGGACGAGCCCCACGGTCGGGACGATGTGCGTGACGGCGACGGGCTTCACCGTCAGGTGCGCGGCGCGGAACTCCTCGCCCTCGCGGAAGGGGACGAACTCCATGACGCGCGTGCGGCCGTTGTCGAAGTTCTGGAAGGGCGGGTAGACCGTCCCGTTGAACACGTCCCGCGCGAGCAGCGCGCAGACCTCGGCGGTCGCGTGGACGCGCACGGGCTCTTCGAGGAAGCCGAAGAGGTCGTCCACGAAGATGGGGAGCGTGGCGACGTGATCCATATGCGGGTGCGTGACGATAACGTCGCGCACCGCCGCGCGCTCCTCTTCGTTGAGGCCGATGGCGATGCTCCCGGCGTCGATGCAGACGCGCCCGTCCACGACGAAGCAGCTCAGACGCTGCTCCGGCGAGGCGCGACCCTCGGAGTCTATCGTGCTCGGCAGGAGTTTGATCTTCACTGAGACAGGGTGCTGGGTGCTGGGTGCTGGGTGCCGGGTGCCGGGTTAAGACAAGTTGCTTTTAACCCGAAACCCAAAACCCGAAACCCAAAACCCATCACTTTCCCTCCAGTTGCTGGCGCAGGCGGTAAAGCTGCTGCACGTAGTCGGCCTCGACCTCGTGGGGGGCGGCGCCGCGCACGGGGACGCCGCGGGCGACGCGCGAGCGGTGGAAGGCCAACTCGCTGGCCGCGCGGTTGAAGCGCGTGCGCGCGCGCCAGTGCGAGAGGCCGCCCCGCGCCAGCGCGCTGTAGGTGGCGCCGGCGCGCCCCGTCACCGAGCAGAGGCGTTGGTACTCGGCCTCCGTGATGAGCCCGCGCAGCACGTCCGCGCGCAGGTGGTCGCGCAGGACGCGACCCTCCCGCCGCAGCGAGAGGACGATGACGAGCAGCATGCCGAAGAAGGTCGGCATCATGATCAGGAAGTAGGTCACGACTACGTACGCGCCGTCCTCGTACGCCGCCGTCAGGCGCGCCGAAGCGTTCCAGCCCGCGTGAAAGAGCACGGCCGCCACGAACCCTGCGGCGGGCGCGACGAACTTCACCCACTTCTTCGTCGTCTGCGCCGCGAGCCCCAGTCCCACGCCCGTCATCCCCGTAAAGAGCGGGTGCGCGAACGGCGAGAAGAGCCCGCGCACGATGAAGACGCCGAGGGCGTTGTTCTCGGCGACGGCCACGCCGTAGTACTTGACGTTCTCGGTCATGGCGAACCCGAGCCCGACCATCGCGGCGTAGATGACGCCGTCGGTCACGCCGTCGAACTCATCGCGCCGCCAGAAGAAGAGCGCGAAGAGGACGAGCGCCTTGGCCGTCTCCTCGACGACGGGGGCCGAGACGACCATGCCGTAAGTCTCGCCGGTCGAGTCGCCGGCCAGGGCCGCGACGACGGCGACGCCGAGCGAGTTGATGATGATGGCGAAGAAGACGGCGACGAGCGCGCCCCAGAAGAAGGCCGCGGCCAGCATCCACGGCGGCTCCGGCTCGTAGCGGTCGAGCCAGAGGACGAGCATGACGTAGACGGGGACGGGCAGCGCCGCCGCGACGAGCCCAGCGAAGAAGGGCACGGCGCCCGTCTCGTAGCCGATGAGCCAGAGCGTGCAGAGCCCGGTGAGGAGCGCGGCGAGCACGGCCGCCACGCCGAGCGCCCAGCGGAGCACGCCGCGCTTGACGGCCGGTGCCGGCGGCGCGACCCTCATGCCGGGGTAGGGCGGGGCGGGGAACTGATCCATATGGACTGTCCGCGCTCGTGGCGGCGTAGGCGAAGGGCGGCGGGGCGACTCTGGTGCCCGCGGCTACCCCTGCGCGTTCAGGTAGAGTAACAGAATCAGCAGGCCGCCGATGAGCAGCACGGCCACGAAACCGATGACGGCGAGGAGGATCGTGTTGCCGCCGCGCTTCGCAGGCGGGGCGGATTGTGCCGCCGCTTCCGTCCCGCCGGGGTGCGCGCGGCGCTCGGCCGAAGGCCGCGGCGACGGCGGCGTGCTCGGGAGCCGCTGCCCCACCACCGTCGAGGCCATGTCCCACCCGCCGCCGACCTGGGTCGTCCCGAGGTTCATCCCCATGACGGCCCCGCACTTCGGGCAGAAAGCCTGCTCGGCGCCGACCGACGAGCCGCACTTCTGACAACGCTTCTCCATCTTTCTCAACTCCCCTTGTCTGCCAGCGAAACGCTCCGGCGCAAACGGAACGCAAGTATAAACGCTGTGGGCGCGACTTCCAACCAGAATAATCGGATTGAGTGGTTGCCTGATTCACTCGTTTGCTCGTTGAATCAACGAGCAAACGAGGGATCACTCAATCCTATGCCGATGGACGCGTCGGGCGGGAAAGACTATAATCCGGGCTTCGGCCGCAAGCGGCGTCGGGGAGCAGCGGCGCCGGCCTCCTTTTAAATCGTGCGCGCGGCCCGCGCCCCCTTTCAAACGGAGAGAGACATTGCCCACCAGCCCAGCCGAGCAGGCGGCACAGCAGCGCGCGCGCGCACAAGCGGGCGGCGGTCGCCGCCGCGTGCAGGCGCACCCGCGCATGCCTTCGACGGCCGGCTACATGTTCGTCGCGGGCTCGCTCTCGCTCGCTCTCTTCTGGATCATCTGGATGCTCCTGCGCTCGGAAGGCGACGAGGCGCCCTGGATACCGGCGGGGCTCGCCGCGGGCTTCGTCATCCTCTTCGCGGCGGCCGCGCGCGAGGTCGTGATGCGGCGCGCGTGGGCGCGCTACACGCGCGAGATGGAGATGGTGATGGGCGCGGGCGACCCGGCGCGCCTCCCCTTCAAGGCGAAGCCGCCCGCGAACAACTGGCCGGGCATGCAGGCGCAGGTGGCGGCGTTGCGCGCGCTCCAGCAGCGGCTCACGGAACTCGACACGCCCTCGACGCCGCCCGAGTCGCACCTCGAAGCCTACCGCCTGTGCGAGCAGTACCTCGCCAACACGGACGACGCTCTGCGCGCGCCGGGCGGGGCGGCCGAGATGAGGGCGGCGCTGCGCTCGGGGCAGGAGCGCGTCCGCGCGCTACAGCGCAAGCACCTGCTCGCCTGGGCGCGCGGCGAGGTCACGCGGCTCACGCAAGAGGCGCAGAGGCGCGTGCGCCACTCCGACAAGATCGAGACGGCGCAGCGCGCGCTCGAAGTGCTGGGCGAGGCGCTGCGGCTCTACCCCGGCGAGGCGGAACTGGTTGATTCCTCGGTCGCGCTCCGCAACTTCGTCGCGTCGGTGAAGGTCGGGCAGTGGGTCGAGATGGCCGAGCGCGCGGCCTTCCGCGGCAAGTACGCCCGCGCCGTCGCGCGCTACCGCGACGCGCTCTTCTACCTCTCGCGTGCCGACATGAGCGAGGACGCGCGCGACGAGGCCGCCACGCGCATCCACCGCGAGATCGAGATGCTGAGGGCGATGGCGCGCACCTCCGACGAGGCGGACGGCGAGTCGGAAGGCGACGCGAGGGCCGAGAGCGCGCGGCGCGTCCATCCCCGCGACGGGGGCGAGGTGGCGGGTTGATCTCGCAACGCTGCCCCAAGTGCCGGAGTTCGCGCGTGCGGAGGGGCTACACCGACACGCCCTGGCCGCTCAGGATGATTGGCGTTTACAACCTCTTGTGCGACAATTGTAACCTCCTCTTCAGGGGGTTCGCCCTGCCGGGCACCGTCCCGGCACGCGGCACGCGCAGCCGCCGCCAACAGCGCCGCCGCCACCACTCGGGCGGCTCGGGGGGCGCGGGCGGGCGGGGCGAATGAGCCACCGAAATCGAGCGCACGGGGCAGCCGTCACAGGCGCCGCGGCATCTACAATTTCCGGCCTCCGGTTTGCGGTTTCCGTTTTCGACTGAACGGCGGGGTACGCCCCGCGCCCCTCTTCCACAGGAAGGTGTTTTATGAGACTTAAAAGCTTTGTTCTTCTCGCGCTCGCCCTCTGCTGCGCGGCCGCCGTGGTCGTCGCCCAGGAAGGCGGCGGCTCCTTCTCGCAGGGAGGCGGTGGCAACTCCTCTTCGTCCGGCGCGTTCGACGCGATGGGCGTCAAGAAGTACCTGCTCGGCCCCGGCGACGTGCTCGACCTGCGCGTCTACAA
>JBEVJD010000036.1:0-18851 GCA_040510435.1 Pyrinomonadaceae bacterium | reverse complement strand
ACGTCGTCACGGCGATTGAGACGACCGCGGCGCAGGCCCGGCAGACCACGGTCGCCACGGCCGAGCAGTCGAAGGCCGCGCAGGAGATCGTCAAGGCGGCGGCGCAGATGCGTAAGACCGCGAAGGAGGTCAGTCAGGCGATGGGCGAGCAGGGGCGCGCCGCGCGCGAGATCATCAAGGCCGCGCAGAACACGACCGCGGTCGCCGTGCAGTTGCGCACGGCCTCGGGCGAGCAGGCGGCCGCCGCCAAACAGGTCGCGCAGGCCGTCGAGTCCATGCGGCGCGGCGCGGCCACCACCTCGCGCGCGCTCGAAGAGCAGGCCACGGCGGGCGAACAGGTCTCGAAAGAGTCGGAGCGTCTGGCGCGCATGATCGCGGGGGTGACCCGCGCGATGGGCGAACAGTCGGTCGCCGCGAATCAAATCACCAGCGCCGCAAACAGCATGCGCCAGCAGGGCGACCAACTCGCCAAAGCAATCGGCGAGCAGGCGCGCGCCGCACGCGACATGACCGCCGCCACCACGAGCATCTCCAAAGAGGTCAGGCTCATCACCGGCTCGAACCGCCAACACCTGACATCGGCCGAGCAGGTCTTGGGGACGCTGAACGACATCCGGCAGATCACCGAGCGCAACGCGCAGGGAGTCAAAGCCACCCTGAGCGGCACGACCGGTTTGATCGAGCGGGCGCAACAACTCGCCGAAATCGTCAACGGCTCGGGCGAAGGGCGGGCGGGCGAAAACGGCGCGCGACAATCGAGCGCAAGGCCCCGCGCGAACGGAAGCCCGCGCCGCCCGAAAAAGAATCAGGCTCCGGCCGTTGACGCCGAGACGGGCGGGCCGGAACGCCCCGACGAATCGGGATGATGAAGAAAGTTTTCGCCCACGGACGGGAAGGGTTCGGCGTGTTCGTTGACGTGAACGGGGATGGATAACCTGGCTCCTTCAGACAAATCAATCGGCGTCTTCACAACCGACGCGAGTCTCGTTATTCAAATCTGGGACGCGGCCCTCGCGCGCCTGACCGGCGTCCCCGCGGCCGCGGCGTGCGGGAGACCGCTCGTCGAGGTCATCCCCAACTTAGAGGAGCGCCGGCTGCTCGCGCGTTTCCGGCGTGTGCTGGACGAGGGCGTCGTCGAAATCCTCGCGCCGGCTTTTCACCACTACCTGATTCCGTGCCCCCCCGCGAACGCCTCGGCGTACTTCGACAGGATGCGGCAGCGCGTGAGCATCGCGCCGCTGCGCGAGGAGGGGCGGATAGTCGGCGCGCTCGTCACCATCGAAGATGTCACGGCGCGTTTGGAGCGCGAGCGCGCTCTCTCCGAACAACTCGCCCACGCCGACGAGGGCACACGGCTCGGCGCCGCGCAGACGTTCGCCAGAGACGAGTCGCTTGAGCCCGCGCAGCCCCTTCTGGGCGCGCTGAAGGATGAGAGCTGGCGCGTCCGCCGCGTGGCCGTCGAGGGCTTGTCGCGCCGCGCCGCGCCAGACGCCATCGCCGCGCTGCTGGCGTCGGTGCGCGAGAACCATCATCACCTCGGCCTCCTCAACAGCGCGCTTCAGGTGCTCGCGATGAGCGACGTGGACACGCTCTCGCCGCTCGTCGAGTTTCTGAACGGCGACGACGCAGACCTGCGCATTCAGGCGGCGCTCGCGCTGGGGGAGCAGCGCGACGAGCGCGCCGCGCCCGCGCTCCTCGACGCGCTCGAAGACGCGGACGCCAACGTGCGCTACCACGCCATCGAAGCCCTCGGGAAACTCCGCGCGGCCGAGGCCGCGGACGCGCTCGCAGGCATAGCAGAGACGCGCGACTTCTTTCTCGCCTTCCCGGCGCTCGACGCGCTGACGCGCATCGGCGACGCGCGCGTCGCCCCGCGCGTCGTGCCTCTGCTTGACGACGAGTTGTTGCGCGAGGCCGCCGCCGACGTGCTCGGGCAACTCGGCGACGAGGAGACGGTCGGGCCGCTCGCCGCGCTGCTGAACGCCGCGGACGCGCCCGCGCCGGTCGTCGCCCGCGCGCTCGCTGCGCTGCACGACCGCTACGAGAAGCAGTACGGCGAGGGCACCTACATCGCGGACTTGAGCCGCGCGGCCATCAACCCGGCGGGCGCGCGGAATCTGCTCGACGCGCTGAACGATTCGAGCGGCGAAGAGCTGCGCCCGCTCGCGCTGGTCGTCGGGTGGCTGGAGGGCGCGGCGGTCGAGCGCGCCCTGACGCGGCTGCTCGGGCACGCGGACGCGCGCGGCGAGGTGGTCGAGGCGTTGGTGCGGCACGGCTCGCGCGTGACGGATTTGCTGGTCGAACAGCTCGGGTCGGAAGACCTCGAAATCAGAAAGGCGGCGGTGGTCGCCCTCGGTCGCATCGGCGACGCGCGCGCCGCGCCCGCGCTGGTCGAAGTGCTCGATGAAGACCCGGAGCTTGTGATTCCGGCGGCGGACGCGCTGGCGAAGATCGGCGACCCGCACGCGTTCGAGGCTCTGCTCGCCCTCGTCGGCGACCCGCACGCGGGCGTCAGGCAATCGGTCGTCGGCGCGCTGAACTCGCTCGGCTCGCCGCTGATGCCGGCGCGCGTGCTGCCGCTGTTAGAAGATGAAGACCCGAACGTGCGCGAATCGGCGGTGAAGATCGCGGGGTACTTCGGCTACACGGAATGCGTGGAGCTGCTGCTGGAGCGTTGCCACGACGAAGACGAGCGCGTGCGCCGCGCGGCGGTCGAGCATCTTCCGTTTCTCGAAGACGAGCGAGCCACGCTCGCGCTCGTGCGCGCGCTCAAGAAAGAGACGCCGAAGGTGCGCGCGGCGGCGGCGGGCGCGGCGGCGCTGGCCGAAGGCCCGGAGGTCTCCGCTGCTTTGATCGAGGCGCTCGGCGATGAGGATTCGTGGGTGCGTTATTTCGCCGCGCGTTCGCTCGGCAGGCTGAAGATTGCGGAGAGCGCGGACGCGCTGGCCGCGCTGGCGCGCGACGACAAGGCGAATCACGTTCGCATCGCGGCCGTGGAAGCGCTGGGAAGCATCGGCGGCGAGACGGCGGCCGGGGCGGTCGCCCCGCTTCTCAAGTCGGGCGACCCCGACCTCGCGCGCGTGGCCGCCGAGGCGCTCGGGAAGTTGAAGGGCGAGCGGCAGGAAGATTTGAGCTGACGGCCGGAGAGCCGCCGGCCGTTCGTCGCGGGCTGAAGAACAATGGGCGTCAACACGGGGAGTTTAGGGGTCACGGGCGGGGCGGACAGGTTGTTGCGCGACCTGATTCACGAGCGCACGGGGCTCTTCTTTGATAACGGGAAGGGCGACATCCTGGCGGACAAGCTGTCGCCGCTCGTCATCGAGCGCGGGTTCACGTCCCTGCTCGATTATTACTACCTGCTGAAGTATGACGAGGCGGCGCAGGACGAGTGGCGGAACGTGATGAACGCGCTCTCGGTGCCGGAGACTTACTTCTGGCGCGAGATGGATCAGGTGCGCGCGCTGGTCGAGACGGTCGTGCCGCGCTGGTTCGCAGAGCCCGGCGCCGGGCCGCTCCGGATTTGGAGCGCGGCGTGCGCGACGGGCGAGGAGCCTCTGACGATTGCGATGGCGCTCAAAGAGGCGGGTTGGCTCGGGCGCGTGCCCGTCGAGATTTACGCCAGCGACGCCAGCCCGGCCGCCATCGAGAAGGCGCGGCGTGGAATCTACCGCGAGCGCTCGTTCCGCAACCTGTCGGCGGAGTTGCGCGCCAAATACTTTACGCAGGAGGGCGCCACAAAAACGTGGCGCATTGACGCTAAGCTGCACGCGCGCGTCGAGTGGGGCGTCGTGAACCTGATGAACGAGGCGGAGGTCGCGCCGCGCGCGTCGGCGAACGTGATCTTCTGCCGCAACGTGTTCATCTACTTCTCCAACCACTCCATCAGCAGGACGGTGGGCACGTTCGCCGCGCACATCCGGCCGCCGGGGCATCTCTTCGTCGCCGCCTCGGAATCCCTGTTAAGGATTACGGAGGATTTCGAGTTGCAGGAGATCGGGAACGCGTTCGTCTACGTGAGGCGGCCGCATAAGGGTTGAAGGCCGGCCCCGAAGGATTATTCATGAATCGAGTTCTCAAAGTTCTGGTGGTGGACGACTCCGCGTACGTGCGCAAGGTCGTGAAGCAGATGCTCTCGCGCAGCCCGTTCCTCGAAGTGGTGGGGACGGCGCGCGACGGCCGCGAGGCGCTTGAGATGGTGGAGCAGCTCGACCCGGATGTCGTCACCTGCGACCTCATCATGCCCGAGCTGGACGGGGTCGGGTTCGTGCGCGAGCAGATGCGGCGGCGGCCCCTGCCGATCATCATCATGAGCATCGCCAGCGAGACGGGCGAGGCCGCGCTGACCGCGCTCGACGCGGGCGCGGTGGACTTCGTGCAGAAGCCGACCGCGCTCGCGACCGAGAAGATTTTCGAGGTGAGCGACGAGCTGGTCGAGAAGGTCAAGGCCGCCGCCGGCATCCCGATGGCGCGCGTCAACATATCCGCGCCGGCCGCGGAGACGACGCGGCCACAGTCAGCCGTTTCCGTCACGCGCAAGGAGTTGGCCGACGTGGTGGTCATCGGGATTTCCACCGGCGGCCCGCAGGCTTTGAAGCAGTTGATTCCGCAACTGCCCGCGGACTTCCCCGCGCCCGTGGCGATGGTCATGCACATGCCGGTCGGTTACACTGAAATGTACGCGCGAAAACTTGACGAACATTCGCCGCTCGAAGTGCGCGAGGCACGCGAGGGCGACGTGATGCGCGCGGGTCTGGCGCTGCTCGCGCCCGCGGGTCGGCACCTGACCTTCCGCCGCCGCGAGGGCGGGGAGGTGGTCGCGCACCTCGATTCGAGACCCTTCGAGCTGCCGCACCGCCCCTCGGTGGACGTGCTCTTTCAGTCGGCGGCGGAGGTCTACAAGCAGAGAGTTTTGGGAGTGGTGATGACGGGGATGGGGTCGGACGGCAAGCAGGGCGCGGCGTGGATCAAGGCGCAGGGCGGCCTGATCTACACCGAGAGCGAAGAGACGTGCGTGGTGTACGGCATGCCCTCGTCCGTGGTGGAGGCGGGCTTGAGCGACCGGAGCGTGCCGCTCGACCAGATGGCGCAGGCGATTCGGGAGGCGGTGTGAGTAAAAAAATAATGGTGGTGGACGACTCCGCGATGTCGCGCAGGACGCTGCGGCGCATTCTGGAGGCGGCCGGCTACAGCGTCGTCGAGGCGGACGAGGGCATGGCCGCGCTCGAACTCTATTTCATCGAGAAGCCCGATTTGGTCTTCCTCGACCTCGTGATGAAGGGTATGTACGGGCTCGACGTGCTGGCGAAGCTGCGCGAGATGGACGCGGGTGCGCGCGTGGTCGTCGCCAGCGCGGACATCCAGACCTCGACGCGGGAGTTGGTGCAGGAGGCGGGTGCGCGCGCCTTCATCAACAAGCCGTTCGCGGCGGAGAACGTGCTCGGCGCGGTCGAGTCCGCGATGGGGGGTGAGTAGCGTCATGGAACTGACCGAACGCCAGCGCGACGCGATTTCCGAGTTGATCAACATCGCGTTCGCGCGCACAGGCGCCGCCCTCTCCGAACTGACCGGGCACCGCGTCATGCTCAACGCGCCGGAAGTCTCCGTCCACCCGACGACGGATCTGCCCGAGTCGCTCGCCAAGTTCATCCCGGGCGAGGTCGCCTCAATCCACCAGGTCTTCGGCGGGCCGGTGGCGGGCGACGCGCTGCTGCTGCTCAACCACGACGGCGCGGTACACCTGACGGACTTGCTGACGGACGGCAGCCTCCCCACGTCGAGCCGCCTCGACGAGTCGGCGCGCGAGGTGCTGACTGAGGTGGGGAACATCCTGCTCAACGCCTGCCTCGGGATGTTCGGCAACCTCCTCGACGTGCGCGTCTCGTTCTCCGTCCCGCGCCTGCACCTGGAGACGCTCGACGAACTGCTCGCCTCACTCATCGAGGGCGATAAAGGGCCGCAGTACGCCCTGGTCGTCTACACGGCCTTTCAAATCCGCGACAGCTCCGTCAAAGGGTTCCTCGTGATGGTCTTGAGCGTCACCTCGCTCGACCGTCTGATACAGGAAGTCGAGGCGTGGGAATCGCGGCAGGGTCATTCCTGAAAGCGACCGAGCAGCGGGACATTATCACCATGACGAAACCCGTTCCGGATGAGGAGACGTTGCTCAACGCGGCGCTGCTGCGTTGGACGAACGATCTCGCGGGGCAAGGCATCCTGATCACGGACGCCGATTTGAAGATACGCGCGTGGAACCGCTGGCTGGAGGAGCGCAGCCAGTTGAGCGCGGCCGAGGTGGTCGGGCGGAACCTGCTCGAAGTCTATTCCGTGTTGGAGACGAGGCGGCTGGATCGTTACTACCAGTGGGTGCTCGAAGGGGAGACGCGGATACTTTCGCAGCGCCTGCACGGGCACCTGCTGCCGCTGCCGACGGACGCGAGCCTGAGCGGCTTCACGGAGATGCAGCAGACGGCGCGCATCTCGCCGCTCATCGCCGAAGACGGCCGCGTGCTCGGGACGCTGACCGTCATCGAGGACGTGACCGAGCGCGTGGCGCGCGAGGCGGAGCTGCAAGCGCAGGTGGACGCGCGCACGCAGGCGCTCGCACGGGAGAAGGCCGCGCGCGAGGAGGCGGAGGAGGCCAACCGCCTCAAGGACGAATTCCTCGCCACGGTCTCGCACGAGCTGCGCACCCCGCTGACGGCCATCCTCGGCTGGTCGAACATGCTGCTCGCGCGCCGCGGCGACGAGGAGATGCTCGAACGCGGGCTCGAAATTATCCACCGCAACGCGCAGGCGCAGAACCAGCTCATCAGCGACCTGCTCGACGTTTCGCGCATCATCAGCGGCAAGCTCCGGCTCGACCTGCGCACGGTCGATCTGCCCGCCATCATCGAGGCGGCCGTCGAGACGACACGCCCCGCGGCCGAGGCGAAAGGCGTCCGCCTGACGACGGCGCTCGACCCGCGCTCCGGGCCGATTAACGGCGACGCCGACCGCCTGCAACAGGTGGTCTGGAACCTGCTCACGAACGCCATCAAGTTCACGGACGCGGGCGGCGAGATCGCGGTCAGGCTGGAGAGCGTCGATACGCGCGTGGAGATCACGGTGCAGGATTCCGGCATCGGCATCGACCCCGAGTTCCTGCCGCACATCTTCGAACGCTTCCGCCAGGCCGACCCCGGCACCAACCGCGTGCACGGCGGGATGGGGCTGGGGCTCTCCATCGTCCGCCAACTGGTCGAGCTGCACGGCGGCACGGTGAGGGCCGCGAGCGCGGGCGAAGGGACGGGGGCGACCTTCACCGTCAGCCTGCCCTTCGTCAACTTCCGGAGAGGGCAGGAGCGCGCCGAGCGTCTGCCCTTCAGCTCCGGCCTGACGGAAATCCACTGCCCGCCCGGCCTTCAGGGATTGCGCGTGCTGGCCGTCGACGACGAGGCGGACACGCGCGAGATGATTCGCGCCGTGCTCGAATATTGCAAGATGGAGGTCATCACGGCCGCGTCGGCGTCCGAAGCGCTCGAAGCCCTTGTCCAGTCGCGCCCCGACGTTCTACTCAGCGACCTCGGGATGCCGGGCGCTGACGGCTACGCGCTGATCGCCAAAGTGAGGGCGCTCCCGGCGGAGCGCGGCGGGCAGATTCCGGCCGCGGCGCTGACCGCGTACGTGCGCGCGGAAGACCGCGTGAAGGTGCTCCGCTCCGGTTTCCAGCTCCACGTTTCAAAGCCGCTTGAGCCCAACGAGTTGGTGGCGGTGGTGGCGAACCTCGCCGGCCGGCTTCACCAATAACGCCGTGAGTAATCCACCACGCGGCAAGCACGACATAAGCTCCCGACGAACGTCGCCTGACCGCAACGTCTCCGCCGATCCTTTTCATTTGTCCCATGATAGCGGTTGGCCGTTGAGTGTGACCGTTTAGAGGCGGGCAGTGCCTGCCGGCTCTGCGAGGGCCGGCGGGCACTGCCCGCCTCTATACGGTTTGACCAATAGTCCCAGTCAAATCCAAGTCGCTATAATCTCATCCGAAGTTAATCGCTTTCGTGAGGTTGAGAGCGTCGGACGTGCACGTCGTGGTAAACTTTTCGCCGTAAACCCCCAACAGAAGTAAAGGAGACGATGTCCGCGACTCTGACGAGATTATTCCGGGGTCTCACGCGTACGCCCGAGGCTCGCGATGAGGAGCCGATTCGCGACGAGCTGTATAGCGTCGAGCGTTTGGAGCAGTACGCGGCGGCGCTGGCGGCCGAGCACCGTGTCTACGCCGGCCGGCGGCGCGGGCGGCGGCTCCTGCCGGGGCTGGAGAAGAACGGGCGCATGCTCGTCGCGGCCTACCGCGCGCTCGCCGAGGCCGTGCGCGAGGGGCGCACGATCTCGCCCGCCGCCGAGTGGCTGGTCGATAACTTTCACATCGTCGAAGAGCAACTGCGCGAAATCCGCGAAGACCTGCCCAAGGGTTATTACTACGAACTGCCCAAGCTCTCCGCCGGAGAACTCACCGACTACCCGCGCATCTACGCCGTCGCGCTCGCGCTCATCGCGCACACCGACAGCCGGCTCGACGCGGAGACCCTGAGGCGCTTCGTCCGCGCCTACCAGCAGACGACGCCGCTCACCATCGGCGAGCTGTGGGCCGTCGCCATCACCCTGCGGCTGGCACTGGTGGAGAACCTGCGCCGCCTCGCCACGCGCATCGTCGCGTCGCGCGCGGCACGCGAGGAGGCGGACGCGCTCGCCGACCAACTGCTGGAGGCGGTCGGGCGGCAGTCCGAGTCGCTGACCTCTCTGCTCGCCGGGCGCCTGGGCAAGAACGAAGACCTCGACCGCGCCTTCGTCGTCCAACTCACGCAGCGCCTGCGCGACCAGGACCCGGCGCTCATGACCGTCTTCGACTGGCTGGAGCGCCGGCTGAACAAGCGCGGACTCACCACGGAGCAGGCCGTCCACCTCGAACACCAGCGGCAGGCCGCGGCGCAGGTCACCGTCGGCAACATCATCACCTCGATGCGGCTGCTCTCGACGCTCGACTGGCGCGACTTCTTCGAGTCGGTGAGCCTCGTCGATCCGCTGCTCGGCGAAGACCCGGCGGGCGTCTACGCGCGCATGAACTTTCACACGCGCGACCGCTACCGCCACGTCATCGAGCGCATCGCGAAGCGCACCGGCGCGGACGAGCTCGAAGTGGCGCGCGGCGCTCTGCGGCTGGCCGCCGACGCGCCCGCAGAGCAGACGCCGGACGCCGCGCACGCGCACGTCGGCAACTACCTCGTCGGCGACGACGTAGTCCGGCTCGAACAGGTCTTCGGTTACCGCCCGAAGCCGCGCGAGCGCATCGTGCGCTCGGTCTTGCGCCACCCGACCTTCTTCTACCTGGGCACGCTCGGGCTCATCACGGCGCTCGTCGTCGCGGCGCTCTGCTTCATCGCCTACCGGGGCGGCGCGAGTTGGGCCGTGCTCGCCGGCCTCGCGCTGCTCTCGCTCATCCCGGCCAGCGACCTCGCGCTGAGCGTGCTCAACTGGGACGTGACGCACCTGTTTTCTCCGCGCCTGCTGCCGAGCATGGAGACGAAGCAGGGCGTGCCCGAAGATGCCCGCACGGCGGTCGTCATCCCGACGCTCTTCACCAATGATGCGACGGTCAAAGAACTGCTTGAGAAGCTGGAAGTCCACTATCTCGCCAACCAGGACGAGCACCTCTATTACGCGCTGCTCGGCGATTTCGCGGACGCGGACGTGGCCGAGACGCCCGCGGACGCGGCGCTGCTCGATCAGGCACTGGCCGGCGTGGAGGACTTGAACGCGCGTTACGGGGCGGACTCGTCGGCGTTCAAACGCTTCCACCTCTTCCACCGCAAGCGTCTGTGGAACGCGCGTGAAGGGAAGTGGATGGGCTGGGAGCGCAAGCGCGGCAAGCTGGAGGAGTTCAACCGCCTTCTGCGCGGCGCGCGCGACACGAGCTTCGTCATCGCGACGGGCGAGGCCGAACTGCTCGCCGACATTCGTTACGTCATCACGCTCGACTCCGACACGCAGTTGCCGCGCGACGCGGCCCGCCGCCTCGTCGGCATCGCGCGGCACCCGCTCAACCGCCCGCAGTTCGACGAGCGCGTGGGGCGCGTCACGCGCGGCTACGCGATCCTCCAGCCGCGCGTCAGCGTCTCGCTGGAGAGCGCCGCGCTCTCGCGCTTCGCGCGCGTCTTCTCGGGCAACACGGGCATCGACCCGTACACGACCGCCGCGTCCGACGTTTACCAAGACCTGTTCGGCGAGGGCATGTTCACGGGCAAGGGCCTGTACGAGGTGGACGCCTTCTCGCGCGCGCTCGCCGACCGCGTGCCGGAGAACGCGCTGCTCAGTCACGACCTGTTCGAGGGTCTCTACGCGCGCGCCGCGCTCGTGACGGACGTGGAGTTGCTGGACGACTACCCGGCGCGCTACGTGACGTACGCGATGCGGCAGCACCGCTGGACGCGCGGCGACTGGCAGATCGCGCGCTGGCTGTTTCCGTCCGTGCCCGACGCGCACGGGCGTCGCGTGCGCAACATGTTGCCGCTCGTCGCGCGCTGGAAGATTTTCGACAACCTGCGGCGCAGCCTCGTCGCGCCGAGCGTCATCATCTGGCTCGCCTTCGCGTGGACGTTGCTGCCGGGCTCGCCGCTGCTGTGGTCGCTCTTCGTGCTGCTCGCGCTGGCGTTCCCGGTCTACGCGCACGTGACGACGAGCCTGCTGCTCCACCCGCGCGGCATCCCTTGGACGAGTCACTTCTGGAGCGTCTGGGGCGACGCGCGCTCGAACACCGCGCAGGTGGCGCTGACGCTCTCGTTCCTCGCGCACCAGGCTTACCTGATGTCCGACGCCGTCGGGCGCACGCTCTACCGCAAGCTCGTTTCAAAACGCCGGCTGCTCGAATGGACGACGGCCGCGCAGGCCGAGGCGGGCAGCGCGCCGACGCTCGCCGCGGCCTTCCGCTTCATGTGGCCCGTCGGGCCGCTTCTGATCGAGGTCGGCGCGCTCGTCATCACGCTGCGCCCCGAGGCGCTGCCCGTCGCCGCGCCGTTTTTGCTGGCGTGGGCGGCCACGCCCTTCGTCGCCTACTGGGTCAGCCGGCGCAGCGAAGTCGGGCGCGAAGAACTCTCGGCGGCCGACGAGCAGGAGGCGCGACTCATCGCGCGGCGCACGTGGCGCTTCTTCGAGACGTTCGTCACGCAGGAAGACCAGTGGCTGCCGCCCGATAATTTTCAGGAAGACCCGAAGCCCGTGGTGGCGCATCGCACCTCGCCCACCAACGTCGGGTTGCTCCTGATTTCGACCGTTGCCGCGCACGACTTCGGTTACGCGGGCACGCTCGAACTGGTCGAGCGACTTGAGCTGACTTTCGACGCCATCGATAAGATGCCGAAGTTCCGCGGCCACCTCTTCAACTGGCACGATACGCGCACGCTGGAGGCGTTGGAACCTCAGTACATCTCGACCGTTGACAGCGGCAACCTGGCCGGCCACCTGCTCGCGCTCAAGCAGGCGTGCGTCGATCTGTCCGAGCGCCCGCTCTTCGGCGCGCACACGCTCGCGGGGCTCGGCGACACCATCGCGCTGCTGCGGCTTGAGGTGGAGCGAGTGGGCGCGTCGCGCAAGCGCACGGAAGTCGTCACCATCAATCACCTGCGGGATGAACTCACGGCCTGCGCCGACGCGGTCGCGGGCGCGACGCCCGCAGCCCTGAGCGATTGGGAGACGCTTTTCAACTCTCTGCACCGGCACGCCTCGACCGCGGACGACATGCTCGTCGCGCTCGCGCAGGAGCACGGGTCGGGCGATTTCACGGAGGCGAGCTTCTGGACGGGGGCGCTGCTGCGTCAGGTGAAAGAGTTCGCGCGCGACCTGCGCGCCTTCGCACCCGTAGTGCACCCGCGCGCCTCGCACCTCGGCCAAGTGCTCTCTTCCGCCTCCGCCGCCCCGCTGCTGCGCCCCGAACTCGCGCACGCACTTGAGCAGGTTGAGGGTCTCGCGCGCGCGTCGGAAGTCTACGACGCCGCGCTCACAGACCTGAGCGCGCGGGCGTCCGACCCGGCGCCGGAGCAGGGGCCGGTGCCCGGCGGCGTGCCCTCGCTCACCACGGCAATCGAAGACGCGGCGGCGGCCGTCACGGCGCTGCTGTCGCGCCTGAGCCGGCTGGCGCGGCGCAGCGGCGAGCTTTTCGAAGGGATGGACTTCCGGTTCCTCTTCGAGGAGGAGCGCAAGGTCTTCCGCATCGGCTACAACGTCTCGGCCGGGCAGCCCGACAATTCTTATTACGACCTGCTGGCCTCGGAATCGCGCCTCGCGAGCTTCGTCGCCATCGCCAAGGGCGACGCGCCGCAGGAGCATTGGTTCCATCTCGGCCGCAAGCTCACGCCCGTGGACGGGAGCCGCGCGCTCATCTCGTGGACGGGGACGATGTTCGAGTACCTGATGCCGCTCCTCGTCATGCGCAGCTACGACCGGACGCTGCTCGACCAGACGCACAGGGCGGTGGTCGGGCGGCAGATCGAATACGGCGAGGAGCGCGGCGTCCCGTGGGGCATCTCTGAGTCCGCCTACAACGGGCGCGACCTGTACCTCAACTACCAGTACGGCCCCTTCGGCGTGCCCGGCTTAGGGTTCAAGCGCGGCCTGAGCGAAGACCTCGTGGTCGCGCCCTACGCGACGGCGCTGGCGGCGATGGTCGCGCCGCGCCGCGCGCTGGCGAACCTGCGCCGCCTCGCGCGCGAGGGCGCGCTCGCACGCTACGGGTACTACGAGTCCATCGACTACACGCCGGAGCGCCTGCCGCAGACGGAGAAGCGCGCCGTCATTCGCGCCTTCATGGCGCACCACCAGGGCATGAGCCTCGTCGCGCTCGACAACCTCCTCAACCGCGACGTGATGCAGCGGCGCTTTCACGCCGAGCCGCTCGTGCAGGCGACCGAGCTGCTGTTGCAGGAGCGCGTCCCGCGCGGCGTGCCGGCGGCGCACCCGCGCGCCGAGGAGGTCTTGTCGGGCCGCCTCGTGCATACACTGACGGGGCTCGTCACGCGCAGCTACGACACGGCAGACCTCCCGACGCCGCGCACGCAACTGCTCTCGAACGGCACCTACTCGGTGATGGTCACGACGGCAGGCGGGGGCTATTCGCGCTGCGGACCTTTGGCCGTCACGCGCTGGCGCGAAGACGCCGTGCGCGACAGCCACGGCTCGTTCTGTTACCTGCGCGACATCCGCAGCGGCGCCGTCTGGTCTACTTCCTACCAGCCGACGCGGCTCCGGCCGCGCTCATACGAAGTCTCCTTCTCGGAGGACAAAGTTGATTTCCGGCGCACGGACGCCGGCATCCACACGCACACCGAGATCATCGTCTCGCCCGAGGACAACGCCGAGATCAGGCAGGTCTCGCTGACGAACCAATCGACGCGCGCGCGCGAGGTCGAGCTGACGAGCTACGCCGAGGTGGTGCTCGCGCCCCACGCCGCCGACGTGGCGCACCCGGCCTTCAGCAACCTCTTCATCGAGACGGAGTTCGTCGCCGCCGAGAACGCGCTGCTCGCGCGCCGCCGGCCGCGTTCGAGTAAGGACGAGCCCGTCTACGCCTTGCACGTCGTCATCACGGAGGGCGAGCGCGTCGGCGCGGTGCAGTACGAGACGGATCGCAACCGTTTTCTGGGGCGCGGGCACACGGCCGCCGACCCCGTGGCCGTCGTGGAAGACCGCCCGCTGTCGAACACGGTCGGCGCCGTGCTCGACCCCGTCTTCTCCCTGCGCCAGCGCGTGCGCCTGCAACCGGGCGAGACGGCGCGCGTCTCCTTCACGACCGCGCTGGCGCACTCGCGCGAAGAGGCGCTCGCCCTCGCCGACAAGTACCACGACCCCTCGATCTTCGAACGCGCGGCGCGGCTGGCGTGGACGCAGTCGCAGGTCGAGATGCGCCACCACAACGTGGACGCGGACGAGGCGCATCTCTTTCAACGCCTCGCCGGGCGCGTGCTCTACGCCGACCCCTCCCTGCGACCGCGCCCGCACGTGCTGGCGCTGAACACGAAGGCGCAGTCGTCGCTCTGGCCTTACGGCATCAGCGGCGACCTGCCCATCGTCATCGTCCGCGTCAGCCGCGACGAAGACGTGGACGTGGTGCGACAACTCCTGCGCGGGCACGAGTACCTGCGGCTGAAGGGGCTCACGATTGACCTCGTCATCCTCAACGACCACCCGCCAACCTACTTGCAGGAGTTGCAGGACGGGTTGCTGGGGATGATTCGCGCGAGCGGCTCGCAGGCGTTGCAGGATAAGCCGGGCGGCGTCTTCCTGCGCCGGACGGACATCATGCCGGAGGCCGACCGGATTCTGCTGCACGCGGCGGCGCGCGTCGTCATCGTCCCCGAACGCGGCACGCTCGCCGAGCAGTTGACGCGCCGCGAGATCGAAGAGCCGCTGCCCGCGGATTTCGTCCCGCGCGCGCCGGAGCGCGTCTACGCCGAGGCCGCCGTGGAGACCCCGGAACTGTCGTTCTTCAACGGCCTCGGCGGTTTCAGCCAGGACGGCCGCGAGTACGTGACCGTCCTGCGCGCGGGGCAGTGGACGCCCGCGCCGTGGTCGAACGTCGTCGCCAACGAGCACGACTTCGGCTTCCAGGTGACGGAGACGGGCGGCGGCTATACGTGGTCTGTGAACAGCCGCGAGAACCGGCTCACCCCGTGGTCGAACGACGCCGTGAGTGACCCGCCGGGCGAGGCCATCTACCTGCGCGACGAGGAGAGCGGCGCGGTCTGGACGCCGACGCCGCTGCCCGTGCGCGGCGACGACCCTTACGTCATAAGGCACGGGCAGGGTTACACGGTCTTCGAGCACACGAGCCACGGCATCACGCAGGAACTACTGCTCTTCGCGCCGCTCGACGCGACGGTGAAGATTTCCGTGCTCCGCCTGCGTAACCGCACCGACGAGAATCGGCGGCTGTCGGTCACCAGTTACAGCGAGCTGGTGCTGGGCGTCGAGCGCGGCACGTCCGCGCCCTTCTGTATCACCGAGTTCGACAAAGAGAGCGGCGCCATCTTCGCGCGCAACCCTTACAACAACGAGTTCGCCGCTCGCACCGCCTTCGCCGCCGCGAGCGCGCCGAAGAGCACGTTCACCTGCGACCGTAAAGAATTCTTAGGGCGCAACGGCGCACCGGCGCGCCCGGCGGCGCTGCGCCGCGCCACGCTCTCGAACCGAGCCGGCGCGGGGCCCGACCCGTGCGCGGCCATCCAGACCGTGGTCGAGCTTGCGCCCGGCGCGTCGCACGAGGTCGTCTTCCTGCTCGGCGAGACGGAGACGCCCGAAGAGGCGCGCGCCATCGTCGAACGCTTCCGGCGCCTGCCCGCGGTCAACGAGGCGTTCGAGCGCGTGCTCTCGCGCTGGGACGAGGTGCTGGACACCATCGAGGTGCGCACGCCCGACGCGGCGCTCGACACCATTCTCAACCGCTGGCTGCCGTATCAGACTTTAGCCTGCCGCGTGCTGGCGCGCTCGGCCTTCTATCAGTCGGGCGGCGCTTACGGCTTCCGCGACCAACTGCAAGACGTGATGGCGCTCGTCTACGCGCGCCCCGACCTCACGCGGGCGCAAATCGTGCGCGCCGCCGCGCACCAGTTCAAAGAGGGCGACGTGCAGCACTGGTGGCACCCGCCGACGGGGCGCGGGGTGCGTACGCGCTTCTCGGACGACCTCCTGTGGCTGCCGTACGTGACCAGTTTCTACCTGAATGTGACGGGCGACGCGGGGCTCCTCGACGAGGTGATTCCTTTCCTCGAAGCGCCGCCGCTCGAACCGGGGCAGGACGAGTCGTACACGCAGCCCGCCGTCTCGAAAGAGTCGGCCAGCCTCTACGAGCACTGCGTGCGGACGCTCGACCGCAGCCTCGCCGTCGGCCCGCACGGGCTGCCGCTGATGGGTTCTGGCGACTGGAACGACGGCATGAATCGCGTCGGCCACGAGGGGCGCGGCGAGAGCGTCTGGGTCGGCTGGTTCCTACACACCGTGCTCGAATGGTTCGCCCCCGTCTGCGAAGCGCGCGGTGACGCGGCGCGCGCCGAAGCTTACCGCGCGCACTTAAAGAAGCTCAGGGAGGCGCTCGAAGCCGAGGCGTGGGACGGCGACTGGTACCGCCGCGCCTACTTCGACGACGGCACGCCGCTCGGCTCCGCGCAGAACGAGGAGTGCCGCATCGATTCCATCGCGCAGTCGTGGGGCGTCATCTCCGGCGCGGCCGACCGGACGCGTGCCGCCCGCGCGATGGCCGCCGTCGAACAGCACCTCATCCGGCGCGGCGACGGCCTCATCATGCTGTTTACTCCGCCCTTCGACCGCAGCGCGCTCGACCCCGGTTACATCAAGGGTTACGTGCCGGGCGTGCGCGAGAACGGCGGGCAGTACACGCACGCCGCCATCTGGACGGTCATCGCCTACGCGCTGCTGGGCGACGGCGACCGCGCTGGCGAACTCTTCGCGCTGCTGAATCCGATCAACCACGCCTCGACGCGCGCGGGGCTGCACAAGTACAAGGTCGAGCCGTACGTCGCCGCCGCGGACGTGTACGCCGTCTGGCCGCACACGGGGCGCGGCGGCTGGACGTGGTACACGGGCTCTTCGGGGTGGATGTACCGCGCCGGGCTTGAGTCCATCCTCGGCTTCCAACTGCGCGGCGCGCGCCTGAAGATAGACCCGTGCGTGCCGCGGTGGTGGCGTGAGTTCGAGATTCAATACCGCCACGGCGCGACGCGTTATCACATTAAAGTCGAGAACCCGCATGGCGTCAGTCGCGGCATCGCCGCCCTCGAAGTTGACGGCGTGGCGCAGGGGACGGACGACCTCCCGCTCACGGACGACGGCGCGAGACACAACGTGCGGGTCGTGCTCGGCGAACGCAGGCAGGCGCCCGACGCGCAGCAGCGGGCGGCCGAGAGCGGGCGCGCGCCTCTGCTGAAGGAATGAGGGACACTATGCCCCCGTTAGCTTCGTCGGAGTGTCGGCTCCGCTAAGGCCGCAGTGCGGCGGCCGGACGCCCGGTCGCGCTGTTTACGTCTACGTCGTCCGAATCACTTCCCCCGGCGACTACCGCCGCCAGCGTTAACCGCGCCCGGACGCGAACCTCCAACCCCTTCAATACAATCCGTGCGCCCTTCGGCGCCGATTCACGAGCGTTGTTGAGTGCGATCACGACAGAAGACGTGGACTGACCTGTCTCGCGCTTCTCGCACAAGCGCACATGTCCTTTGAGTCTCTGATTCGATTTCAGCACCGGGAGGCGAGTGGTATTATCCGGGGCACACGACAGCAACCATCAAATCATGCCGGGCTCGCCGGGCGAGCTGTAGGGGATGCGGGCGTGATCGAAACCGGGCAACGCTGGCGGCGACCGCATTTGCCCTCTCAGGGTCTTCTTTATGCGGCCCCGTGCACGGGCGGTTCCGTATAGGCTACGCCGGCAGGTAAACGGACACGCTCACCGAGTTGGACAAGTCAGGGGGTGAACCTTAAATGAGTGACGAATTCGACGAGACCTCGGGGCCGGAGTTGACGGCCGACGAGGAGGCGCTGCTGAAGGAGATGCCGACGTTGACCGACGTGGGTCAGGCACGGCGCACGTTCCTGGGGCAGACGATAGCGGGCGGCCTCAGCGCCTTCGCGCTGATGCTGTTGGAGAAGGAGCAGGCGCTCGCCGTGCTCGCCAACTCGCCGGGGGCGGTCTTCGCCCCGGCCCCGGCGTTGGAGAACCCCGTCAGGGTGTTACTGAAAGTTAACGGCGCGGCGAAGACGCTGGAGGTTGACTCGCGCATGGTGCTGCTCGACGCACTGCGCGAGCGTCTCGAACTGACTGGCACGAAGAAGGGCTGCGACCAGGGACAGTGCGGCGCCTGCACGGTGCTCGTGGACGGCCGCCGCGTGCTCTCCTGCCTGACGCTCGCCGCGCAGGTGGAGGGCAAGGAGGTCACGACCGTCGAGGGTCTGGCGAAGGGCGACGAACTGCACCCGGTGCAGGCGGCATTCATCAAGTACGACGGCTTCCAGTGCGGCTACTGCACGCCGGGGCAGATTTGCTCGGCCGTCGGGATGCTCGCGGAGGCGCGCCGCGGCGAGGTGAGTCACGTCACGGAGGACGTGACCGCTTCGACCACGCGTCTGACGGGCGACGAGATACGCGAGCGGATGAGCGGCAACATCTGCCGCTGCGGCGCCTACCCGGGCATCGTCGCCGCCATTCAGGAAGTCCACTCGGGCCGGGAGTCGGCGCGGACGTGGCGCTTCGTGGAAGAGGGTGAGCTGGCGCGGGTCAGGAAGGAGTGGGAATCAGATGAGACCGTTTAAGTACACGCGAGCGAGCAACCCGGCGGCGGCCGCGCGCGCGGTAGCATTGAACCCGCGTGCGAAGTTCCTCGCGGGCGGGACGAACATCCTCGACCTGATGAAGGAGGATGTCGAGCGCCCGACTGAGCTGATAGACCTGACGCGCCTGAAGCTCGCGGAGATTAAGTCCGCGGCCGGGGGCGGAGTCTCCATCGGCGCTTTGGCGAAGAACACGGACACCGCCAACCACCCGCTCGTCCGTCAGCATTACCCGCTCCTGACGCAGGCCATCGTCGCGGGCGCCTCTGGGCAATTACGCAACATGGCGACCAACGGCGGGAACCTGATGCAGCGGACGCGGTGCCAGTACTTCTACGACACGTCGATGCCCTGCAACAAGCGCGAGCCGGGCACGGGCTGCGGCGCGCTCGAAGGCTTGAACCGCATTCACGCCATCTTCGGCTGGAGCGAGAAGTGCGTGGCGACTTACCCCGGCGACATGGCGAACGCGCTCTACGCGCTCG
>JBEVJD010000035.1:0-6256 GCA_040510435.1 Pyrinomonadaceae bacterium | reverse complement strand
CGCCAAACGTCTCAAGACGCTCCGGGGACTGACGCCCTACGAGCACATCAGCAGGTGTTGGCAAAAGGAGCCGGAACGTTTTAGGCTTAATCCGCACCACCACACTATGGGACTAAACAACTACTGACTACTTTTTTTATTCCCCGTGTATTTTTTCACCCGCCGCGGGCACTGTTATGCGGGGGAAAGGCATCAAACACGGTTCGGAATTTTACCCGGCGCACGCCGTTTTTTCCCCGACGAGCCTCGTTTCGCAATGATTCCCCACAGGCCGGTCTTGTGCACGGAATTTGAAGGAGTTCCCTGTAAGATGTCCCGTAAGCTCATACGCCCCCTGGGCCTGCTCGCGCTGCTGGCGGCGCTGCTCGTCGGCGGCCTGCCGCCGGCCCCGGCCGCGCGCGCCTCCTCCGACGACTCATTCGACAACGGCGAAGAGGCTTACGTCCCGAACGAAATCAACCTCAAGCTCCTGCCCGGCCAGGACATCGCGCCCGTCGCGCAGAAGTACGGCCTTCAACTCGTCGAGCAGTTCGGCAACCGCCCCATCTACCTCCTGCGCACCCCGTCCGACTCGAAGGCGCTCGCCGCCAAAATCCTCGCCGAGAACCCGACCAGCGCTCAGTACGCCGAGGCCAACTTCACGGCCGGCGCGCCCGAGGGGAGCGGCCTGACCTGGAGCGTCGGTTTGACCTGGAGCGTCGGCCTGACGTGGAGCGTCGGCGGCGAGGCCAACTTCGAGGGGCAGTGGGCGAAGGATAAGATTCGGCTGAGCGAGGCGCACAGGGCGACCAAGGGCGCGGGCGCGATTGTGGCCGTGCTCGACACGGGCGTTGACCGCCGCCACCCTGCGCTCGCCGGGCGTCTGCTGCGCGGGCGCGACTTCGTTGACGAAGACGACGACCCGAGCGAGGTGCTGCCCGCCCCCTGCGCCGGGTCGAACGACCCCGCGAAGTGCGGCCCCTACGGCCACGGCACGCACGTGGCCGGGCTGGTCGCTCTGGCCGCGCCCGAGGCCAAGATCATGCCGCTGCGCGTCCTTGACGAGCAGGGCGTCGGCAACATGTGGGTGCTCGCTGAGGCCATCCGCTACGCGCTCGACCCGGACGGCGACCCGGCGACGGACGACGGCGCCGATGTCATCAACATGAGCCTCGCCACCGTCCACAACTCGAACCTCCTGAGCGAGATCGTCGGCGACGCCTGCGACACGGGCGTCCCCTCGCCGTACCAGAAGGTCGTCGTCGTCGCGGCGGCCGGCAACCGCGGCACGACGCAGCGCATGTACCCCGCGGCCGAGAACTTCGACGGCGAACTCTCCGTCGCCGCCAGCAAGTCCGACGATAAGCTCTGGGAGTGGTCGCAACGCGACGACCGCGTCGAGAACGACGTGATGGCCCCCGGCGTCGGCATCACGAGCAGCGTCCCCGGCAGCAAGACGGGCGTCTGGGCCGGCACCTCGATGTCCGCGCCGCTCGTGGCGGGGGTGGCGGCGCTCGTGCGCTCGGCCTCGCCCACGCTCGACGCCGACGGCATCAAGGAGCGCATCCGCGAGACGGCCGACCGCCCCGAGCCCGAGCAGATCGTCAAGCGGCGCGTGAACGCGTCGCGGGCCGTCACCTCGCTCGTCAACTTCGGCGTCAACCCCTCGGACGACACGCGCACTTTCGTCCGCCAGCAGTACCTCGACTTCTTCAACCGCGCGCCCGACCAGGGCGGCTTCGACCACTGGACGAACGAGATCGCGCAGTGCGGCGCCGACGCCGCCTGCACGCAGTTCCGCCGCGCGAACACCTCGGGCGCCTTCTTCCTCTCGATTGAGTTCCGCGACACCGGCTACTTCGTCTACCGCCTGCACAAGGCGGCCTTCGGCGACCTCTCGGCGGCGCGCCCCGTCCCCGTGCGCTACGAGGACTTCATGCCCGACACGCAGCGCATCGGCGAGGGCGTCGTCGTCAACTCCACGGACTGGGAGCAGAGACTCGCGGCCAACCGCGACGCCTTCATGCTCGACTTCGTCACGCGCACCTCCGACCCCTCGGGCCGCAACTTCGCGACCCTGTTCCCGGCGGGAACGAGCGCCGCGACGATAGTCGATAAGCTCTTCCAGAACGCGGGCGTCCCCCCGCTCGCGGCCGAGCGCCAGGCGCTCATCGACGAGTTGTCGGTCAACCCTGACTCGCCTTCCCTACGCGCGAGCGTGCTCCGCAAGGTGGCTGAGAGCCCGCTCCTCGTTCGGCAGGAGTTCAAGAAGGCGTTCGTGCTGATGCAGTACTTTGGCTACCTGCGGCGCAACCCCGACGACGCGCCCGAGCAGAACCGCGACTTCGTCGGCTACAACTTCTGGCTCACGAAGCTCGAAGAGAACAACGGCGACTTCCACCGCGCCGAGATGGTGCGCGCCTTCATCGAGTCCATCGAGTACCGTCGGCGCTTCCGCGAATAAAGCAGTAGGCAGTAGGCGGGTAAGAGGGTGTTGGGTGTTAGGTGTTGGATAAGAGCCGCTTGTCTTCCCCATCACCCAAAACCTTCTTACCGCCTACCGCCTACTGTAAAAAAATTTACGCGGCGCGTATTTTTCCGAACGGCCGCCGCACTGTTCGCGTGTAAGGACGGGATGCTCGCCGACGCGGGCGCACCGTCCGCAGAACAAGGGGAAAGTTTTTAGTATCTGTCGGGGCCAACCGTCACGGGGAGAACGGGAGTCCCGCCAGTCGGGCGGCGCGGTCGCAAGGCCAAGCCGCCCATTTTTTTCAAGTAGTCAGTCGTCAGTCGTCAGTCGTCAGTAGAAAGAACGAGCGGTGCGCTTCGCCTTCGGGCCGGGCGCGCCGTTTTGTCTTCCTACTGACGACTGTCTACTGCCTACTTCATTTCTGCGCGGCGGGGCTTGAAAGGCGGGGCGGGGCGGCGTAGATTGGCTGGCGCTTTCCCAGTCTGAGGAATCACGGAAGGAAAATCATATGAGGATGTGCGAGGCGCTCGCGGCGGAGCTTCAGCATGAGGCGAAGACGACGAGGAGGCTTTTGGAGCGCGTGCCGGAAGAGTCGTTCGGGTGGAAGCCGCACGAGAAGTCGATGACGCTCGGGCAGTTGGCCGGGCACGTGGCGCAGTTGCCCACGCTCATCATCCCCGCGCTCACCGAGGACGAGCTCGACTTCGCCGTCGCCGGCTGGAAGCCTTTCAGCCCGCAGAGCACGGACGAGCTGGTCGGGCAGTTCGACGCGAACATCTCGGCCGCCGCCGAGTCTCTGAAGAATCAACCCGACGAGAGCATGGGTCAGACGTGGAAGCTCAAGAGCGGCGACCACGTCATCTTCGAGATGCCGCGCGCGATGGTCGTCCGCTTCGTGGGCTTGAACCACGTCGTCCACCACCGCGGGCAACTCTCGGTCTACCTGCGTCTGCTCGACGTGCCGCTGCCGTCCATCTATGGCCCCACGGCCGACGAGGGCAGGTGAGAGCCGGCCGCGCGCTCTAACAAGGGGACAGACAGCTTATGGCTGCGGGCAAGGGTCGGGTGCGGATCGGCTGCTGCGGGTTCCGCTCGTCGCGCGAATCCTATTACGAGCTGCTCGACTCGGTCGAGGTGCAGCACACCTTCTACCAGCCGCCGCAGGTCTCCACGCTGCGGCGCTGGCGCGAGGAGGCGCCCGAGGGTTTCGAGTTCACGCTCAAGGCGTGGCAGCTCATCACGCACCAGGCGTCGAGCCCGACCTACCGCCGGCTCAAGCGTCCGCTCACGGAGGAGCAGCGCGAGGGCGCGGGCTCCTTCCGCCCGTCCGAGGCCGTCCGCGATGCGTGGGAGCTGACGCGCGAGTGCGCGCGCGCGCTCAAGGCGCGGGCGGTGCTCTTCCAGTGCCCGGCCAGCTTCAAGCCCGTGCGGGAGAACGTCGAGAACCTGCGCCGCTTCTTCCGCGAAGCCGCGCGCGGCCGGCTCGTCTTCGCGTGGGAGCCGCGCGGCGGCTGGCCGCGCGAGCTGGTCAAAGAGCTGTGCGAAGAACTCAAACTCTGGCACGCCGTAGACCCGTTCAGCGAGCGGACGGTGACGCCCGGCAAATGCTACTTCCGCCTGCACGGCCGCAAGGGCTGGCGCTACAAGTACGAGGACGGCGAACTTGAGGAGCTGTCCTCAATGCTGCCGAAGCGCGCGACCTCCTACGTCTTCTTCAACAACGTCGAGATGCGCGACGACGCGCGCCGCTTCCGCTCGATAGTCGAGGAAGGCGACTGACAATCCGACGCGGCGCGCCCCCCCGATGCACGCGGCACCCGCCCGGGCCGCGTTCGCTCAAGGCATTAATCACAGAGACACGGAGACGCAGAGACACGGCTTTGAAGACCATAGTCAACAAGCCGTGTCTCTGCGTCTCTGTGTCTCTGTGTTGAAATTCTCTGGCGCGAGAGTCGGGCTACTGAATCACGCGCAGGTCGCGCTCGCCGACGATCTTCCAGCCCGAGTCGGTGCGGCGCCAGCGCAGTTCCTGCAAGACCTCCCCGGCGCGGCTGTCTGCGCCGTCGATGCGGTAGCGCTTGCGGAAGCGCATGACGGCCGTGCGCCCGTCCGGGCTCATGCGTATCTCGGGCGACGCGGCCTCGACGTTGACGGCCGAGGCGCGCGCGAACAGTCGCGTCTTCTCCGCGCGCACCGACTCGCGCGTCGTGTTGCGCGAGAGGTAGAAGGCTTCGACCGTCGGCGCGTAGAAGCTCATCTGCCTCCCCACGTCGCGCTCGTTCGTCGCCGCCAGCCACCCTCCGAGCGCCGCGCGCAACTCGCCCTGCGCGCCGGCGCCCGGCTCCGCGGCCGGAGCCGCCGAAGTCGGAGCCGCCGCGACCGCCGACCCCGGAGTAGCGGCTGCCAGCTCAGGGGCCGGCGTCGTGGATACTGACTCAGGGGCCGGCGTCGCCGCGGCCGACGCGGTCTGTGCGGTCGGCTCCGGCGCCGCGGGCGTGACGGCCGCAGAATCGTTCGAAGTCTGCCGCGTCGCCTGCGACTCCGTGCGCTGCTCGCCGCGCTGGTAGAGCGTGAGCGCGAGCCCGCCCAGCACGCCGCCCACCAGGCCGCCCACCAAGCACAGCACGACCACCCACAGCGGCCACGAACCAGCCCTCGGCCCGTCCGTCAATGGCACGGCCGGCTGCGCCCGCCGTATCGATTTATCGTCAAAGCGCGGCGGCGGAAGCACCCGCTCTCCTTCGAGCGGAACCGTCTCCTCCGTTGGACTTACGAACGCGTCTCGCTCCTTTGGCTCCATTCGGCACACCACCCCTTTGAACGCAACCCGTACACTCCACCCCGTCCCATCTTGAGGGGAAGCAATAACCAGTCCAAAAACCGCCGCCCACCCCGTTTGACTCTCCGCCCGATTTGTCGTAGATACGTTTCTCGTCCCCAGCCCTTCCGAGAGAAAGCTATAAGACCATGAAAGCGCTCCGCGTCATCCTACAATCCCTCTTCGTCTCCGCGCTGCTCCTGTCGGGCTGCAACCGGCGCGCGGCCGACGCGAACGCGGCCGACGCGAACGCGAACGCGAACGCCCCGGCCGCGAACGGCGGCGCGGAGCAGTCGTCGGCGCCCTCCGGCGACGCGCAGGCGCTCTACGAGCAGGGGCTCGCCGCCTACAAGGCCGACCGCGACCAGGAGGCCATCGAGAAACTGAAGCAGGCCGTCGAGTTGGCCCCCGACTTCGCCGAGGCGCACTACCGCCTCGGCCTCGCCTACAACGCGACCAAGCAGCGCGAGGAGGCCGAGAAGGCTTTCGAGGGCGCGGTCAAAGCCTACGAGAAGGTGACGAAGCGCGAGCCGAAGAACTCCGACGCCTACTACTTCCTCGGCCTCTCCTACGAGCAGCTCGGCAAGTACGACGAGGCGGTCAAGGCGCTCAAGGAGGCGGTCAAGAACTCGCCCGAAGAGAACGACGACAAGTACTTCGAGCTGGCCAACGCGCACTTCAAGATCGCGCAGTACGACGAAGCGGTCAGGGCCTTGAACAAGGTCCTGGAGATCAAGCCCGACCACTTCCCCGCGCAGGAGCTGCTTGAGCAGGCCCGGAACGGCGCGCAGCGCGTCTCCGAATTCCGCAAGCGTCAGGAGCAACTGCGCAAGCAGCAGAACGGCAACTCCAACGCGAACAACGCCAACTCCCCGGCCAACGCCAACGCCGCCCCGCGCCCGAACTCCAACGCGGCCACGCCGCCCGAAAATCTATGATGAGAGCCGCACAGTCCGGCTCTCATCATTCTTCTTTCCGATCAGCCGACC
>JBEVJD010000034.1:0-6414 GCA_040510435.1 Pyrinomonadaceae bacterium | reverse complement strand
CTCGGCCTGAAGCTGGATCAGAGGCGCTACGACTTGCGCATCGCATACAGACCCGATAAGACCATCGCCGCTCGCTTCGCGGATACGGCGAACGTACAAGGCAGGCCGACCATCGGCCGCCAGCATCAACGTTGACAGGAGAGCACCTATGCACCCCCGCCTGAAGGCCGCCGTCTGCTGTCTCGCCTCCACCGCCCTGCTCCTGCTCCCGGCGCTCCTGCCGCCCCGCGGCGGCGCGCAGAATCGCGTCGGCGCCGTCACGCGCCAGGCGTGGACGCTCGACGAGGCCGCCGCCGCGCTCGCGCTCCAGCCGCACGACGCGTACCTGCAATACGTCGTGCTCCAGCTCGCGCGCCGCGCCGGTCGCTTCGAAGAGTTCGAGCCACGCGTGCGGCAACTCGTCATGACCGACGCGGACTTCCGCGCCGAGCGGCGCCGCGGCGCAGACCTCTTCGGCCTCTTCACCGGCGCGCTCGCCGTGCAGGAGAGCTTACAGCTCGACGCCATGCGCACGGTGACACCTACGCGCGCGCCCGCGCCCGCACCCGCCGTCGCCATCGTCACCAACAGGAACGCGCCGGACACGAGTAAGGGCGCCGTCGCGCCTCCGCGAAGACGGCGTCAGACGCGCGGGCGTGGACAGACGCGCCCACCGCGCAGCTCGGGCAACGTCAACGCGAACGTCCTGCAAATCCCCCGCGCGCTCGAAGGCAGCGACCCCGCGCAGGCACAGCGGCCACGCACGCAAGGCCCCGTGCGGGTCTCGTCACTTACGGGCCCGACCATCAAGAGCCACCCGTGGGAGAAGATGCTCGCCGGCCGCAGGCCCGAAATCTCCGCGCTCGCGCGCAGCGTCCCCGAAGACTTCTACCTCGCAGAGTTCCGCACGCTCACCGGTCTGCTCGACGCCTTCGAGGCGGGCGACCTCTGGGGCTCGCACCTCTCCAACCAGGCGTTCCGCGACACGGCCACGCTCGAAGTGGGCGAGCGTCTCAAGCGGCAGCTCGCCGTCGAGACCGACCCGCGCACGCGCGCCTTCTACGACCTCGTCGTCGAAGAGGTCGCCGTCACGGGCAGCGACCCCTTCGTCCGCGAGGGCAGCGACGTGACGCTCCTCTTCCGCGTCAAGCAGCCCCTCATCTTCCGCGGCCGCATGGACAACTTCATCGAAAGCGCCGCCAAATCGCGCGCGGACGCGCGCCGCGAGACGGGCGAATACCTCGGCGTCGAGTACGTCCAACTCCACACGCCCGAGCGCGACATCAGCGTCGTCTCCGGCTACCCCGAGCCCAACCTCCACGTCCGCAGCAACTCGCTCGTCGCCTTCCGCCGCATCGTCGAGGCCGTCAAGGGGAAGGACGCTGCGGGTCGCGCCGTGCGCCGCCTCGGCGACACCTCGGAGTTCGCCTACATACGCACGCTCATGCCGCGCAATGATGCGCGCGAGGACGGCTTCGTCTACCTCTCCGACCCCTTCATACGCCGCCTGATGGGCCCCGTCGTGAAGCTGTCGGAGCGCCGCCGTCTGCTCTGCTACAACCACCTGCGGATGGTGGGGCACGCCGCGCTCCTCTTCCGCACGGAGCGCGGGCGCGCGGCCTCTTCACTCGCGGAGCTGAAAGACTCGGGCGCCGCGCCCGGCCTCTTCGGCGAGGGCGCGCTCTCGTGCCCGGACGGCGGGCGCTACTCGCTCTCTGCGGACGCGACGGCCGGCGTCTGCTCGCACCACGGGCACGCGCTGCGCCTGACGCCGAACATCGAGCACCCCGTCGCGGAAGTTTCGGGCGAGGAGGCCGACGAGTACCGCGCCTTCCTCGAAGAGTACAACCGCTACTGGCGCACCTTCTTCGACCCCATCGCCTTCCGCCTCAAGGTCGCGCCCGAGGAGCTGCGCGTCGAGACCATCATCCTGCCGCTCATCGACAACACGGCCTACACCGCGCTCGCCTCCGCGCTCGGCGGCCGGCCCGAGCCGCTCGACGCGCTCCCCGTCCCGCGCCGCAACATCTTCAGCGCGAACTTCAGACTCAACAAGGAGCAGCACGTCAAAGAGCTACGCGCCGAAATCGCGCGGACGCCGAAGGAGCCCGACGACTTCTACGACTTCCCCTTCCTCGGCGGGCGCGGGGCGCGCGAGAAGACTCTCGCGCTCGTCTCCGAAGGTCTCGGCAATCAGGTGGGACTGCACGTCTACGACTCGCGCCCGCCCTTCGAGATGAACGTGCCCTCGCTGCTCGGGACGATGCTGGCGAGCGGGGCGGGGCGGGGCATGGGCCGCGGCGGGTTCGTCAGCGGCCTCGAACCCTACCTCGCGCTCGCGATGGTCTCGCTCAACGCGCCGGTCTACGCCTCCTTCCCCGTTGAAGACGAGAAGGTCGTTGACGACTACCTCGACTGGTCGGACGCGGCGCTCTCCCACGTCGCGCGCAACGAGCGGCGCGGGCGCTGGTTCTCGTTCGAGTACGACTTCTACAAGTACAAGCTCTCGACGGGTCAGACGGCGCGCGCCTTCGGCCTGCGCTTCGACCCCGCGCGCTTCCGCTTCTTCTGGGCGCGCATCGGCCGCGGCGTCTACGTCGCCACCAAGCCCTTCATCCTCGAAGACCTCGCCGCGCTCCACGCGCAGGGTCAGCCGGCGACCGCCTCGACGCCGGCCGACGAAGACCTGACCGGCCACGGACTCGCGCGCGTGCGCGCGGGCAACTGGGACGAGGTGCTGCCCGACTACAACCTCTCCTGGGCCGAGAACGAGCGCGAGTCCTGCCTCAACAACCTCGGGCCGCTCGCCTCCGCCGCGCGCGCCGTCACCGCCGTGGCCCCCGGCGACGAAGCCGCGCAGTCCCCTTCGGGCGAAGCGCTCGACCGCGCGACCGTCGAGTTGGCCACACATCTCGCGGGCGCGCGCTTCGTCTGCCCCGAGGGCGGGGCGTACCGCGTCGCCGCGGACGGCCGTCAGGTCTCTTGCAGCGTCCACGGCACCGCCGCCGAGCCGCGACAGGCGACCGCGCCTTCAGACCGGAGCGCGGCCGGCCGCACGATGCGCCGTCTGACGGATTTGACGGCCACCCTCAGCTTCATGGAGGATGGACTCCACGCAGTCCTCGTCGTCAGACGCAAGTAACGCTCGACGAAAACCATATATCGTTCAGAGGTCACACGCACAGATGCGCCAAAGACATGCACGTCCCGCGCTGCTCCTGCTAGCGCTCCTGCTCTTCTCCCACGCGACGTTCGCGCAGACGCTCGAAGAGCGTGTGAAGGAGATAGACGAGTACGCCGCCCGGGCCGGGCAGGAGTGGAAGGTGCCGGGCTTCTCCGTGGCGATTGTCAAAGACGACAAGGTCGTCTTCGTCAAGGGCTACGGCGTGAGGGAGTTGGGCAGGACGGAGCCCGTGGACAAGGACACGCTCTTCGCCGTCGCGTCGAACACGAAGGCTTTCACGTCGGCCGCGCTCGCCACGCTCGTGGACGAGGGCAAGCTCAAGTGGGACGACCCCGTCACGAAGTACCTGCCGTGGTTCCAGCTCTACGACCCCTACGTCACGCGCGAGATGACGGTGCGCGACCTCCTCAGCCACCGCAGCGGGCTCGCCACCTTCGGCGGCGACCTGCTCTGGTATGAGACCGTCTACTCGCGCGAGGAGATCATCCGCCGCGTCCGCCACCTCAAGCCCGCCCACGGCTTCCGCAGCCGCTACGGCTACCAGAACATCATGTTCCTCGCCGCGGGCGAGATCGTCCCCGCGGTGACGGGCAAGTCGTGGGACGACTACGTGCGCGAGCGCTTTTTCGCGCCGCTCGGGATGGCGCGCACTCACACGACCCTGAAGCAGTTGAAGAGTGCGGAGAACGTCGCGACGCCGCACAACGAGACCGACGGGCGCGTGAAGGTCGTCCACTACTCGAACGTCGATGCGGCCGGCGGCGCGGCGGCCATCAACTCGACGGCCGCCGAGATGGCCGAGTGGGTGCGCCTCCAACTCGGGCGCGGGACTTATCAGGGCAGGAAGATTTTCTCCGCCGCCGCGTCGCGCGAGATGTGGACGCCGCACACAATCGTCTCCGGCGTCAGCGAGTCGGCCGAGCGCTTCAACCCGACGACGCACTTCAACCTCTATGGGCTCGGCTGGGCTTTGAGCGACTACCGCGGCCGCAAGGTCGTCACGCACAGCGGCGGCCTCGACGGCATGACCTCGCGCGTGGCGCTGCTGCCCGAGGAGAATCTCGGCGTCGTCATCCTCACCAACAGCGAGACGCCGCTGCAAGCCTTCCTCTACTACAAGGTCTTCGACGTGTTCACCGGCGCGCCCGCGCGCGACTGGAGCGCCGACTACATGGCGCGCGTGAAGGCCGCGCGCGAGCGCGACGAGGCCGAGACGAAGCGAATCGAAGCCGCGCGCGTGCCCGACACCAAGCCCTCGCTCCCGCTCAGTTCTTACGCCGGCACCTACGGCGGCCAGATGTACGGCGACGCGAAGGTGACGGAGGAGAACGGCCGCCTCGTCGTGCGCCTCGTGCCGTCGCCCGCCTACGTCGGCGACCTCGAACACTGGCACTTCGACACCTTCCGCATCAAGTGGCGCGAGTCGGTCGTCTATCCATACCCGCGCGGCTGGGTCACCTTCCACCTCGACGCGCAGGGCAAAGTCTCCGAGATGAAGATCGACGTGCCCAACCCCGACTTCGACTTCAAGGAGTTGGAGTTCAAGCGAGCCGCCAGGTAGGCTTTTGCGGTCGTGTGCGGGCGGCGAACCCTGAGCTTCCTGCACGGCAGATCGCCCCAAACCCTCTCGACCAACAGACAGTCGGCCGGCACCTCGACGTTCGGAGAGGTGTGCTTGAGTGAGACGCCGTGAACGACGATTTTGCCATGTATTACGAACTGCTCGGCGTCGCGCCGGGCACCTCCGGCCGGGAGTTGAAGGAGGCGTACCGCGACCTCGCCAAGGTCTGGCACCCCGACCGCTTCTCCCACGACCCGCGCCTTCAACGCAAGGCGCAGGAGAAGCTGAAGGAGATAAACGAGGCTTACGAACGTCTGACTTCGGGCGATGCCGCGCGGCCACCGCGCACGCCCTCGGCGCCGGGCGCTCCGCACGCGCACGCCGACGCGGCCGCGCGGCGCGGGCGCACGCGGCCGGTTCTACTCACGGCGGCAGTCTTCTGCGCCGTGTTCCTCGCCGCGTTAGGCTCTCTGGTGCCGCGGGACGCGCGCCCCGCTCCCGAGCAGACGCCGCCAGCCGAAGGACACGAAGCTCCGCCCCCCGACAAGGAGCAGCAGCCCGACGGCGGGGCGCGCATGGCCGCGGCCCATCCGGCGCGCGGCAAGGAACGGGCGGGAGGCCGGCCCGCCGCCGAAGCAACGTCCGGCGACGAGTCCGTCCCCGCGACGAGCGTGCAGCAGTTGCGCCCGATGCCGACGGTGACCGTCACAATAGACGCGGCGACCGGGATGCTTGCGACGCGAGACTGTCCGAGCAGGAGCACGCTGACCTACCCCGCGGGCGACGAGCCGCGCCGGCACTGCACCGCTCAACACAAGACGAAGGTGGATGAGTCGCGCTTAAAATCTATCGGGAAGCGTTTAGCCACGCCCTTCAAGCGGCGCGGTGGCGGGAGCGGCACGGAGGCCGTCGAGAGGCAGGACGCGCAGCCGCCCGGCGGCGACCGCTCTAACAACAGGTAAAACTTGTTCGGCCGGGACGTGGTCGGGAGTGAGGAACAACGGCTTTAGAACAGACTCCCCTGCCCCTCCGGCTCCGCGCGCATTTCTTCGCCGGACTCCGAGGTTGGCTTTCTCTCTCCGCGGCGCAGCGCGTTGACGAGGAGGTGCGCGCGGCGTGTGGGCTCGGGCTGGCGGTAGCCGCCGTCGCAGCGCAGCGTCAGATCAACCGCGCCCTCCAAATCTATCAGGTGGCCGGGCGAGACGTAGACGGGCTGCACGCGCGTCTTCGTCCGGAGCGCCGCGCCGACCGTCTCGCCCTTATCAACCATCGGCGACCACGAGCCGCGCTCCTCGCCCGGCTCCTCGAACTTGCCGACGAGGACTGACTTGGCGCACCCCAGAGTCGGGCGTTTGATGATGAGCCCGACGTGACATGCGATGCCGACGCGCCGCGGGTGCGCGAGCCCCTGCCCGTCGAACATTACCGCGTCCGGCTCGGTCTTCAACTTCGCCCAAGCCTCCAACACCGACGGCGACTCGCGGAACGAGAGCAGCCCCGGCACATACGGGAACTTCGTCTCGCTGACGATGCCGACCTCCTCGACCACTTCGAGCGTCGGCAAGCGCAGGACGACGATGCCTGTGTAGATCGTCGGGTCGAACTTGTTGAAGCTGATGTCGGCGCCCGCCACCGTCTCGACCTTCTTCTTCAAAGGCTCGACGCGCACGCGCTCGCGCAGGCGCTTCTG
>JBEVJD010000033.1:0-15089 GCA_040510435.1 Pyrinomonadaceae bacterium | reverse complement strand
TTTCTCAACGAGCGGCTCGCCGACAAGCGCCCCGGCGACCAGCTCACCCTCTCCGTCTTCCGCGGCGACGAACTGCGCACGCTCCCCTTCAAACTCGGCGCGCGCGCCGCCGCCGCCTACCGCATCGTCCCCGCCCCTGGCGCCACCGAACAGCAGAAGCGCAACTACCAGTCCTGGCTCGGCGCCCCCTTCCCGAAATGATGAGTGATGAGTGATGGGTGATAAGATTAAGGCGATGGCTCCGGGATTCCTTATCACTCATCACTCATCACTTGAATCTTATGACGCTTGAGTTTGAGGGCAGGGTCGCGTTGGTGACGGGCGGGGCGTCCGGGATCGGGCGCGCGTGCGCGTGGGAGTTGGCGCGCGCCGGGGCGGACTTGTTGGTGGTGGACGCGGCGGCCGAGGCGCAGCTCGCGCAGGCCGAGAATTTGTTGAAGGCCGCGGGCGGGCGCGTGGTATCTTTCCGCGCGGACGTGCGCGAGCACGCGGGCGCCGCGCAGGCCGTCGAGGAGGCGCTGGCGCGGCTCGGCCGGCTCGACATCCTCGTCAACGCCGCGGGCACGACCGCCGACGCGCCGCTGTGGGAGATGTCCGAGGAGCAGTGGCGGCTCGTCCTCGACACCAACCTCAAGGGGGCGTTCAGCTACACGCAGGCGGCGGCGCGCCACTTCCGGCACGCGCGCACGGGGCGCGTCGTCAACGTCGCCTCCATCGAGGCCGCGCGCGGCCGGTTCGGGCTGGCGAACTACGCGGCGTCGAAGGCGGGGCTCGTCGCGCTGACGCGGTCGGCGGCGGTCGAATTGGGTCGCTACGGCGTCTGCGTCAACGCCGTCTCGCCGGGCTTCATCCGCACGCCGCTGGTCGAGCGGCTGCCCGAAGAGGTCAGGGAGCGCGCCGCGCGCGAGTCGGCGCTCGGCCGCATGGGCGAGCCCGAGGACGTGGCGCACGCCGTCCTCTTCCTCTGCTCCGAGCGCGCGCGCCACATCACGGGCGCCGTCCTGAACGTTGACGGCGGCCAGTCGCTTTAGCATCCCGGATTTGAAATTCGACATTTCGAACTCTTAAACGGAAGGGCAAGGATGAGAAGACTGTGTGCGTTGTTGTTCGTGCTGTCGGTGGGCGCGGTCGGCGTGGCGGCGCCCGCGCGGCAGATTCAATGGCAGTGGTCTGAGTCGCCGAGCGTGCGCATCGGCGTGCGCGACAAGAATGACGACCTCCACGGCTACGAGGCGACCTTCGTCGTCACGGCCGCGCGGACGGGCAAGCAGTGGCGGCAGACGGTCAAGGTCGAGGGCGACAACTTCGGCTACCTCAACTTCCCCGACGACTTCGCCGCCTTCGACTGGGCCACGCACGCGCCGCGCTTCAACTGGACGTGCACGGTCGGGGGCAAGGTCGTCGTCAAGGGCAAGTTCATGCTCGCCACGACCGACGAGATCGAGTCGGAAGAGAAGCGCGCGCCGAAGCGCGGGCGCGGGTGACGCAAGATGGAAGACATGCTCGAAGATTTCGTGCGGACGGTGGAGGAGGCTTCGACGCGCCTGCTCTCTCTGGCGGAATCGGAAGCCGCGGCGCCGCTCGCCGAAGGGAAGTGGTCGGCGAAGGAGGTCATCGGTCACCTCGTGGACTCCGCCTCGAACAACCACCAGCGCTTCGTCCGCGCGCAGCTCAAGGAAGACCTCGTCTTCGAAGGCTACGCGCAGGAAGACTGGGTGCGCGTGCAGGATTACAGCGGCGAGCCGTGGCCGCACCTCGTCAACCTCTGGAAGTTCTACAACCTGCACCTCGCGCACGTCATCCGGCGCGCGCCCGAGCGGGAGCGCCTGCGCCCGCGGCACACGCACAACCTCCAAGAGATCGGCTGGGCGCCCGTCGCGCGCGAAGAGCCCGCCACGCTCGAACACCTGATGCGCGACTACGTCGGCCACCTCAAGAACCACCTGCGGCAAATCTTCGACGAGGAGTCAGGTCAGTACCGCCCGCGGTAGCGGGTGGGCCTGTGTAAATCGGAGCTGTCCGTTGACCAAAACCCACACGCTACCGCGGGCGGCATTGACCCCCATCAAGGAGCACGCTCAGGGATGGCGATAGCCGAGAAGGCAGCGGTCGGTGCGACTGCGCTTGAGGGGCGCGGGCGTCTGCTGCGCGTGCTCGGGGTGGTGTTCGGGATGGCGGTGACGGTCGGCATCACGGTCGGCATGGGCATCCTGCGGACGCCGGGCGAGGTGGCGGCGCAACTGCCGAACCGCTGGCTCTTCCTCGGCGCGTGGCTCCTCGGCGGCGTGTACGCGCTCTGCGGCGCCGTGTCGGTGGCGGAACTGGGGACGATGATTCCGCGCTCGGGCGGCTTCTACGTCTTCGCGCGGCGCGCGCTGGGCGAGTACCCGGGCTTCGTCGTCGGGTGGAGCGACTGGCTCTCGACGTGCGGCACGGTGGCGGCCGTGGCCCTTGTGATGGGCGAGTACGCGGGGCTGCTGGTGCCCGCGCTCAAGGGGCGGGCGATTGAGGTCGCGTCCGGCGTGACGTTGGCCGTCGCGCTGCTTCAGTGGCGCGGCGTGCGCTGGGGGAGCCGGTCGCAGGAGGTGACGAGCCTCCTGAAGACGCTCGCCTTCGCCGCGCTCATCGCGGCCTGCTTCGTCTACGGCGGGCGCGGGACTGTGGACGCCGTGGCGGGGAGTGAAACGTCGGCGCTGAGTGTGCCTTCGGGGGTCGGGCTGTTGACGGCCGTGGTGCTCGCGCTCCAGGGCATCATCTACACGTACGACGGTTGGTACAGCACGGTCTATTTCGGCGAGGAGGTGCAGGACACGGCGCGCAGCGTCCCGCGCGCGATGGTGGGGAGCGTGCTGCTCGTCATCGTCGTCTATCTACTCTTCAACGCGGCGCTGCTGCACGTTCTCCCAATCGAGCAACTCGCGGGTCAGAAGCTCGCGGCGGGCGCGGCGGCCGAGGCCGTCTTCGGGCCGCGCGGCGCGGTGGTCATCGGCGTGGTGGCGATAGTCTCTTTGCTGGCGTCGGTGAACGGGAACACTTTGACGGCGCCGCGCGTCGTCTACGCGATGAGCCGCGACCACCTGTTCTGGCGCGGCGCGTCAAAGGTCAACCGCGGCGGGACGCCCACGGTCTCGCTCGCGCTCTCGACGGCGGCGGCCGTGCTGTTGATCGTCTTCAGCGGCACCTTCGCAAAGCTGCTCGCGGGGCTCGCCTTCTTCTTCGTCACGAACCTCGCGCTCGTCTTTCTCGCGGTCTTCGTGCTGCGGCGACGCGAGCCCCGTGCGGCGCGGCCGTACCGCGCGTGGGGCTACCCCCTGACGACGGCCTTCGCGCTCGCGGTCTCCGTCGCCTTCCTCGCCGGAGCCGTCTTGAGCGACACCCTGAACAGCCTCTACGCGCTCGCGCTGCTCGCGCTGAGCCTGCCCGTCTACCTCCTCTTCCGCCGGCTCGGGGGCAGAGGGGAAGTGATAAGTGATAAGTGATGAGTGATGAGTGATAAGAAAGGTCAAGCGGGTCTTGCCTTCACTTATCACTCATCACTTATCACTCATCACTCCTGAAAGCTATGCCTGACCTTTACCAGCACATACGTTTCCGCGTGGAGGAGCGGGTGGCGCGCGTGACGTTCGCGCGGCCGCCGCTGAACATCTTCACCATCGCGATGATGAGGGAGGTGGACGCGGCGCTCACGGAGTGCATGGGGATGCGCGACGTGGTGGCCGTCGTCTTCGACGCCGTCGAGGGGTCGCGCGCCTTCAGCGCGGGCGTCTCGGTCGAGGAGCACCAGCCGGCGACGGTCTACCAGATGCTCGAATCCTTCCACGACGTTTTCCGCACGCTCGACCAGATGTCGAAGCCCGCGCTCGCGCTCGTGGACGGCGCGGCCTTGGGCGGCGGCTGCGAGCTGGTGGCGGGCTGCGACGTGGTCATCGCCGCCTCGCGCGCCAAGTTCGGCCAGCCCGAGATCAAGCTCGGCGTCTTCCCGCCCGTCGCGGCGGTGCTCCTGCCGCGCATCATGGGCGAGCGGCGCGCGCGCGAGTTGCTGCTGACGGGCGAAATCTTCGACGCGCAGGAGGCTCTGCGAAGTGGGCTCGTCAGCTACGTCGTCGAGAGCGGCGAGCTTGAGCCGAAGCTGCAAGAGATTCTCGCGCGCCTGCGCGAGCTGTCCGCGCCCGCGCTTGAGATGGCGCGGCGCGCGATGGACGCCGCGCGCGGCCGACCCTTCCTCGAAGCACTCGAACGCACGGAGGACATCTACCTCAACGAGCTGATGAAGACCGAGGACGCGCACGAAGGCGTCAACGCCTTCATGGAGAAGCGCAAGCCCGAGTGGCGGAATAAGTGAGAGGGAGTCGGGAGTCAGAAGTCAGAAGTCCGTCAGGCTCCGCCCTGCGGAGGTTGAGGATGAGAAACGCACAGTCCGAGCGATGGAGGTTCTTATTCTGACTCCTGACTGCTGACTGCTGACTCCTGCTTTTACTGCCATCTGCCATCTGCCTACGGCCTACTGCTCGTTGACACCGCCGCGCGCGCGTTCCTATCATCGTGCGTCAGAAGAGGTAAACTGTCGGGGCCGGGTGAGAGTGAAGAGGATGGGCGGGAGCGTTCTGTCAGGATTGATGAGCTTACGCGCGACGTGGGCGTTGCTGCTGGCGTTGTTGCTGGCGGCGGCCCCTGCGTGCAGGAGCGTGCGGGAGGCGACCGGGCTCTCGGTCGTGCCGAAGAGTCTGCGCGACGTGCCCGCCGAGCGGCTGGCCTTCCGCTTCGAGACGGACGTGGCCGAGGAGCGGCTGCCCCAATACCTGCGCCGCGACGAGCCCGAAGCGCCGGAGGCCGCCATCCGCACCGCCTTCGAGACGCAGCGCGCGGCTGATGCCCTCATCCGCACCGTCGTCGATCCTTCGGGGCAGAGGGCCCTGGCGCTCTACAGCACGAGCGAGACGGACAACGACTTCCGCATCGACCTCTACAGCACCACGGGTCAGTTCATCCGCAACGTCCTGCCGCCCGACCTGACCGGCGTCTTCCCCGATGAGGTCGAGTGGTCGCCCGACGGCTCCCGCATCGTCTTCAGCGGCGTGCGCACGCCGACGCCGCAGGCCACCCCGACCCCGCTGCCTCTGGACGAGGCGCCCGCGCCGCCCGACCTCGCACCCTCCCCCGGCGTTGACCTCCCCGGCGCGCAGCCCACGCCCACGGTCGCGCCCATCATCCCCACGACGCAGGTCTTCCGCACCGAGCAGGTCTACGTCGGCGACCGCGACGGCTACAACCTGCGGCCGCTCACCGCGCGCGAGGGGCTCATCTACTTCAAGCTCGCCTGGTCGCCCGACGGGCAGTGGGTCGCCGCGCTCGCCTGCAAGGAGGACGAGTGGGAGGCGCAGCGGCGCGAGGGCTTCCCGCACGCGGGCCGGCCCCGCCTCGTCACGCTCGAAGGGCAGGAGCGCCTGCTCGACGACCGCGCCACTCCGGTCGAGCCCGCGTGGTCGCCCGACGGTTCGAAGGTGGCGACGGCCTTCGAGTACGACGTGGCGGTCTACGACACGGGCGGCGGCCAGCCGACCGGCGCGGGGCTCAGTCTGCGCGAGCCCTTGCGCGCCGCCTCGGCCGACTACGACGCGCGCGTCTTCAAGAAGGGCGAGCCCGCCGCGTCGAAGGCCGCACCGCAGCAGCAACCGCCGAGCGAGGCCGTGCTCATCTCGATGAACCCGTTCATCCGGCTCGAATGGGTCGAGCCCGAGACGATCTACGCGCAGACGGCCTTCGTGCACATCTACCAGAACGAGCCGGTCGTCAAGTACGAGCGCTGGCACGTCGTCTACGTCTCGCCGCAGGCGGCCGTGCTCGGCCGGCTCCGAACCACCGAACACCAGAGGAGCGATGCCCCTTTATGGACTTCCGCAGCGTCCCCGAAATCTTCGAGCACATCGACCACACGCGCGCGCGCCTGTTCGCCGCCGTCGAGGGGCTGAGCGAGGAGCAGCAAGCCTACACCCCCTCGCCCGACCGCTGGTCTGCCGCCGACCTCGTCGAACACCTCTCGATAGTCGAGGCGGGCGTCGCCAAACTGCTCGACAAGCTGTTGGCTAAGGCCGAGGAGTCGGGCGACGGGGCGCGCGCCGAGGCCGAAGCCTTCGACCCCGTCTCCATCGAGGAGTTCGTCGAGCGCAGCCGCGGCGTCAAGCACGAAGCGCCCGAGCGCATCCGCCCGACGGGGCTCGCGCTCACGGACTCGCTCGCGCACCTGCGCGAGTCGCGCGCCGCGCTCCACGCCCTGCGCCCGCGCCTCGAACGCACCGACGGCCGCGCCCTCCGCTTCCCGCACCCCAACTGGGGCCCCCTCGACCTCTACCAATGGCTCCTCTTCCTCGCCGCCCACGAAGACCGCCACCTCGCCCAGCTCGAAGCCCTCAAAGAGACGATGAAGTAGACGCGGTTGCGACGACCCCGTGCGGTCTTTATAATCGTCCAGCATCATCAGACTCAGCGCCCCCGTAGCTCAACGGTTAGAGCAGCAGACTCATAATCTGTGGGTTGTAAGTTCGAATCTTACCGGGGGCATATTTCCTCTCGCCGCCACGGGAGACATCCGGAGGCACCCGTGGCTGTCACGTTCACCACCTCAAAGCAGTGTAGTGTCTGTAACGAAGTAAAATCTCTCGAAGCATTCACCGTCCGAAGCAAGAATAAGGACGGCCACACATCGCGCTGCCGCGCCTGCGTGAACGCGGCGAACAAGCGTCGTTACTCGAATCGTTCACAGCATTACCGCGAGAAGCTGAGAAGCTTCAATAAGAGGCTGAAAGACGAAAGGGCAGAAAAAGTTTATAACTATCTGCGAAACCACCCGTGCATTGACTGCGGCGAGTCCGACCCCGTAGTGCTTGAGTTCGATCACCGCGACCACTCCGCCAAAAGGTTTGCTATCGCGCAGATGATAGAGAGGCGGTACTCTTGGCAGACAATCGAAGTTGAAATTGAAAAATGTGACGTTCGCTGTGCGAACTGCCACCGTCGCAAGACTTCAAGAGAATTCGGTCACCGGAGGAGTTTGCTGCAAAGTCGTGCGGCCGCAAGCGCTGAGGACGGCGGCTGAACTTTCCGGATGATAGGTCAGATTACATATGGACAAGACAATCGGTGTCGGCATCATCGGGACGGGGTTCGCGCGGACGACGCAGTTGCCCGCGTGGGCGGGGTGCGAGGGGGCGCGGGTGGTGGCGGTGGCGAGCGGGCGGCGGGAGAACGCGGAGGCGGCGGCGAGGGAGTTTGATATTCCGTTCGTGGCGGGGGATTGGCGTGAGGTGGTGGCGCACCCGGAGGTGGATTTGGTGAGCATCGTGACGCCGCCGGTGACGCACGCGGAGATGGCCTTGGGCGCGCTCGGGGCGGGGAAGGCCGTGCTGTGCGAGAAGCCGATGGCGATGGACGCGGGTGAGACGGGGCGGATGTGCGAGGCCGCGCGGGCGGCGGGGGCTCTGGCGCTCATTGACCACGAGTTGAGGTTTTTGCCGGCGCGGCGGCGGATGAGGGACTTGATTCAGGGCGGCGAGCTGGGGCGCGTACGGCACGCGAAGTTCCTGTTCCGGGGTGACTCGCGCGCGGGGGCCGACAGACCCTGGAGCTGGTGGTCGGACGAGGGCGCGGGCGGGGGCGCGTTGGGGGCCATCGGGTCGCACGCCGTGGATGCGCTGCACTGGCTTCTGGGGACGCGTGTGTCGCACGTGTCGGCGTCGCTCGCGGCGCACGTCGCGGAGCGGCGCGACCCCGAGTCGGGCGAGCCGCGGCGCGTGACGGCCGACGACGAGGCTTCCTTGCTCGTCAACTTCGAGGACGGCGGCGCGGCTGAGCGCGCGACCGGCGTCGTCTCCGTCTCGCTGGCGGAGGCGGGCGCGCCCGAGCACGCGGTCGAAGTCTTCGGCACGGAAGGCGCCGTGCGGATAGACGGCGCGGGCCGTCTCTGGCGCGCGCGCGTCGGGAGCGGCGCGTGGCAGAGGGTCGAGGCGGAAGAGGCGCCGCTGGCCGGGGGGCTGCGCGACAACGAGTGGTCGCGCGGCTTCACCGTCTTCGCCCGCGAGATCGTCGCGGCGCTGCGCGAAGGGCGCACGACCGTCGAGGGCGCGGCCACCTTCGACGACGGCCACCGCACCCAGACCGTCCTCGATGCTGCGCGCGCCGCCCACGCCTCCGGCTGCCGGGTGACCGTAGGGGAGTAGTCAGGAGTCAGAAGGCTCCGCTCTGCTGACGTTGATGACGACGACCGCACGGTTCGAGCGCCGAAGATTCTTCTTCTGACTTCTGACTCCTGCTTTCCCATGAAGAGAAAGCTCCCCGTCGTCCTCCTGCTGCTCGCCGTGTTGGGCGGGGTGGCGGTGTTCACGGTGGTGCCGGCGGTGGCGGAGTGGGTGTTCAACGGGACGCGTGTGCGCGGGCCGTACCGCGCGTCGGAGCGCGCGCACGCGCTGCACGAGTCTTTGCTCGTGGCGGACATGCACGCCGACACGCTCCTCTGGGACAGGGACGTGCTCGCGCGCTCGGAGCGCGGCCACGTGGACGTGCCCCGACTCGCGGAGGGCGGCGTCGCCCTACAGTTCTTCACCGTCGTCACCAAGACGCCATACTTCGCCAACTACGACAGCAACCCCGAGGGGCTCGACGGCGTGACGGCCATCGCCTTCGCGGGGCGGTGGCCGCTCGGCTCGCTGCGGAGCCTGCGCGGGCGCGCGCTCTATCAGGCGCGCAAACTCAACGAGGCGGCGCTGCGCTCGGGCGGACGCCTCGCGGTCATCAGGACGGCCGACGACCTCGCGCGTTTCGTCGAGCGGCGCAGGCGAGAGCCGCAGGCGGTCGCGGGTCTGCTGGGACTGGAGGGCGCTTCCGCGCTCGAAGGCGACGCGGGGAACGTGGACGCGCTCTTCGAGGCGGGCTTCCGCATGATGGCGCCGACGCACTTTTACGACAACGAGTGGGGCGGCTCGGCGCACGGCGTCGGCAAGGGCGGGCTGACGGAGAAGGGGCGCGAGATGGTCAGGCGGATGGAGGCGCGCGGGATGCTGGTCGATCTCGCGCACGCGTCCGCCGCGACGATTGACGACGTGGTCGCCGTCTCGACCAGACCCCTCGTCGTCTCGCACACGGGCGTGAAGGGTACGTGCGACAACAACCGTAACCTGAGCGACGAGCAGTTGAGGAAGATCGCCGCGAAGGGCGGCGTAATCGGCATCGGCTACTGGGACTCGGCCACGTGCGGGCGGGACGCGCGCGCGGTGGCGCGGGCCGTTCGGCACGCGGCGAACGTTGTCGGCGCGCGTCACGTCGCGCTCGGCTCGGACTTCGACGGCGCGGTCACCGTGCCGTTCGACACGACGGGCGTCGTGCTCATCACCGAAGCCTTGCTCGAAGAAGGATTCACGGATGAAGAGGTCGGCGCGGTCATGGGCGGCAACGTCTTTCGACTGCTGGCGGAAACGCTGCCGCGCTGACGAACAATCTAATCACCGGAGGACGTTCGACGTTGGATAAGTGGAAGCATCTTTTCAAGAGCGGCGAGTTCGCGCGGCGCGACCGTATCGTGTCGGGGCTGACGCTCGAACAGGTGACGCGCAGGCCGTCGGCGCAGTCGCACACCATCTACGAGGAGCTTTGGCACACGAACCGCTGGCAGTCGATCATGGTCTACCGCGACGAGGCGCTGTACGAGGAGTGGCAGAAGGGGCACGTCTACCCTCCGGCGCCGCCCGCGAGCCAGGCCGAGTGGGATGCGCTCGTCGCCGAGTTCCTCGCGGGTCTTGATAAAGCCCTCTGGTGGACTGAGTCGCGAGAGCGCCTGAAGCAGGAGACCGACCCCGGCAGCACGATGGCGAACGTGCTCGTCAGCCTCGCCACACACACCGCGCACCACCTCGGCAAGATCATCGCCCTCCGTCAGTTCATGGACGCCTGGGAGGCGGAGCCTAAAGAGTAGGCAGTATGCAGATGGCAGTAGGCAGTCGCTCCGCGTTAAGTGTGTTGAAAGATTAAATCAGACGTTCAGACAGCAACGTTTAACTGCCTACAGCCATCTGCCCGGCGACCCTGGCGCGAGGAGGTCGAGGCGCTGCGGAGGCTCGCGGAAGGAAGCGCGCGTGCCGAAGACGAGGCCGCGAAAGATTAAGGCCGCGTGCGCGTCGCTCGTCCTGCTGCCCGCCTTCGCGTCGGGCGTCGCGGCGCAGACACGTCGGCGTGGTGTGGCTGTCCCCGTGTTATGCTGCGGGCTCGAATGAGAGAGAAAGCAGAGAGGCGCGTGCGCGTGGGCGTGGACACGGGCGGGACGTTCACGGACTTCGTCTATCACGCGGGCGGGCGCGCGCGGATTTTCAAAGTGCCTTCGACTCCGGACGACCCCTCGCGCGCCATCGTAGAGGGCTTGCGGCGCGCGGCGCGCGAGGCGGGCGTAGACTTGCGCGACCTTGAGGTCGTGCACGGGACGACCGTGGGCACCAACGCCCTGCTTGAGCGGAAGGGCGCGCGCGCGGCGCTCGTCACGACCGAGGGGTTCGAGGACGTGCTCGTCATCGGGCGGCAGGCACGCGGGAGCCTGTACGACCTGGGCTGGACGCGCCCCGCGCCGCTCGTCGAAGACGCGTTGCGCTTCGGCGTGCGCGAGCGCGTGGCGGCGGACGGCTCGGTAATCGAAGAGTTGTTTGACGAGGAGATAGGGAAGCTCGTCAGGAAGTTGAAGCGCGCGCGGCCGGAGTCGGTGGCGGTCTGCCTGCTCTTCTCGTTCGCGCGCCCCGGGCACGAGCGAAGAATCGAGCGCGCGCTCGTTGAAGCGCTCGAAGGCGTGCCGCTCTCCGTCTCGCACAGAATCCTGCCTGAGTACCGCGAGTTCGAGCGCACCTCGACCGTCACCATCAACGCCTACCTGCAACCGCTGATGGGCACGTACCTCGGCCGCCTCGGCGCGCACGTCGCGGGGCGGCGTTTGCGCGTGATGCAGTCGTCGGGCGGGAGCATCTCCGCGCGTGCGGCGGCCGTCGAGCCCGTGCGGACGATCCTGTCGGGGCCGGCGGGCGGCGTCGTCGGCGCGGCGCACGCGGCGCGCGCGGGCGGCTTTGAGGACGTGATTACGTTCGACATGGGCGGCACCTCGACCGACGTGGCGCTCGTCGCGGGCGGGCGTCTGCGCCTGACGAACGAGGCGAGCGTGGCGGGGCTGCCCGTGGCCGTGCCCGTGCTCGACATCCACACGGTGGGCGCGGGCGGCGGCTCGATTGCGCGCGTGGACGCGGGCGGGAGCCTTCGCGTGGGGCCCGAGTCGGCGGGGGCCGTGCCCGGCCCCGCGTGCTACGGCCGCTCGGACTTGCCGACGGTGACGGACGCGAATTTAGTCTTAGGGAGATTCGGCGGCGCGGACTTGCTGGGCGGCGATTTCGAGTTGGATGAGAGCCGCGCGGTCGGGGCGTTGACGACGCTCGCGCGCGAGATGGGCGGGGCGGGCGGGCGCAAGGTGTCGGCCGTCGAGGCGGCGCTCGGGGTCGTGCGCGTCGTCAACGCGGGGATGGAGAGGGCGCTGCGCGCCGTCTCGGTCGAGCGCGGCTTCGACCCGAGGGGTTGCGCGCTCGTCACGTTCGGCGGCGCGGGCGGCTTGCACGCGGTCGAACTCGCGCGGAGTTTGCGCGTGCCGCGCGTGCTCGTCCCCGTCGCGCCGGGCGCGCTCTCGGCGCTGGGTTGTCTGCGCGCCGACGTGGTCAAGAGTTCGAGCCGCACGCTCATGCTCGAAGTCGGCGGCGCCGCCGCCGCACAGACTAAACGCGTCGAGCGGGCTTTCAGTGAGATGGAGCGCGAGGCGCGCGCGGCGCTCAAACGCGAGGGCTTCGCGGGCGGGCGGCAGAGTCACGAGCGGACAATCGCGGCGCGCTACGCGGGGCAGTCCTTCGAGCTTGAGATTGCGTGGGACGGCGGGCGCCGTCTCGTCGAGCGCTTCCACCGCGAGCACGAGGCGCGCTACGGTTACGCGCAGTCGGCCGACTCGGTCGAAGTGGTCAGCGCGCGGCTGCGCTCGGCCGGTTTGGTCGAAGAGTTGAAAGACGAGAAACCGCGCCGCGCGAAGACGGCGGGCCCGAACGTTGTTAAGCCGCACCGCACGGCGCGCGTCCACTTCGACGAAGGCGCGCGCGACGTGGCCGTCTACCGCCGCGAGGAGTTGCACGCGGGCGCGCGGCTCCGGTCGCCGTGCGTCGTCACCGAATACTCTTCCACGACGCTCGTCCCCGCGGGCGCGCGCGCCTTTGTTGACAGGCTCGGCAATCTCGTCATCGAGTTATGAAAAAGGGCAGGGGTTTCGACCCGACGACGCTGGAAATCTACCGCGCGCTCTACACGTCGGTCGCCGAGGAGATGGGGCTCACGCTCCGTCGCACGGCGCACTCGCCGAACATCAAGGAGCGGCGCGATTACTCCTGCGCCGTCTTCGACCGCGCGGGCCGAGTCATCGCGCAGGGCGACCACATGCCCGTCCACCTCGGGAGCATGCCGATGGCCGTCGCCGCCGCGCTCCGCGAGACGACACTCGGCCCCGGCGACGTGGTCGTCCTCAACGACCCCTTCGCGGGCGGCACGCACCTGCCCGACGTGACGCTCGTCGCGGGCGTCTTCGACGCGACTGGGGGACGGGGAGATGGGGAGATGGGGAGACTGGGCGACGGGGGGACGGGGAGACAAAAGCAGAAATCCCCCCGTCGCCCCGTCGCCCCGTCCCCCAGTCGCCCCGTCCCCCCATCTCCCAGTCCCCTCTTCTACGTCGCCAACCGCGCGCACCACGCGGACATCGGGGGGGCGACGCCGGGCTCGATGGGGATGGCGACGGACGTGTACGGCGAGGGCTTGAGGATTCCGCCGGTCAAGCTCGTCGTAGGCGGTCGCGTCAACGGGGACGTGATGCGACTGTTGATGGCTAACGTGCGCGTCGAGCGCGAGCGGCGCGCGGACTTCGAGGCGCAGGTCGGCTCGCTGAAGACGGGCGCGGCGCGGCTCCTTGAGATCGTCGGGCGCGCGGGGCAGGAAGAGGCGGCGGAGTACGCGCGCCACCTGATCGAATACTCGGCGCGCATGATGCGCGCGACCATCGCGGCTGTCCCCGACGGCGTCTACGAGGCCGAGGATGCGCTCGACTCGGACGGGGTGGAAGAAGGTGAAGTAACCTTGCGCGTGCGCGTCGAGATTAAGGGCGAGCGCGCCGTCGTGGACTTCACGGGGAGCGCGCCGCAGGTCGCGGGGCCGGTCAACGCGGTCGAGGCGATCACCGTCTCGGCCGTGGCCTACGTCTTCCGCTGCCTCGTCGGCGCCGAGGAGGTGCCCGCGTCGGCGGGGCTGGTGGAGCCGCTTGAGGTGGTCGCGCCCGCGGGCACCATCGTCAACGCCGCGCACCCCGCGCCGGTCGCGGGCGGGAACGTCGAGACATCGCAGCGCATCGTGGACGTGCTCTTCAAGGCTCTGTCGAAAGCCCTGCCCCGCAGCGTCCCGGCGGCGAGTCAGGGCTCGATGAACAACCTGACCATCGGGGGCCGCGACCCGCGCACGGGGCACGAGTTCGCCTACTACGAGACGGTCGCGGGCGGCATGGGCGCGCGGCCGACAGCCTCCGGCGTCTCGGGCGTCCACACGCACATGACCAACAGCCTGAACACGCCGGCCGAGGCTTTGGAGTACGCCTACCCTCTGCGCGTGCGCGCCTATCGTTTGCGCCGCGGCTCGGGCGGGGGCGGCCGGCACAGGGGCGGCGACGGCGTCGTCCGCGAGATCGAGACGCTCGTCCCCGCGCGCATGTCGCTCCTCGCCGACCGCCGCGCGCGCGCGCCTTACGGGCTCGACGGGGGCGACGACGGCCGGCCGGGGCGCGACTCGCTCGTCCGCGGAACCCGCACCTTCAAGCTCGACGCCAAAGGCTCGCGCGACCTCAAGCCCGGCGACCGCGTCCGCATCGAAACGCCCGGCGGCGGCGGACACGGGAAGAGTTAATGGGAGCCTGTTAGCAAAGCCCGGAGGGGCAACATGTTTATAGCCCCTGAGCTTTAACTGACCCCGAGCCCCGTCAGGGGCGACATCTACATGCCGCTCCTCCGGAGCTTGGCGAGGTCAGTTACGACGCGAGCTATAAACATGAAGCCCCTCCGTGGCTTCGCGGGCGGGTTCTTAGACTTTTGTTCGATGACCGGGAGATGCTCGACCGCCGTTTAATCATCTCGTGGGTTCGTCTGACGTGGCTCGGGTGGCTGCTCGGAGTCCCCTTGGTCGTCGTGCTCGCGCTCGTCGCGGAGGCCGTCGGGGTCGGCGGCGTGCAGGCAATCGTCGGCGCGGGGATGGGCATCGGCGTCGGGCTCATGCAGGGCCGGCTCATCCGACGACTGCTCGACAGGTCGGCCGCGTGGTTGTGTTCGTGCGCCGTCGGGCTCGGGGCGCCGTTCATGCTGACGGACGTTTCGAAGGCCGCCGGCTGGGACATCCCTTACTCGCTGCTGGCCTCGATAGCGCTCGGCGGGCTCGTCGTCGGCGTCTGGCAATCTTTGATACTGCGTTCGCGCCTGCGCCGAACCGGGTGGTGGGTCGTGGGGAGTGCCCTGGGCTGGACGCTCGCCGCGAGCACGTCGTCAATCGCCGAGTCGCTACAGCGCTCCCAATCGCTGCGAGGGCTTTGGGGCGCGCTCGCGTACCTCGGCATCGTCGCGGCGGGCGGGCTCGTCCTCGGCGCGGTCACGGGAATTTGTCTGGCGTGGATGTTTCGACACGAGCCGGCGACCTGACAACTGCGCGCACCCGACCGCCGCGGCCGTCCGGCTAAAAACTGAAAACTAAAAACGAAAACTGATTTAGAATGTGCGCCGCTCCCGTCCGATCCCCGGGGGCGTCTGACGCCGGTAAGCGAGAGCCTTCGGGTCGCGGACTTGAAGTGACGGGCCGGAAGTAAAGTTCTTTCACTAACCTCTCATGGACATCGAGGCCGGGACGCGGGTCGGTAAGTACGAGGTTCAGTCCCTCGTCGGCGAGGGCGGGATGGGGCGCGTCTACCGCGCGCTCGACACAGAGCTGCGCCGCCCCGTCGCCTTGAAGTTCCT
>JBEVJD010000032.1:0-3233 GCA_040510435.1 Pyrinomonadaceae bacterium | reverse complement strand
ACTGCTTCTCGGTCTTGCCCCCTGCTTCGTCAATGGTGTCGCCGCGCTCGGGGCGCGGGGTGGTTTCGCCGGCGACGGCGTTGTCGACGGCCTCCTTCTTCTGCCCCCAGGTGGCGGGGCCGGAGGTGTTGGGCGGCCTCTGCTCCCAGCCGGAGGCGGGCACCTGCGCGGCCCCGTCTTTGGTCGGCGACTGCTCGGCCTGGCCGCCTGAGGCGGCCTGCGCCTTCTGCTTGCCCTTCGTGTAGTCGCGCTTGCGCGGCTCGATGAGCCCCACGTCCACGGCCTCCCAGGAGAAGACCGGGCCCTCGCCGGAGAACTCGGCGATGGTCGTCTTGAGGAAGTTCTCGTCGTCGCGGTTGGGGAAGTCGGGCTTGTAGTGCGCGCCGCGCGACTCGTTGCGGTTCAATGCGCCGAGCGTGATGACGCGCGCCAGTTGCAGCATGTTGTAGAGCTGGCGCGCGTGCGGCACCGCGTGCGTCGCCCACATGTTCGAGTCGTTCAGGGAGATGTGACTGTAGCGGTCGATTAATTCCAAAAGCTTCTCGTCGGTCGCCTTCAGCTTGTCGTTGTAGCGGACGACAGTCACGTTGTCCGTCATCCACTTGCCCATCTCGTCGTGGATGACGTACTGGTTCTCGCTGCCCGACTGCTTCAGGAGCCCCGCGTTGATCTCCTGCTGGTGCTTCAACTCGTCGTCGTAAATCTTCGAGCCGTCGGCGCCGTTGCGCTCGACGTTCTTGGCGAACTCGATGGCCGCGGGCGCGGCGACGAAGCCGCCGTAGACGCAACTGACCAGCGAGTTCGCGCCGAGGCGGTTCGCGCCGTGAATTGAATAATCGCACTCGCCCGCGGCGAGCAGGCCCGGGATGTTCGTCCGCTGCTCGAAGTCAACCCACAGGCCGCCCATCGAGTAGTGCACGCCGGGGAAGATGCGCATCGGCACGTGGCGCGGGTCGTCGCCGACGAACATCTCGTAGATTTCGAGAATCGCGCCGAGCTTCTTGTCCAGAGTCTCAGCCGGGATGTGCGTCAGGTCGAGGTAGACCTGGTTCTCGCCGAAGACGCCGTAGCCGTCCAGACAGACCTGGAAAATCTCGCGCGTCGCGATGTCGCGCGGGACGAGGTTGCCGTAGGCCGGGTACTTCTCTTCGAGGAAGTACCAGCGCTCCGACTCGGGGATCGAAGACGACTGCCGCTTGTCGCCCTGCGTCTTCGGTACCCACACGCGCCCGCCCTCGCCGCGCGCCGACTCGGACATCAGGCGCAGCTTGTCCTCGCCCGGGATGGAGGTCGGGTGGACTTGAATGAACTCGCCGTTGGCGTACTTCGCGCCTTGTTGATAACAGGCGGAGACGGCCGAGCCGGTGCAGACCATCGAGTTCGTCGACTTGCCGAAGATGAGGCCGGGCCCACCCGTCGCGATGATGACGGCGTCGGCCGGGAACGCTTTCAACTCAAGCGTCGCGCGCTCCATCGCCACTAAGCCCCGGCAGACGCCGTGGCCGTCCTGGATGAGCGAGAGCATCTCCCAGTGCTCGTACTTCGTGACCTTGCCGGTGGCCTCGTGGCGGCGCACCTGCTCGTCGAGCGCGTAGAGCAACTGCTGTCCGGTCGAGGCGCCCGCGAAGGCCGTGCGGTGGTGGAGCGTGCCCCCGAAGCGGCGGAAGTCCAGCAGCCCTTCGGGCGTGCGCGAGAAGGGGACGCCCATGCGGTCGAAGAGGTAGATAATCGAGGGCGCCATCTCGCACATCTTCTGCACGGGCGGCTGGTTGGCGAGGAAGTCGCCGCCGTAGACCGTGTCGTCGAAGTGCTTCCACGGCGAGTCGCCCTCGCCCTTGGTGTTGACCGCGCCGTTGATGCCGCCCTGCGCGCAGACCGAGTGCGAGCGCTTGACGGGCACGACCGAGAAGAGGTCTACCGCGTGCCCGGCCTCGGCGATCTTCATCGCGGCCGCGAGCCCCGCGAGGCCGCCGCCGACGATGGCTATACGGATGCCGTTGTTTGCCATGTTATGCGAGTCCTATCAGTCCGAGGAGTCCGCCGGGGCGGATGAAGGCCACCTGCGCGTTGATGCCCACGGCGAGCAGCAGCAGGCCGAAGGCGATGCAGGCGTAGCCGGTCAGCCGCTGCGCGCGCTCGCCGATGACGATGCCCCAGTCCACCGCGAAGAGCCACAGCCCGTTCGCCAGGTGCCACACGGTCGCGAGGATGCCGACGAGGTAGACGACGAAGATGATGGGCATCCGGAACTCTTTGCTCACGATTTCGAACGCCCGCGTCGGCTCGTGCGCCACCGAGATGTCGTTGAGCCAGGGGATGGCCCCGAAGCGGAAGTTCAGCACGTGGAACAGGATGAAGAAGAAGAGAATCATCCCCGTGATGCGCTGGATGGTGTAGAACCAGTTGCGCGGGTAGGGGTAGGCGAGGTTGTTGGGCCGCGCCTCCCACGTGATGAAGAGGCCGTAGACGGCGTGGTAGATGAGCGGGATGAAGATGCCCCCGATCTCGATAAAGATGATGTAGGGGATCGACTGAAGGTCGCGGACAGCGTTGTTGAAGTCGGCCGGCCCGGTCATCGCCTTCGAGTTGGTGTAGAAGTGCTCAAGCAGGAAGACGCCGAGCGGGATGATGCCCGTCAACTGGTGGAGCTTCCTGAAAACGAACGTGCTGCTCAGACGGACGGCCATGTCAGAAGTGCCTCTCCTTCGCGGCTCGCGCGGCGCGGCTGTGCGCCCGCAAAACGCCGTGTGTGCGGGCGCAGGCGCCGAGGTCGCAGCGCTGTTACGTGTAAGTCTGGTAGGTCGGCCATGATTATAGCGACGCGACGCGGAAAAGCAATCGCCCGCCAGTCAGGGTCAACTCTGTCTTGATAGTGAACTGAGTTTTTTTCAACCCGGAGACACACAGGCACAGAGACGCGGCTTGTTGAGCTACGTGCCCCAAGCCGTGCCTCTGTGCCTGTGTGTCTCCGGATTGAAAAAATTCCACACCGACCTCTTGATCGAACTAACGCGCGAGCCACAGCCAAAGTACGCCAAGTAGCGCCAGCGCGGGGGCGAACATGAACGCGCCGGTCGCCAGGTACGTCAGGACACTCACGCCGCCCCAGAAGGCGAACGCGGCGCGGTCTTCGCCGTTCGGCCTCACGTCTTCTCCGTCCAGCCCGAGCCCGCGCCGCACCTCGCCGACCCGCCGCGTAAGTATCGCCTCGTCCCACACGTCGCCGTAGAGAT
>JBEVJD010000031.1:0-2957 GCA_040510435.1 Pyrinomonadaceae bacterium | reverse complement strand
GCTACGGCGAGGCGGCCGAGGCTTACACGCAGATGCTCGGGGCGGCCGAAGGTGCGGGCGACGACGTGGCGCAGGCGCGCGCGTGGAACGGGCTGACCGCGGTGCAGGAGTATCAGGGCGACAACCGCGCGGCGCTTGAGAGCGCGCGCCGGGCCGAAGCCCTCGCGCGGCGCGCGAACGAGGCGGCGGGGGCGCGCGCCGAGCTTGCGCTCGCGCTCAACCGGCAGGGGCTCGCCTCGCACCGTCTGGGCGACGCGGCCGCGGTCGAACGCCTCGGCGCGCAGGTGCTGGCGCTGAGCGAGGAGATGTCTGAAGGCGCCCGCGCGGCGCGCGCCAACGGGCTGAAGTTGTTGGGCGTGGCGCACGAGGTCTCGGGTCGCTTCACCGAAGCGCAGGAGTGCTTCGAGCAGTCGCTCGCGCTCCTGAAAGAGCTGGGCGACCGGCGCAACTTCGGCTTCATGCTCAACAACCTCGGCGTCATCGCGCACCTCGGCGCGGACTACCGCGAGGCCGTGCGGCGCTACACCGAGGCGCTCGAAATCTTCCGCGAGATCGGCGAGCGCACGTGGGAACTGCCGACGCTCGGCAACCTCGCGGGCGCGCAGATCGGGCTCGAAGACTACGCGGCGGCCGAGTCGAACCTGCGGCACGCCGTCGCGCTCGCGGGCCCGGCCGGCCACTTCGCGCTCTCGATGATCTACTGCTACCTCGCCGAGAGCTTCTGGGGGCAGGGGAAGAACGAGGAGGCTTTGACGACGGCCCTGACTGCTTTGGAGTTGGGGCAGAAGACCGAGAATCAGGACTACATCGCCAACGCGTGGCGCACGCTCGGCCTCGTCGCGTCGCGTTCCGACAGCGGCATTCTCATCGAGGGCAAGTCTTACAACGCGGCCGAGTGCTTCGCCGAGAGCCTGCGCGTCTACACGGAGATGGGCGCGGCCGCCGAGCGCGCGCGGACGCTGCGCGACTGGGCGCGCCACGAACTCGCGCACGGCGACCCCAAGCGCGGCTCGCAGATGTGGCGCGAGTCGCGCGAGATATTCACGCGGCTCGGCATGACGCGCGAGCTTGAGCGCATGCCGGAACAACAGTACCGCGAGCGGTAGCGAGCGGTCGTGTGTAGGGGGTAGCCCTCATGGCGTAAGATGCACCCGCTCGCTACCGCTCGCGGTACTGTTAAAGGAGGATTGCCGATGCGGATGACTATCCTGACACTGCTGCTCTGCGCTCTGGCCTTCGCCCTCTCCTGTGGCGCGCGGGGCGGCGAGGAGCGCAGCGCGAACGCGCCCAAGCCGGCCGTCGCGGCCGTAGACGCGCCCGCGCCCGCCGCCGCGCAGATTCCGCAGAGCAAGACGTGCGCGCTCATCTCGGCCGAGGATTTTAAAGAGGTGCAGGGCGAGGCGCCCGCCGCCGCGCAGGGGAGCGAGCACGCGGCCGGGCCGCTCTCGATGTCGCAGTGCTTCTTCCGCCTGCCGACCTTCGACAAGTCGGTCAACCTCGAAGTCGTGCGCGCGGCGGCGGGCGCGGACGCAGGGGCGTTGAAGGATTACTGGCGCAAGCGCTTCCGCCCCGAGGCCGTCGAGGCGCGCGCGCAGGAGCGCGAGCTGAAGGCAGAGGCGGAGCGCCAGCGCGAAGAGGAGTTGAAGAGGGAACGCGAGGCCGGCCAGGTCAGGGAGGGCGGCCGCCGGCAGAAGAGGAATCGAGAGTCTGAGGACTGGCGCCCGCAGCCCGTCCCGGGGCTCGGCGAAGAGGCTTATCTGACGGGCAACGACACCAACACCACGCTCTTCGTCCTCAAGGGCGACGCCGTCCTGCGCCTCACACTCGGCGGCACGGAGACGCGCGCCGACAAGCTGAAGAAGGCCGCCGCGCTCGCCGGTAAAGTTCTGAAACGTCTGTGAGCCCTGTCAGTTGAGAAGAGTTAACCAACGCAGACACGGCTTGAAGAGATAGCTCGACAAACCGTATCTGCGTTGGTTGACTCCTCCGCCCGTGCGGGCGTGGAGGTTTAAAGGCCGAAGATCGTCGGGCCGAAGTAGCTGGCGGTCATCGTCTCACTCCGTTCCGGGGGGCGGGAAAGGTCGTTCCGGCAGGGCCACCCCACGCGCCCGGCCGCGAACATCCGAGAGGTCTTGTGTGCGCGGAGCGGGCGGGCGCGCGGACGAATCTCCCCGTGTTCGTTGACGTGCGCCGCGACCCGCGACCCGCAGCTTGCTAGACGGCTTCGGAGGCCGCCGGGAGGGGCGACAGCGGCCGTGCCCAGCGCGAACTCGGCCGCCGTAATTCCCCTCTTAACTCTAAACGCGTAACTCAGCGCGAAACTCCCACACGCCTCGGGAGAAAATTTTTCGGGTCGCGCGGGCGGGGAAATTTTCCGAGAGAGCCCCGCGCTACTTCGCCTCGGCGAGCTTCGCGACGCGGAGCGTGTCGCCGTCGAGCGTGCCCTCGACATCGACCTTCAGTCCCTTCTTCGTCTTCGCCGCGCCGAGCGCCTCGGCGGCGAGCTTGTTGCCCTGCTCGTCGAGCTTGTAGGTCTTCTCGCCCGCGACGAGGGCGAAGCCGCTCTTCTGGCAGTTCTCCATCAGCGCGCACGCGTTCGGGTGCTTCTGCGCCTCCTCCTCCGAGCCGTGCATGCCCGCGCACATGTTGTCGATGACGTAGCCCGTCACCTTCAAACTCTTCTGCTCGCCCTGCGCGTAGGCGAACACGGCGGCCAGCGCGACGAGCGCCGCGACGAGGGTAACTTTACGAATCATCTTCATTGCTCCTTTGTTGAGTCGTCAGGTCGTTGTTTGAGTTGTTGAGGACAAATTTCATTCAGGGGTGTTGTCCGTCTGTTCGCCCGCCTCCTCCGTCTGGGTCGAGCGGGGCCGCATGTGCGGGAAGAGAATCACGTCGCGGATGGAGCGGCGGTTGGTCAAAAGCATCGTCATGCGGTCGATGCCGATGCCGATGCC
>JBEVJD010000030.1:0-5222 GCA_040510435.1 Pyrinomonadaceae bacterium | reverse complement strand
GCGGAGGCCGTCACGAGGTGCTTGTCGAAGTCGAGACGGGCGAGGGTGAAGCTGAAGGCGGGGAGGTGCGCTTCGTGGTGCGTGACGGTGCCGCCGACGATGATGTGGCGGGGGAGTCCGCCGTCGTCCACGGTGTCGAGCGGCGGCTTGGGCGGACGGTGGCCGGCGACGCCGGGGATGTAGAAGGGGTAGCCGGCGAAGGTCGGCGAAGGCATCGGCGCCATCGCAATCGTCGGGATGGGGACGAGCGCCGGGATGGGCGTGCCGGCGGCGATTTCGCCGTCGGGCAGCGCGCGCGCGCCGCCCTGCGGGCGGCCGTCGCCGTCGAGCGCCGTGCCGGCCTCGAACGCGTCATGGACGCGCCACAGCTCCCACATGCCCTGCGCGAAGTGCGGGTAGAAGTGGCAGTGGAAGATCGAGTCGCCGACCGTCTTGTTCAGGTTGCCCGAGCCGCCGTGCGCGATCTCGGTCGTGAACGCGTAGCCGGGGCCGAACGCCTGCGAGTCGAGGTAGCTCGACTTGTCGCTGTCGGGCGTGCGCAGCCATTGGTGCGCGTGCAAGTGGTGGACGTGGTGCTCCTTCGGCCCCGCGTGGACGACACGCATCTTGACGCGGTCGTTCAGGTACGAGTGGTGCACGTTCGACGGGTCGTCGGGGTAGAAAGCCTTCGTGGCGGGCAGCGAGCCCACGACCTTCTTGCCGTACTTATCGACCTGCGTGCTGGCCGGGCGGTCAACGAGCATCGCCGGGTCGCCCACGGCCCAGGCCGAGAGGAAGAACTCCTCGTAGAGGCAGTCGGTGCAGTTGCCCATCGGGCCGATGCCGAGACGGTTGGCGATGATCTCGGCGCCGATGCCGCCGATGCCGTAGTTGATGCCGAAGGCGTCGCGGACGCCGTGCAGCGTGTACGCGAGCGGGTTCGGTTTGAGGTCGGCGTCCTCTTCGTTGAACTGGGGGAAAGCCTGAACGGCCTTCGTCTCGTCGTGGTAGATGACGGTGAACTCGCGGAAGGGCTTGTCGCGGTTGGGCGAGATGTTGGTGACATCGGGGTAGATGCCCCCGGCGAAGTTGCCGCGCCCCGGCCCCGTGATAATGGCGTTGAGGTCGGAGTGGATGATCTCGTTGCCGTCGAGCATGTTGAGGACGGGCTTGCCCGGGAACCTCGGATGGGTGGTCGGGTAAATAGCCTCGTAGTCCATGATGGGCTGCCCGGCCGTGGTCGTCTGCGGCGTGCCGTCCTTCTTCTTGGCGGTCGCCCAGCGCAACTCGTCGGCGGTGACCTGACTGCGGTACCACCGCGCGCCGCGCGCCTGCACGTTGACCGAGCCGAAGAGGCCGTGGCTGGTCGTTCCACCGTCGCCCTCGCCGCCGGTCGTGGCCGCGGTCGAGTAGAGGAGGTGGGTGCCCTCGCGCTCGGCGTAGTATTTATAAATGGCCTGGCCGTTGACGGGCACGAGGCTGCTCGGGTTCTCGCCGACATACGAGCCGTCGCTCAGGATGCTTTCGACGAGTTGGAGACCGGCGACGTGGACGGAGGCCGTCGGCGTCGCCGGGTTGTCACCCTTATCGGGGACGATCAGGTTACGGAAGGTGATGATGAGACAGTCGCCCGCGTTCATTCGCAGGACGAGCGGGCGCGGGCGCTTGTCGGCGCGCAGCCTGACATTGCCTGCGACCAGGGTGCCGGTGGAGCTAATCTTCTCCACGTCGCGCTCCAGCGCATACATCAACCCGTGCGGGTTGACCGCGCCGAGGCGGTTGAACATGATGACCTGATTGATCGCGACCACCTTGGCCGTGATCTCTCGCTCGCAGTTCGGCGTGGGCGCGGGAGTTGGGGTCGCGAGGGGCGTGGGCGTCGGCGTCGGCCTCACGATCTGCGCGTGCGCCCCCGTGGCCGCGGCTAGCACCATGAGCACTAACCACAGCAGCGAAGCTCTTGGGCGATGAGCGGGAAGGTTTCGTCTTGGCATTTGGGCTTTCCTTCTGTGAGCGGGTCGATGACCGCCGGGCACACGTACCCTTGGGCGGGGCGGCCCCGCGCTTATCGTGGCGCGCCCGCGCTGGGAGAAAATTCCGCACGCGGGCACGATTCCGTCTGCGATAACTGAGGCCCTGTTCAGACGCCGCGGCCGACTCGTCGTCGGCGGCGTCTGAGCGAGAGCTGTTTCACCTAATACTCGTTGTCCACAGAAAGCGAGGCGTGGACGTACTTACTTAGGGGCGGGTGGCGCGGGTGCAAGCGATGTGCCTGAATGATTTGGCAATCTAATCGCAAGGAAATTGAAACGTGAAGTGAACGCGGCCGTACGGAGGCTGTTTCGGAATGAAACCCGACGGCCGCGGCCTTGTTTCACCGCGTGACAGACGACGCGGCTTCGACCGGCGGCTTTGACACAAGCAAAACTTTTGGTAGCGGAACGCTGCGCTGCGTCACCCCATTACCTTATCCAGCCCCCTGATGAGCCCGACGTAATCCCTCACTTTACGGATCGCCAACAGGGTTCCATGTATGTACGGCCCCGCCCCGCTCCCCGCGTCGTGGCGGAGGGTCAGACGTTCGTCCTGCGCGCCGAATATCACCTCGACGCCGATGACGTAACTGGGGAGGCGGAGCGAATGAATCTGGACGCCGTTGAGGGTCGCGCCACGGCTCTCCGTCTCGCCGACGGTCTCCGCGACGGGGTGCGTGACCTCCGGCCTCCTGACCTCAGAGAGTCGGAAGGCCAGCTCGCGCGTCGTCCCGCTCGGCGCGTCCACCTTGTCGTCGGAGGCGTAGTCAATAATCTCCCAGTGAGACAGGTATTTCGCCGCCTCGCAGGCGAAGCGCTGTAGAAGCACGGCCGTGATGGCAAAGTTGCCGGCGGCGATGACGCCGACCTCGTGCCGCTTAGCGGCGCGGTCTATCTCGACGAAGTCCTCGTCCGTCAAACCCGAGGAGCCGATGACGACGTGGACGCCTTTCCCGATTGCCGTCAAGACGTTCTGCTTCACCACGTCCGCCTTCGTGTAATCGACCAGCACGTCGGTCGGAGTGTCGAGCGCCTCGGCAACCGACCCGCTGACCGTCAGGTCGAGGCTCGGGTCGCCGAGAACTTCTCCCAGGTTACGACCTCGGTGTGTGCGCGAGACGGCGCCCACGAGCTTCAGTTCGTCCGCCCGAGAGACGGCCAGACAAAGCGGCGCCCCGACCCACCCCGTGGCACCTGCGACGCATACGTTAAGTTTCATAGCCCCAGATTAACGCCTTCTATATCAGTCTGCATCAGGATGCGGCCTGCCCCGCGAGTGGCACAAACAGAACCGCGCGCGGTAGCGAGCGGGTGAGGGCGACGACGGAGAGGCTTCACCGCGTCAGACCGACCCGCTCGCTACCGCTCGCGGTTCTGTTGTCGTCACACCCAACCCCACTTCCCTAGAGCGGTTTGCCTATGAGTTTACCGCTCAACGTTGAGAGGCGCCTACCGCTCTATTTGAGCGTAATTCTTCTACCAGACCTCGGTCGGGTCAACAGTCACGGTGTGCAAACGGCGGAGGGGGCACAGAGGCTTGAATGCCTCTGCGCCCCCTCCGCTGAGTTCGGCTATGAAGGTCTATGCCTACCGGGCCTTGTTGCTGATGTTCCCTCCCCCGAGCGTGACGAGCGACGTGCGCGAGCCCACCTGATGCCAGACCGCGCCCGCCGCGTCGCGGACGACGAAGGCGTAGGCGTCCGACTGCTTCGGCGTCAGCAGGTCGCCGTCGAAGGTGTTGGCCTCGAACGAGTAGTTGCCCCAAGACGCGACGGTCTGGCCCGTGGCCGGGTTCACCTTCTGCACGTTGCACCGACCCTTCAACTCCGACCGCGTGTAGACCGCGGGACTCGTGCCCGGTTCGGCCGAGAATTGCAGGTGGCCGTCCTGCCAGGTCGTGCTCTTGACCACGTAGTTGAAGCCGTCCGCGCCGCGGAAGACGAACGTCAGGTTGCCCTTGACCTGCCCGTCCTTCTTGCCGGCGCTGACGCTGAAGCCGAAGTTGGCCTTGCCGTTCGCGCTGGCCGCGTCCGCGACCCAGCCACCGCCGCCGCTACGCTGCTCGTCGCTCGGCACGGCGATGTTGAGCACACCGAGCCCCGCGGGGTTCGCCGCCCAGAACTGGTTGGCGGCGTCCACGCGGACGTTGACGATGTACGTCTCGGCCGGCACGCCCTGCACGGTCGCGAATGCGTCGCCGTTGGCGTCCACGGCCACGCCGCTGACGACGAGGTCGGGCGTCGCCGTCGTGTTGCTCGACTTGAAGAGTTCGAACGTCACGACGGCCTTCGTGATGTCGCCCGCGAAAGCCGCGCCGTCGGCCTCGGGCGTCAGGTGCGCGCCGAGGCGCACGGTCGCCGCGTTGGCATTAGGCCCGGCGGTCAGGAGCGAGGCGTCGCCCGTGTAAGCGGCCGCAGCGTTCTCGCGCGAGACGTTGAGCGTCGCGGCGGCGCTCGCCGCGTCGAGGTAGGAGGCGCTGGCGCTCGTGAACTGCGCCGTCACGTTGTAAGTGCCCGCAGGCATGTTCGCCGTGAGTTGAAGCGTTGCGACTCCGTTCGTCAGCGCCGACTGGCCGACGGGGCTGCCGTTCAAGAAGAACTGGACGGAGCCCGCGAGCGGCTGGCCGGGGAACGCCGCCGCGCTCACGTTGGCTTGCAACGTGACGGCGTCGCTGTACTGCACGGAGGCCGGCGCGACGACGACGACGGGCGCAGACCTGACCGTCACGTTGAACGAACAGGTGCTCGTGTTGCCGGCCGCGTCCGTGGCCGTCACGCTCACGGTCGTCGTGCCGACCGCGAAGGCCGAGCCGGAGGCGGGGCTGCTCGTCACGGTCACGGCCGAGACGGTATCGTTCGCCGCGACGTTGAAGTTGACGGCGGCCGAGGACGCGCCGGGCGCCGCGGCGACGACGATGTCGGCCGGGCAGTTGACGCTCGGGGCGGTCGTGTCGCGGACGGTGACTTTGAACGTCGCGCTCGTGGCGTTGCCCGCGCCGTCGGTCGCGGTGGCCGTGACCTCGGTCGTCCCGAGGGCGAAGGTGCTGCCCGATGGCGTGCTGAAGCTAACCGTGAGCGCGCCTTCGAGGTTGTCCTCGGCCGTCGCCGTGTAAGTGGCGACCGCGCCCGCGGGGCCGGTGGCTTCGAGCGTGATGTCGGCCGGCGCGTGGAGCACGGGCGCGACGTTGTCGAGCACGGTGAACTTCAGCGC
>JBEVJD010000029.1:0-3494 GCA_040510435.1 Pyrinomonadaceae bacterium | reverse complement strand
CGCGGCGCGGCAGGCCGGCCGGCGGCGTCCAGGCGATGCGCTCGGCATTCAGAAAGAACGGCGTGCGCTCGAAGTCGCAGGCCGGGTTGCCGCTCCTGAAGTGCAGCAGCGGCGGGATCTCGCCGGCCTGCATCGCCTTGGCCACCGCGATGAAGCTGGCGACGCCGGCGGCGGTGTCGGTGTGGCCGATGTTGGCCTTGACCGAACCGAGCGCGCAATAGCCGGTCTTGTCGGTGCTCTGGCGGTAGGCCTGCGTCAGCGCCGCGACCTCGATCGGGTCGCCCACCGGCGTGCCGGTGCCGTGGGCGGCGATGTAGGTGATGGACTGCGGCGGCACGTTGGCGATCGCCAGCGCCTCGGCGATCGCCTGCGCCTGGCCGTCGACCGACGGCGCCATGTAGCCGACCTTCTGCGAGCCGTCGTTGTTGACGGCCGAGCCCTTGATGACGGCGTGGATGGTGTCGCCGTCGGCGCGCGCGTCCGAGAGGCGCTTGAGCACGACGAGTCCCGCGCCCTCGCCGCCGACGGTGCCGCGCGCGGCGGCGTCGAAGGCGCGGCAGTGCCCGTCGGGCGACATGATGCCCTCCTCCTGGTAGAGATAGCCCTCCTTGTGCGGGAAGGTGATGGAGCCGCCGCCGGCCAGCGCCATGTCGCTCTCGCCGTTCAGAAGGCTCTGGCAGGCGGCGTGGACGGCCACGAGCGAGGTCGAGCAGGCCGTCTGGACGTTGATGCTCGGCCCCTTCAGGTTGAGTTTGAAGGAGATGGTCGTCGGCACGAACTCGCCGTGGTTCCCGATGTCCACTTGATAAGCGCCGACCCTCTCGATGAGGTCTGCGCGCGAGGCGAGGTTGGCCGTCAGGTAGCTGCCCGCGCTCACCCCGGCGTAGACGCTGATGCGGCCCGGGAACCTTTCGGGGTCGTAGCCGGCGTCCTCGAACGCCTCGACGGCGCATTCGAGCAGCACGCGGTGTTGCGGGTCGAGCATCTCGGCTTCGCGCGGGTTGTAGTCGAAGTAGGAGGCGTCGAAGAGTTCCACGTCTTCGAGCACGGCCTTGGCCGGGACGTAGTTGGGGTCGGCCAGCTCCTCCGCGTCGGCCCCGTCCGAGCGGAGTTCTTCCGGCGTGAAGAAGGTGACGGACTCGACGCCGTTCTTCAGGTTGCGCCAGAACTCTTCGAGGTTCTTCGCGCCGGGGAAGCGGCCGGCCATGCCGATGACGGCCACCTCCGAAGCCTCGTGCTCGTCAAAGGGCGCGTCCGCCTCCGCCTCGTGCCCGCCGGACAGGTGTTCTTTACTCATCGCTCGCCCCCTTCTGCTGCCGTCTGACCTGCTGCCGTTGCCGCAAGTGTCGCTGCCTGTCCATCGCCTCGCGCCGCGTCTGCGCCGTGTTGCGGGCCGGCGCGGCTGGGGACGCCTCCGCCGCCTCGCGGCTCAGGTGTTCGGCCAGCGCGCTGACGGTCGGGTACTTGAACATCTCGATGATCGAGACCTCGGCCTGCAAGACTTCGCGCAGCCTGCTGTGTACCTGCACGAGCAGCAGGGAGTGGCCCCCGAGGTTGAAGAAGTTATCGTGGACGCCGATCTTCTCGACCTTGAGCGCCTCCTGCCAGACGCCCGCCATGACGCGCTCGATCTCGGAGCGCGGCGCGACGTAGACCTCCTCCAGTTCCGGCCGCGCGCCGTCCGTCTCGGGCAGACGCCGCCGGTCAATCTTGCCGTTCGGCGTCAGCGGCAGGGCTTCGAGCGTGACGAAGGCCGAAGGGATCATGTACTCGGGCAGAGTGTCTTTGAGATGCCGCCGCAGCTCGACCGTCGTCGCCGCGCGCCCCTCGCTCTCGACCACGTAGGCGACGAGGCGGTTGCTGCCGTGGCCGTCGGGCCGAGCCACGACCGCCGCCTCGCGCACCCCCTCGTGCCCGCTGAGCACGGCCTCGACCTCGCCTAGTTCGATACGGAACCCGCGGACTTTGACCTGCTCGTCAACACGACCCAGGAACTCGATGTTGCCGTCGGGCAGGTAGCGCGCGAGGTCGCCCGTGCGGTACATGCGCTCGCCGCCCGCGGCGCCATAAGGGTTCGGGGTGAAGCCTTCGGCGGTCAGCGCGGGACGCCCGTGGTAGCCGCGCGCCAGACCCGCCCCGCCGATGCACAACTCGCCGGCCACCCCGATTGGCACGAGCCGCTGCGACTGGTCGAGCACGTAGATGGTGGCGTTCATCACGGGCCGCCCGATGGGGACGGCGCCCGTCCCCGTCCTCTCGGCGCCACGCCGCGGCTCGTAGTTGCTCGCCGTGATGGTCGTCTCAGAGGGGCCGTAGGCGTTGTTCCACTCCACCTGATGGCCGACGGCGCTCTGCCATTTCGCCAGCGACTCGGGCAGCGTCTTCTCGTTGCCCACGATGACGCGGCGCAACTGCGCGGGCACGCGGCACCCGCGCTCGGAGACAGCCGTCGCCCACTCGGCCCAGAAGGACGCGGGCAGGTTGACGAGCGTCACCCCCTCGTCTTCGAGGAATTGCACGAACTGCTCGGGCGTGGTGACTGAAGGGCCGGGGCGCATCACCAGCCGCGCCCCGCTCAGCCATGCGGCGAAGAACTCTTCGGCCGCCACGTCGAAACTGAGCGAGGCGAACTGGAGAATGCGGTCGTGCTCCGTCACCCCGTGGTGCGTGATGAAGGCGTAGGCGGCGTTGACGAGCGAGCGGTGCTGGATGAGGATGCCTTTGGGCCGACCCGTAGTCCCCGAGGTGTAGACGAGGTAGGCGAGGTTGTCGGCGGCCGCGACGTGCGGCGGATTCTCAACGCTCTCTTCGGCGACGCGCGGCCACTCGTCGTCGAGGAGCACGACCCTCGAGGAGTGCTGCGGCAGGTCGTCGGAGAGAGGCCGCGTGGAGACGAGGATTGAGACCCCCGCGTCCTCCATCATCTGGCGCAGGCGCTCGGGCGGATACAGCGGGTCGAGGGCGACGTAGGCGCCCCCGGCCTTGAGCACGCCGAGGAGCGCGACGGCCATCCCCGCGGAACGTTCGAGCAGGATTCCGGCGCGCGCCTCCGGCCCGACGCCCGCGCGCCGCAGGTAGTGCGCGAGCTGGTTGGCGCGGCGGTTCAAGTCCGAGTACGTGACCATCTCGCCGTCGAACGCGAGCGCGACGGCCCCGGCCCGCCGCTCGGCCTGCTCCTCGAAGAGTTCGTGGATGCACCTGTCGCGCGGGTACTCGCGCGCCGTGTCGTTCCATTTGACGAGCAGTTGCTCCTGCTCCCGCTCGGTCAGCACCGGCAGCCCGAGCAGGGGGCGGTGCGGGTCGGCCGCGACCTCCTCCAGCAGCCGCAGGTAGTGCCCGAGCATGCGCTCAGCCGTCTCGTGGTCGAAGAGGTCTGTGTTGAATTCGAGCGCGCAGAGGATGGCGTCGTCGCGCTCCATCAGGTCGATGGTCAGATCGAACTGCGCCGACTTCGTCTCGTCGTCCGTGAGCCGCATCAGCACGTCGCCCAACTG
>JBEVJD010000028.1:0-45879 GCA_040510435.1 Pyrinomonadaceae bacterium | reverse complement strand
GGTCTGTCGGCGTGTACAGCGCCGGCCGGGGGCTGGGCGCGGCCTTCACCGTCCTCCTGCCGCTGGCACGCGCCGCGGAGCCGAGCCCGCCCGACACCCACACCCGGGAGGCGCAGGCGTGGGTGGGAGATTCAGCCCGCGGAGTGGGCGCGGCCGGGCGCTCCTCGCACGTGTTGAACGGGTTGCGCGTTTGCCTGGTAGACGACGACGAAGACGCGCTGCAACTGCTTTCCATGTTACTCAGAAAGCACGGCGTGGAGGTAGCGGCGGCCACTTCCGCTGCCGACGCGCTCTTGATGTTTGAACAGGCGCGGCCTGACGTATTCGTCAGCGATGTAGGCATGCCCGACGTTGATGGCTACGAGTTGATACGCAGAGTCCGCGCGCTGGAGGAGGCGCGGGGAGGGCGTACGCCTGCGGTTGCGTTAACCGCGTACGCCAGCGAAGCCGACCGCCTGCTCGCCCTCGGCGCAGGCTTCGACGAGCACCTGGCGAAGCCGGTCGAGCCGGAGTCTTTGTTGTTGACCATCGCAAATCTGGCGGAGAAAATTAAGAATCCCGCGGGATAAGTCCGCACCTGCATCGGCCTGAAAGGCCAAAGATACTTGCCCGCTCCATTCGGCAGACGTTTCGCATTATCACTTCCGATTAGGATCGCTATGAGTTTCACTTCGCGGTGAAAGAGAGAGGCCGCCGGTGAGTACACGCACCGGCGGCCGCTCGCTTTCACCGCGACGGCGCCTACTGCCCGTACCGCTTCCGATACTCCTCGGCCGAGAGGAACGCCTTGACCATCTCCGCGCGGATGTAGTCGCCGTTGAACTCGTTGAGCTTCGAGAGCCAGAAGTTGTAGCCCGCGAAGTCCCGATTCGCCTCCGGCGCATCGTCCGGGTTGCGCCGCAGGTAGCCGAAGTACTGCATCAGCACGAACGCACGGTTCGACTCACGCCGCGCTACCGCAGGGTGCTCGGCCACCGCCCGCAAGACCTGCGCCCGCGTCCTCACTCCGCCCCGCAGGTCGGCCACCAGCGAGTCCCGCTCCTCCTGTGTGAGCGCCCCTCCCGCGTTCGCGTTCAGGCCGTCCACGAACGACTCGGGCGTCGTCGAGCCCGGGTACCGGCTCAGGAAGCGCGTGCGGAGGACGAAGGCGTCGATGAAGGCGCGCTTGTTGGTTTCGAGCCGCTCCTCCCAGCCCTCCGCCCCGACCACCAGCCCCTGCCCGATGGCCTGCGTGTCCGACAGGAACTCCGAGAGCGTCAGCGGCACCGGCCGCGCCGCGGAGATGTCCCCGAACGCCACCTTATCGAGCCGGTAGACGAGGTAGCCCGTCTGCTGGAACTCAATCGAGAGGAAGAAGGCCGCCGAGACGTTGATGCGCTTGACCTCGCGGCACTGCGCGTCCGCGCCGCACCCCTCGATCTCGTTCGTCCAGAAGGCGAGCCCCGGCGCGTCGGGCTCGCGGTTGAGGAAGTCGTGGTAGTGCTGGCGGACGAACCTGCCGCTCTCGTCTATGGGGTTCGACGAAGACTCCTGCGCGTCGTCCGTGATCTCAAGCGTCGCCACGGCGCGCGAGCCGAGCACCACGCCGCTGCCGGTGACGCCGCTCAGGCGGATGAGCGCCGTCTCCGTCCCCTCGACGTAGGAGTCGTCGCCGAGGAGAACGGTGATGGTCTTCTCCGTCTCGCCCGGGGCGAAGGTGAGCCGGCCGAGCGCCTTCGTGAAGTCGCAGCGGTCGAGCGCCGCGCCGGCCGTGGCCGAGCAGGGCACCGAGACGTTCGGGTTGCTCCCGTCGTCGGTCGCGTAGGCCACCGAAGCCGCCTGCGAGGTGTCGCCCGTGCGCCTGACGGTCACGGCGAGGTCGCCCGAGCCCTCGGCGGCGGTGTAGGCCGACTGCTTGAACTCGATGGAGCCGGGTCTGACCGTGACGGCGATGAAGTCGGCGTCGGTGCGCGGCCCGCCCGCGCCGTTGAAGCCCTGGTCGCTCGTGGTGAGCTGGAGCGAGGTCGCCCCGCTGAAGCCGACGGTCGGCTTGAAGGCGAGGCCGGCGAGCGCGTTGTTGAGGTCGGTCAGGGTACCGGCGAAAGTCATCGTGGCGTCGTCGGAGCCGTCGCCCGCGGTGAAGGTCAGCCCCGCGGTCGCGCCGAGGGTGAGCGTGCCGTTGAGGGTCGTGAGGGTGACGCGCAGCGGGTCGGTTCCGGCGTCCACGTCAGAGACCGAGACGGCGTTGGAGTTGGCCGGGGAGAAGACGAGGGTCGTGTTCTGGTCGGTCGCCTGCGCGGGCGGCACCGAGTTGACGGGCGCGTCGTTGACCGCGGTGACGGTGATGGAGACGGTCGCGGCCTGCGAGTCGGCGCCGGCCGAGTCGGTGGCCTTGTAGGTGAAGGAGTCGGGGCCGTTGTAGTTGGCGGCCGGCGTGTAGGTGCGGCTCGACCCGGAACCGCTCAAGGTGCCGTGCGAAGGGTTGGAGACGATGCTGAAGGTCAGCGGGTTGTTCTCCGGGTCGGTGGCCGTGAAGGTGATGACTCGGGAGGAGTCCTCCGCGGTGGTGACGGACTGATCCTGCGCCGCGGGCGGGTCGTTGACCGCGGTGACGGTGATGGTGAAGGTCTGCGGGGCGGAGGCGTCCTGGCCGCCGTTCGCCGTCCCGCCATCGTCTTTGGCGACGAGGGTGAGGGTGGCGCTGCCGAAGGCGTTGGGCGCCGGAGTGTAGGTCAAAGTGCCGGAGGCGCTGACGGCCGGGGCGGAGGCGAAGAGCGCCGCGTTGGTGTTGTTGGTGACGAGGAAGGAGACGGTCTGCGCGGACTCGTTCGGGCCGGGGCTGATGGCGGTGGCCCAGCCGTTGACGGTCTGCGGGCCTGAGTCCTCGGCGACGGTCTGGTCTGAGCCCTTAGTGAAGGACGGCGCGTCGTTGACCGGCGTGACGTTGAGTTGGAACGAATCATTGGCCGTCCCGCCGCCTACGTAGTTCACCGTCAACGTAATGTTGGCGGTGCCCGTCTGGTTCGCCGCCGGGGTGACTTGCAGAGTCCTGATGGGGCCGGAGCCGCTGACGACGAGCCCTGCGTCGGGCACGAGCGTCTGGTTGTCGGAGCCGGCCGTGACCGACGTGACGTTGCCCGTGTCCCCGATGTTGAAGGAGAAGGAGAGCGGTGTGTCCTCGCTCGTGGTCTTGTTCGTAACGTCTTCGAGGGACGGGTGGAACTCGTAGGCGCCGATGTCTACGATGAGCCCGGCGCCCGCGAAGCGCGCGACCCCGCGCTGGTCGGTCGTGAGCGTGGCGTTGTTAGCGTCTTTGGCGAGAGTGTTGTCGCCTGCGTCGAGGGCGGGGCTGCCGGCGAGCAGCGCGTGCGTTTGTGTCGGGCCGCCGTTATTCGTGAGGGGGCCGAGCAGCGCGTTAACGGGCGAGGCGATTGTTCCGACCAGATCGCCGTTCACGCCGTGGGTAAAGCCGCTCTGGTCGCCGCTGCCGCCGTTGTTGTTGCCGGCGGTCGCGGCGCCGACGAGGTTGTGACCCTGCGAAGTGAAGTTGCCGGTCACATCCGGAGTGCTGCCGTTCCCGTTGCCGGCGATGATGGAGTTCCTGACAGTGAGGGTGCCGGTGTTGTTGCTTACCCCCTGCCCGCTCTGAAAGGGGCAGCAGGTGTAGGCCGCATTGCCCGTGATGGTGACGTTCGTCAGCGTTGCCGAGGTGCCGCTGTTGTAGATGCCGCCGCCGCGCCCGCCGGAAGTGTCGTTGACGGGGTTGGCCTGGTTGTTGCTGATCGTGCTGTTGGTCAGGGAGAGCAGGTTCCCGCCGTTGTAGATGCCGCCGCCGCCGGGCCCACTGCCGCGGGCGTTGTTGCCGCTGACCTCGCTGTTGAGCATCGTCAGGGAGGCATTGTTGAAGACGCCGCCGCCGCTGCCGCCGCTAAAGCCGCCGGTGCTCCCGGCGACGCCCGTGCTGTTCCCGCTGACGCCGCCCCTGTTCACGGTCATGGTGCCGTTGTTAAAGATGCCGCCGCCGCGGCCGCCGGAGCCGGCGGGTCCGCCGCCGCCGTCGCCCGCGCTGTTGTTGCTGACGACCACGCCCACCAGCGTCGCCTGCACGCCCGAGTTGGTGAAGATGCCGCCGCCGTTGCCGCCGCTGCCGCCGTTACCGGCGTCCCCCGTCGCGTTGCCGCTGACGTTGACGTTCGTCAAGGGCAGGGAGCCGTTGTTGATGAAGATGCCGCCGCCGTCGCCGCCGCCGCCGCCGCTCGCGCCGGTGCTCACGCCGTTCGCACCGTTGCCGGTCGTGTTGTTGCTGACGGAGACGTTCGTCAACGTCAGCGCGCCGCTGCCGACGCCGGAGTAGATTCCGCCGCCGGGCCCGCCCGTCCCGCCGAAGTTACCGGTCGCGCCGTTGCCGGTCGTGTTGTTGCTGACAGTGACGTTCGTCAGCGTCAACACGCCGCCGTTGAAGATGCCGCCGCCGTAGCCGCCCCAGCCGCCGAAGTTAGCGCTGTTGACGCCGCCGTTGCCGGTGCTGTTACCCGTCACCACGACATCGCTCAACGTCAAGGTGCCGGCGTTGTAGATGCCTCCGCCCGACTCACCGTCCTGGCCGAAGGGGTTCCCGTTGGTGGTCGGGGCGCCGTCGGGCGGCCTGCCGTTGGTGACGGTCAGGCCGGAGATGCTGACGCCGAGGCTGTTGACGAGGAAGATGCGGTAGTTTCCGCCCGTATCCCTGCGCACCGTGAGCAGTCCCGAGCCCGGCCCGCTGATCGACATGTTGGTCGTTATGTCGGGCAGCACGCCCGTCAGGTTGATGGTGCCGTTGACGTTGATGTTGATGGTGTCCGTCCCGGCCGTGGCGTTGGCTTGCTGGATGGCCGCGCGGAGCGAACAGTTGCCGCCGCCGTCATTACACACGTTGTCGGCGAGATTGGTGTCGGCGCTGTCGCCCGTGGTGTTGACGGTGAAAGTCGTCGCGGCGTGTGCGTGGGGCTGGTGCAGGCCGGGGACGCAGAGCGCGAGCAGAGCCAGACCGAGCAGCGCGGGGTAGAAATACCTGCGGCACAGGCCGGCGCGATGGGGCGTAAGGGGGCGAGGCATTCGTTTTCTCCTTGGGGCAAAAGGGTCGGGGGTTCTGTGGACAACGCTGGGTGGTTGAATACGTTTCGGAGACCGTGGGGGCGAGGCGACGGCCCGTAGTACACGTCGCACGCTCGACGTTTAAGGTTAGCCGGGGAAGCAGATTTCGTCTGTGATAGAAGTCACGCGCTGCACAAGGGAGCGTGAGACATTCAAATACCTGCTCGTGAGTACCCCCGCCGTGAGCGACGTGGATTATACGGGCGAAGAAGGGGAAGTCAAGGAATTATCACGTTAATCCCGGCCGATTTATAGTGAGCTTGCGGGAGTCGGATAGTGCCTTGAGTGGGCTCAAATTATCTCTCAATCTTATTCTTCTCCACGGCCGGATATTTTTGCTATAGTTCGGAAGTGGGGCGCGGCGGCGCACGGGTCTTGTTGAAATGGCCTCGTAGTTCAGTCGGCTAGAACGCCCGGAGGAGGAGCAATCCTCCTTTCCGGGAGGTCGCAGGTTCGAGTCCTGTCGAGGCCGTTATTCCCGGCTTTCAGCCGCAGCGGAGTATTTGCCGCGGTGGCCGAGTCTTACGAGGGCCGGCTCAAGATTCAACCTCTGTCTTATCCGTTTGGCCCTGCGCCTCAGCACGCGCGCCTCGGCCCGGTCGCCGCGTCCCTCGGCCTCCGTCAGGTGCGCCGACACCTGCTCCAACTCCCTTTCAAGCACTTCTATTTTTGACCCGACCCGTTGGATGGGGGCGTTTAGATTCACGGCCTCTTCCGGGTTGATGCTGTCGAGGATGGCTTTACACCTTCGCAGGCACTCGGCCGCCCGGCCGAAAAACTCCACGTCTTCGTAGATCGCGCCCAGGCGCCTCAGTACGTGAGCTTCGGGGAAGGGGTCGTCACACTGCCTCGCGGTTTCGAGTGCAGTCTCAAGGGTCTCCAACGCGTCGGCAAAATATTTGAGCCGGCGAAGGGCATCCGCCTCTTCTATCAGCAGGAGGACGAGGATGGGGTTGGCGCCCATCCTGTCGGCAAGCCTCTTTCCCTCGTCGAACGTCTTCAGCGCCTCCTCGGGCTGGTCGAAGTGGCGCAGGAGGATAGTCCCGATGCGGCGCAGTGTGTAAGCCATCCCCTTGGCGTCGTCGGCGTCGTGTTGCACCGCGAGCGCCCGCCGGTGGCTCTCCAGCGCGTCGGAGTATTTACCGCCGTTGTGGAGTGAGACGTGGGCCAGCTCGTTCTCGATGAACGCCAGCCCTTTCAGGTCGGGTGGGGAGAGCTGCTCTTTCAACTCACGGCTCTGGTGCAGGAGCTGTTCGGCCTCCGCGTACCGGCGTGCTTGGAAGCGCGCCCTGGCGAGGGTGATGAACGCCGCGGAAGCGACCTTGAGATCGTCGCCGCGCGTTAGACCCTCCAAAATCCTTTCGCCCTCGGCGACCCTCCGCTCGTCCTTCGCCGTCAGAAGGGAGTGGGCGCGATAAATCTCTAACCAGGGCACAAGCTCGGTCACGCGCGCGAGCTCGTCGAGGCGCTCAAGCAAAGTGTTCTCGCGCCCGTGCAGGGTAGTGATGTCGGCGATGGCGACGAGCACATCCTGAGCCCGGTCGTAGCGGCCGGCGCGCTGGTAGTGACGTGCACCCTTGAGGCCGCGCGCAATGTCGCCGACTGTGCCGAGGACGGTGTAGTCGTACTGCCGTTGCAGAGAGTCCCACGCCTCCAGCCCCTCGCGATACCAGTCACCCACCGCGACGTGCGTCGCCTCTTCCTCGCCCGCCGCGACGAGCAGTTCGTACGCGTACCTCTTGATGAGCGGGTGGAGCAGGACGTTCGTCTGCCCGTGCTCCTCGACCTCGACCAGCCCGCGCCGCGTCAGAGTTAGAAGCAGCAGCCCGGTCTGCGAGGGCGGCAGACCGAGCATGTGGGAGATGAGATTTTCGCCGACGGACTGCTCTTCGAGCGCGCCGAACATGCGGAAGGCGTGCCGCGCCTCCTCGCTGGGCAATTCCTGATAGCTGATGGCGAAAGACTTTCTGACGCTGTCCGGGTCGCCGTCGTCGCCGAGCCAGTCGAGGGTCGTTGACTCCTTGAGACGCTTCAGATAGTCGGCCGCCGTCGAGCCCGGATAGCGCATGATGTTCGCGGCGATGCGGATTGCCAGCGGCAAGTGACCCAGCTCCGCCGCCAGCGCCTCGAACTCTTCGAGCCGCCCGTGCCTTGCGGGGCCCAGTATCTCCGCGAACAGTTGCGCCGCCGCCTCGGGGACGAGTGTGGTCAGGGCGACTTCGGATGCCCCTTCGAGCATCAGCGGGTAGCGCGTGGTGATGAGAACCTTGCTCGGGCTGGCCGACGGCAACAGGTTCGTGACCTGCCGTGCGTTCTCGACGTTGTCGAGGACGATCAGACAGTGTTTCTTCGACAGAATGTCTCGGTAGTAGGCGGCCCGCGCGGCGTCGCTCAAAAGGTATTTGAGCTGGGAGGCGCGGCGCGCGCCGAACGAGGAGATGAAAGAGATGAGCGCGGACTGCGAGTCAGTCACGTCCGGCCGACCCCACAGAATGCCGTCGGCGAAGTCGCCGCGCATGCGGTGCGCGACCGTGGCCGCCAGTGCCGTCTTCCCGATCCCGCCCAGCCCCCCGCGGAGGATAACGACCTTCGAACGGGAGCGGAGATGCTCTTCGACTTCGGCGATCTCGGCTTCGCGCCCGGTGAAGATGGACGGGGCATCGACGGCCTGAAAGGGTATTTCGTCCGCAGACGCCTGCGTCGCCAACTGCTGGCCGTCGTGCGTGCCGGAACTTTCCCCATGTCCTCGCGCACGTTCGTCGCCGTGGGAACGCGCATCGGCCTCTTCTAGCAGGAGGAAGCGTTCGTCCTCTTCCGCGAGTCCGGGGCCGGTGAAGCCCCTGAGTGGGGGCGTGTAAGTTTGCACCTCGTCGCGACTCGCCGCCCTCGCGATTGCTTTCCGAATGCCCTGCACGACATTCAGGAACGCGTCGTCGTGGGTACGCCAACTGGTGACGGGTCGCGCGTCCGTGGGCAACATCTGTAGTTTACTGAACGGCGCGTCCGCCCAGTAGCACGGCCGGAGGATGACCGGGATGACGCACGCCTGCCCATCCCTGTGCCGCTGCATGGCGCGCTTGACCTCCACGTTGGAGATGTAATCCGACGCCATGAAGTTGGCGCTGACGAGCAGCAGAATCACGCCCGCCGAGTCGAGGTGTTTGAGTAACTCGCCCTCCCAATCCTTGCCGGCCTCGATGTGGCGGTCGTACCAGTCCTTGATTACGCCCTGACGTTTCAGGTTGCTGAGGTGGTTGATGAGTTCATTACACAAGTCCTCGTCCTCGTGCGCGTAGGAGAAGAAGAGGTACGTGGGATCACCTTGAGGTGGTGTGTCGGACATGATCCGATCCTTTCTTCGGCGATGTCTGAGGGCTGCACCCGCCGACTTCCCCCCCACCCAGACCCGTCGCAGTTGCGCCGTCTGCGGGAGGTCCGACATCTCTCTCATGGAGGCGCCGAGGGACGGATGGATTTGCTCCTGACTACGGTCTTTACCTTCAAGGCACGCAGCGGTCGAGGCGCGAGGCGAGGAGGTCTATGCTCTTGAGGCGGTGCGTCGCGGTGTCGAGCGAGAGGCGCGCGCCCAACCGACCGTTGGCGCAGTTGAGCCTGATGAGGCTCTCGCCGCGGCCGTCGCCCGAGAGGGTTTCGCCAGCCTTACACTCACCCCAGGCGTTGGCGGCCGCGAACTGCCGGCGCATCCGTTCAAGGTCGAGCCCCGGCGCGGCCAGCGCCTCGGCCGCCTGCTTGTCCCACGAGCCGAGGAGCCGCACGACCGACCCCAACACCTTATTCGTCTCTTCCGAAGGCGGCATCACCGACTGCGTGTAGAGCGCCTGGACGCGCGGCGGGCTCGTCGGCGCGAGCGTGATCGAGACATTCACCCAGCCGCGCTCGCACGGCATCTTCCAAGACCCGCGCAGCGCGTTCTCGGCGTCGAGCTTCGCGTCCGTGCGGCAGGCGCCGTGCCTCTCCGCAAGCTCTTTGAAGCCGGCGGCGCGCGCCGCCGCGGTCTCGTCCATGAAGAGGTTGTCGGCGGCGATGCGCGACGCCAAACTGTCGTCCCACTTGTTGACGAGTTGCGAAACGTCCCTCTGTGCCGCGAGGAGCGCGGGCGAGGGCTCGACCACGCGCTTCTGCAAGGCGCCCGTGCGTTGGAGTGCTGTGACGGCGTCGTTGAAGATTCCGCCCCAACCGGCGTAGGTGACGTTCCCCATCGCAATCAGCCCCACGCCGTATTCGGGGAGCCAGCGCATCAGCGAGCCGTAGCCGGGCAGTCCACCGCTGTGGCTGACGACGTAGTCGAAGCGGCAATCCTCAGTCACGCCGAGCCCGTAGCCGTAAGAGTAACTGCTGAGTTGGAGCGGGGCGTCTACGGCGTTGCGAAAGACGCTTGCCCCCCCGGCCCTCCACGCCTGCTGCATCTCGCGCGCGGAGGCGCGAGAGACGGGGCCGCGCTCCGGGTCGTCGCGCGGCGGGAAGGCGGACATCAGGAACGAGACGTAGCGCGAGAGGTCGCGCGCCGAAGTCCAGAGTCCCCCCATCGGGCCGAACGAGCCGTGCGCGAGCAGCGGCTCAGGCTTCCAGGCGTTCTCCTCCCAACGGTATCCGGCGGCCACGCGCTCGCGCGGGATTTCGCTCACCTCGAAGGTGCTGGCGCTCATCCCCAGCGGCCGTAGGATTTCGTCGCGGACGTACTGCGCGTAAGGGCGCCCCGAAGCCCTGGCGACGACCTGACCGAGGATGGCGAAGCCGTAGTTCGAGTACTCGAAGCCCACGCCCGGCGTGTTCGAGAAGGGGATGCCGGCCCGCATCCACTCCCTGATCGTCTCGTCCGTTTGCGCGAGCTGGCGGTCGCCCCAAGGGTTGTCTTCGGGGAAGCCCTCGGAGTGCGTCAGCAGGTGACGGATCGTGATGGCGGGCGAGTCCTTCGTCGGGTAGGGAAGGGCTGCGAGCGCAGGCACGTAGCGCGAGACGGGGTCGTCCAGAGAGAGTTTGCCATCGTCGCGTAGCTTGAGCACGGCCATCGCCGTGAAGCTCTTGGTCATCGAGGCGATGCGGAAGAGCGAGTCAGGCGTGACGGGCGCGCGCGTCTGCGTGTCCTGCGAGCCCGCCGCCTTCACCCAGGTCAACTCTCCGTCGACGATGATGCCCATCACGGCACCCGGCATCCTTCGCCGCTCGACCCACGCCGTAAACTGTCGCTCGATTTCGGGGAAGGCGGCCGCCAACTTGCGCGCCCGCTCCGGATCGGCGAAACGCGGCGGCGGCATCGCCCCGGTCGAGAAGCGGCGCTGCGCGCCCGCGCCCGTGACGCAGACGAGGAAGGCGAGCAGCAAAGTAATCAGGACTGTGATGAGCCTCCGGGCGTGACGCATCTTAAAACCTCCGCGCTGAGACGGAATCTGGCAGGAAGGCGTGCCGTAGAGCGTAAGCGAGTATAGAACAGAATCCCGCTGACGGATATTTCCGAGAAGATGAGTGCGAATTCCCGGCCGCCAGTCGAAACGCGGGTGACGCTTCGGGCTTGAGCCGCCGCTCGTACGTGCCCGCCTACTCGTGAACTACTCGCGATAGCTGGTCAGACGCTATCCTGTGACAGCGGTCTGTCCCGTTACATCCCAAAACGATTATAGTGGGACGACGTTGTACGCAGAATGTCCTGGTCAGGGGTGATGGATGAATCGTAACGCGCGTCCGGCCGAGGCGCGCCCGCCCTCGGGCGGGTTTCGCGGCAGGCTGCACGAAGTCATCTTCGAGGCCGACACACGGGCGGGCCGCGCCTTCGATGTCGCGCTGATCGGCCTCATCCTCCTCAGCGTGCTCGCCGTCATGCTGGAGAGCCTCCGCGGCGTGCGCGAGCATTACGGCGCGCAACTCTACGCCGCCGAGTGGGCCTTCACAATCCTCTTCACACTGGAGTACGCCCTGCGGCTTGCGAGTGTCCGGCGCCCCCTGCGCTACGCGACGAGCTTCTTCGGCGTCGTAGACCTTTTGGCCATCATCCCGACGTACATGAGCCTGCTCGTCGTCGGCAGCCACTACCTGCTCGTCGTCAGGATACTCCGGCTGCTCAGAATCTTCCGCGTCCTCAAACTCGCCGAGCACCTGACGGAGGCCGACGTGCTGATGCGCGCCCTGCGCGCGAGCCGGCGCAAGATCAGCGTCTTCCTCCTGACCGTGCTGACGATGGTGGTCGTCATCGGGACGCTGCTCTACGTCATCGAGGGCGAGGAGAACGGCTTCACGAGCATCCCCGTCGGCATCTACTGGGCGGTCGTCACGTTGACGACGGTCGGCTACGGCGACATCTCGCCCAAGACCCCCGTGGGACAGACGCTGGCGGCGGCGGTGATGATCATTGGCTACGGCATCATCGCGGTGCCGACCGGCATCGTCACGGTCGAGATCGCGCAGGCGGTGAGGAAGCCCGTCTCGACGCAAGCCTGCCCCGACTGTGCCTCCCAAGGGCACGATGTTGACGCCGTCCACTGCAAATACTGCGGGGCTAAACTGTAGTCCCAGCACGGAGCGGCGTTGCCTGATAATTCAGAAAATTACGCATAAACGAGTATTTTTACTCATCTATGCTCGATTTATGCATCATTGACTGAATATTGAGGTGATAACTAATTTTTCACGACGATTCGGTCTTCGAAGACGCAACAGTCGAGCCCGCTGTCGAGCAGGCAGGCGAGGGCGTCTTCGGGCGTCTCGACGATGGGCTCACCCATCACGTTGAACGAGGTGTTGAGGATGACGGGGACGCCTGTCGCCTCGCCGAATTTTCTGACCAGTTCGTAGAAGCGCCCGTTCGCCTCCCGCGTGACCGTTTGGACGCGCCCCGTGCCGTCCGCGTGGACGACGGCCGGCACGCGCGCCGCCTGCTCCTCCCTGAACCGGCACACGCGCAGCATGAAGGGGCTCTCGCGGGGCGCGCCGTCCAGTTCGAACCACTCGCCGACCTCCTCCAGCGGAACCACCGGGGCGAACGGGCGGAACGGCTCGCGGCGTTTGACCCTCAGGTTGAGAATCTCCCTGGCGTCGGGCCGGCGCGCGTCGCAGAGGATGCTGCGCTGCCCGAGTGCGCGCGGGCCGAGTTCCGAACCGCCGTCGAACCACCCGATGATTTGGCCCGCGCACAGACGCTCGACCGCTTCGGCAACCACGTCTTCGGGGCCGTGCGCCCGCACGTGCGGCGCGAACTTTTCGACGGCCGCCGAGACTGCGCGCCGCGTATAAGGGCGGCCGCAGGCGTCGTGAATCAACCGCCGCCGCGTGTTATGCCCCGTCAGTCGCCACAGGCCGTAGTAGGCGGCGCCGACGGCCGGGCCGCTGTCCTCGGCCGCGGGCGGGATGTGAACTTCGCGGAAGCCCGACTCGCGGATGACCCGCTCGTTGGCGACGCTGTTGAGGGCGACGCCGCCCGCGTAGCAGAGGTTCAGGCTCGGGCAGAGTTCGCGGAGGCGGCCGGCGAGGTGCAGGATGGCGACTTCGAGCGCCGCCTGCACCGAGGCGGCGAGGTTCTTGTACTCTTCGGCGCGCGCGGGCCAGCGCTCGCCGTAGTCGAACATCGAGGGCACGTCTTCGAGGAAGCGGAAACCGCCGTCCTCTATCCTGAAGAAGTCCCGCGCCGGGATGGTCGCCGCGCCGTAAGGCGCCAGCCCCATCACCTTCCCCGCCTCCGAAGGGTCTGAGAAGAGTTGCGCGGCCACGGACGAGAACATGCCCCCGAGGCTCCCGAAGTCGGGCATCCCCGTGGCACGCGGCCTGTACCAGCCGCCGAGTTCGACGAGGTGCTTCTCTAAAGGGACGAGGCTCGTCCCCGCGGCGGCGTAGAGCGAGACGGTCTCCCAGCCGTCTTCAACCGGAGTCCTGACCGCGGCCCGCTCCTCTTCCGGGAGGTCTTCGAAAGGCGAGCCGGCCCCGTCAACGACCAGCACGGCGGCGTCTTCAAAGCCCGAGGTCGCAAACGCGCTGACGGCGTGGCCGAGGTGGTGTGGGATGATGAGCGTCGGCACCCGCCCGCGAGTCCGGTTCAAAGCCGGGTTCGCTTCGACGGCGTGTTTCGCGTCGCCCGCGCGCCCTTGCAGGCAGACGACGGCGAGGCTTAAATCGTCCGTCGTGATGCCCGCGTAGTCGAGGCAGTAGTCCAGCGCGCGCGAGGGCTCCGCCCCGTGGATGCGTTGGCGCTTGAAGCGCGACAGCCGTTCCTCCTGCACGGCGACGACAATCTCGTCATCCCTCAGCAGGCAGACCGCGCCGTTGTGAGAGGCGCTGATGCCGAGCACCCAGGTTGCGTCATGACGTGCCACGTTTTTCTCCCTTCATTCGAGTGCAGACGGCGTGAGCTTTCAACACAGAGACACGGAGGCACAGAGACACGGCTTCAAGAGATATAACTCGACAAGCCGTGCCTCTCTGTGTCTCTGTGTTAAATCTTTCTCGGTTACACGCAACTGCTAATTGCAATAATCTGTACCTTTGCCGAGGAAGGAATATAATCCGGCCCATGAGCCCCATCAAGAAAGCACCTTCAAATAACCATACTCGCCGCGGGCGTCCCGACCCGGTCGGCGGGTGTCGGCGATGTGTGACTGTGAGCCCGTTCGGGGTAGCCGCTTAGACGTGACGCTCCTTTCGACCTTACAACTGGTGGAGACTAAGTGCTATGGACGCGCGGCGCTGGCAGTTGATTGATGAGGTCTTCGGTTCCGCCCTCGAACGCGCGCACGGCGAGCGAGGGGCCTTTCTCGACGAAGCCTGTCGCGGCGACGAGGGTTTGCGGCGGGAGGTCGAATCGCTCCTCAAACACGACCAGACCGAGGGCATTATTGATCGCCCCTGCTTTGAGGACGCCGCCCGTTTGCTCGCCGGGGGCTTGAGCGAGTCGTTCACCGGGCAGACCCTCGGGCCGTATCAGATTCTTGAAGAACTCGGCGCGGGCGGGATGGGCGTGGTCTACCGCGCGCTGGACATGAAGCTGGGGCGCACCGTCGCCCTCAAATTGCTACCTCTCAACTACACGAGGGACGCCGACCGCCTGCGCCGCTTTGAACGTGAGGCGAAACACGCCTCCTCGCTCAATCATCCGAATATCCTCACCATCTTCGAGATCGGTTCGGAAGACGGCACGTACTTTATCGTCACCGAACTCATCGAGGGCGAGACCCTGCGGCAGCTCTTGACGCGAGGCCCACTGCCGGTCGTCGAGGCGTTGGGCATCGCCACCCAAATCGCGGACGCGCTGGACGTGGCGCACGAGGCGTTGATCGTTCACCGCGACATCAAGCCCGAGAACATCATGGTTCGGCGTCGCGACGCTTACGTCAAAGTTCTTGATTTCGGACTCGCCAAACTGATGGGGGAGTTCCCCGCGGGGCCGGCCGACGGCGGGTCTGGGCTGGTGCAGACGGAAGCGGGGGTCGCGATTGGCACGCCCAGCTACATGTCGCCGGAACAGACCCGTGCGCTCGCGTTGGACGCGAGGACGGACATCTGGAGTTTGGGCGTCACCCTCTACGAAATGGTCGCCGGGCGCAGGCCGTTCGAGGGCGGGACGACGAGCGACGTAATCGCTTCGATTCTACAGAAAGACCCGGCGCCGCTCTCGCAACTCGCGAGCGAGGTGCCGGCAGAGCTTGTGCGGATCGTGACGAAGGCGCTCGCTAAAGACAGGGACGAGCGTTATTCGACGACGAAGGAGTTGCTGGCCGATCTGAACAGGCTGAAGCGGCGTCTGGAGTTCGAGGCGGAGGCCGAGAGAGCCGCCGCGCCGGAGTCGGTTAGTACCGTCGCGCAGGCGCGGGGCGTCAACGCGTTGTCGCAACGCACGGCGGAGGAGAGGGATGTTTCAACCGCCGGGGCGCAGCGCGTTACTTCGAGTGCCGAATACATTGTCGAAGAGATTAAACGTCACAAGCGGGGCGCGTGGGTTGCGCTGGCAGTTCTGTGCGCGGCGGCCGTCGCCCTCGTCACTCAATTCGCTTACGGGCGCTTCTTCGCGGGTGGCGGCGAGGCGGGCGTTGACAGGTCGGCCGTTCATTCGGATGCCGAAATACACTCCATCGCGGTCTTGCCCTTCGCGAACTCGACGGGCGATGCGAACACGGATTACCTCTCGGACGGCATCAGCGAATCTCTCATCAACAGCCTCTCGCAACTCGGGGGCGTGAAGGTAATCGCGCGCAGTTCGAGCTTCAGGTACAAAGGCAAAGACGCCGACCCGCGGGAGGTGGCGAAGGCGTTGGGAGTTAGGGCCATCCTGATCGGCAGGGTCTTGAGACGCGGCGAGGAGTTGCACATCAGCGCCGAACTGGTGGACACGCGCGACGGGACGCAGATGTGGGGCGAGCAATACAATCGACGCGCGGAAGACCTCCTGTCGGTGCAGACGGAGATTGCCGGCGAGATTGCCGATAAGCTCCACCTGCGCCTGACCGCGGGCGAGCAGCGGCGTCTCGGTCGGCGCGAGACGGTGAGGCCGCAGGCTTACGAGCTGCTACTCAAGGGACGCTTCTACAGTAACAGCGGCGGGACGGAGAACTGGAAGCGGGCCGTGGAGTATTTTAATCAGGCGATTGCCGACGACCCCGCTTACGCGCTCGCCCATGCAGAGCTGTCTCGCTGCTACGTGAACCTCGTCGGCAGCAGCGCGCTCGACCCGGTGGAGGGGATGCCGAGGGCTGAGGCGGAGGCGCTGAGGGCGTTGGCGCTGGACGAGAACCTGCCCGACGCGCACCTTGCGCTGGCAAACATCAAGATGAGCACCTGGGAGTGGGCGGCGGCCGAGCGGGAATACAGGCGCGCCATCGACTTGAGCCCCAACTATGCCCGAGCGCACAGCGCCTACTCCAGTTATCTCAGCCTGATGGGGCGGCGCGAGCCGGCCATCGCAGAGATCAGACGCGCACGAGAACTCGACCCCCTCTCGGTCATCGCCAGCGCGTATGTCGGATTCACACTCCTTTTCGCGCGCCAGTACGATGAGGCGATTGAAGCCTTGAAGGAGACGCTCGAACTTGAGCGCGACTTCCCCATCGCGCATTACGTCATGGGTCAGGCTTATGTGGGGAAGGGAATGTATCCGGAGGCCATCGCCGCCTACCAGGAGGCAAACAGGTTGGGCGAAAATAGTCCGAGCCTGCAAATCTATCTCGGCCACGCTTACGCGAAGGCGGGCGAGCGCAAGAAGGCGCAGGCGATACTCAAACGATTGGAGCAGGGCAGGGAGTACGTCTCGCCGGGCGAGTTGGCGATCCTCTACGCGGCCTTGGGCGAGCGCGAGCAGGCATTCGCGTCACTTGAGCGAGCCTACGCCGCGCACGACCTTCAGTTGCAATATCTGGGCACCGACCCGGCTTATGATGACCTGCGCGGAGACCCGCGCTTCGCCGACCTTCTGCGGCGTATCGGGCTGCCTTAAAAGATATTCCGGCAACACAACCGCGGCGCACGCTTCCGTGTAGGAGGCGTGCGCCGCGGCTGTGAGAGAGAATGGCAGACTTCGAGTACGAACCAGTCGAGTATCTACAACGGGGCCGGCGGCACGGCGCAGTTAATTCCACACCGTGCCGGAAAGGGCGTGCCCGCCGCACGCCGTCGGAAGCCGAACGATTCAGGCCGACAGTTGAAAGTGGAAATGGTCGCCCTCGTTGCCGACTCGGCCGCCGGTATCGCGCGCCACACCGCGCAGTATCTTCAAGTTGGCCGTCGCGCGAATGTCCACGGCGTTCTCGCTGACGTGCTTGTAGAGATTCGCGCGCTGTCGAAGCTGCTTGCGGATTGCGACGGTCATCGCGGCTATCTGCTGCTCGGGCGTGCCGCCCTTCAGGTATGCCTCAATCACCGGGTCGGCGCCGCCGCGGTACAGCTTGCGTGTGTAGGCCACCCCTTTTCGCTCCAACAGTCCGAACATCGCCCTCGCCTGCCGCCGGGGCGAGCGGCGTCCGCTGGTGATGTGCAGCTTCTTGCGCGCCCGTTGCAGATAGAGCTTCGCCATCTCTCGCAGGGGCTCAACCATCGTGGGAGTTATCTCGACCCCACTGCTCATGGTGACGGGGAGGTCTTCCAACTCGTCGCCCGCGGGCGCCGGGGAAGTGAAGGCGGTTTCGTTATCACGAGGCGCGCGCTGGCCCGGCGCTAAAGCGAGGGAGGCGGCCTCGCCGCCGGCACCGCGCCCCCCTGCGGCATTAGCGGGGGCGGCAAAAACGCTCTGAGAATTAAACAACCAGAAGTCCCTGCCGCCAGCGTTGATGCGCTTCAGCCCGCGCGCGGGCAGCTCCGCCTCACTCAAGCCGAGGTAGGTGAAATGCGCCTCGTCGTTTCTTATCGTCTGGAACCAGCCGTGCTTAGCGAGCGCGGCCCGCACACGCAGGTCTTGGTGCTGCACGACATCCAGCGCGAGCATCAGGTTGTGCTGTGAAGCGCCGGGAGGTGCGACCGATTTCAGGATCGGCTGCTTGAACCCCTCGCCGAAATAGAGGCCGCCGCTTTCCCACGCTAGCACCTTGGCTACCTGCTGCGTGGGGCTCAGCCGCCCCAACGTCTCGGCATCTCGCTGCGTGAGCCTGCCCGAAGTAATCCAATGGTTGAGCCCCTTCTGGGCGTGCACGCGCCACAGCCGCACTGTGTCCTCATAGCTGCGGCGTCCCGGTGAAATTCCGTGCACGGTCAACCTCAAATTTTGACGGCGGAGTTCCTGCTGTGCGGCTTGCAGCGCGGCCGCGGCGCGAGGTTGTAGTTCGACGCGAACGCGCCCCACGGTGGCCGCCACGACCCCGGCGCGCTGTTGGAACAGTTGCACCTCCCCTTCGGTTCGGAAGTAGCACTGGGAGGGGAGCGAGACTTTTTCGGCGTCGGCCGCGAACACCGCGCCGTAGATCGCAGTGATGCGGCGCGTCACCAGCTCTTTCGAGCAGCGCGCGAAGTGCTCGCGCAGGACGGCCGAGGGGCCGGGCCTGCTTCCGGCGACCAGGGTCGAACGCCCCGACTTCGCGAGGACGTTGACCCCGGCGTGCGTCTGCACCACGCAGACCACCAGCAGCAACCCGCAGGTTGAAGTGAAGAAATGGGACCTTCTGAACATCTGACCAACCTCCTTCTGAAGGCAACTCGCCCCGCCTCTCAAGGCATGTGCAGCCATGAATCGACACGCGGGGGCAGCAATCCAATACCGACCGTAAACACTCGGCGCGGACTTCTGCCAGGAACCCAGCCGAGCACCACGGGAGAACCACTTCGTCGTCGTCAGAGACCGCGCGTCGCGGGGTGAAGCGCGGTGTGCACCTCCTTTCAAGCGAGGAGGCCGGCCGCGCAATTCACGACCGGCCGTCGCGCAGAGAACGGTCGATTGACTTCCTGAGTTTGAGATAGTTCTGCGTCTCGGCGGGAAGCAGCGTACGCCAGTCGCGCCCCCCGCGCCGTAGATAGCCCGGTAACTTGTAAGGGTTGGAGTTGTAGCCCGCCGCCAGCAGTTCCGACCTCGTCAGCAGACCTTCGTCGAGCGCGGCACGCATGTCGCTGTTCCGTGAAAGCTCGCCCCACGTATGCTGCAAGTAGAGCAGCATGGCCTCCAGCGCGTTGGCATGGTTTCGCATCCCGCCGACGAAATCCGGCAAGAGCCCGGCGCGCGGGTGCAGACGGCGTAAGCCGTGATAGGTCTTCGCGATCATCTGCACCAGTCCGAACGCGCCCGCGCGGCTGCCGGCGAGCAGGAACGTGTCGCCCTCGTTACAAGCCAGCAGGACGTAAACCTCCTGCACCAGAGATTCGAGCGACTCCCTGTGCAGGCGCGACGGGTCGAGGTGCTCGATCAGGCAGAGCACGTGGGCCTCTTTGACGATTGATGCCGGAATGTCAAAGCCCTTTTCGCGCAGACTGCCGGCGGCGTCGGCGAGCAGGTTGGCGAGGTACTTTTTGCCGCGCTGTGCGATGGCGGCCGTATTCAGAGCGGGGTGTGCGGGCGTGTAGTACACAACCTCCTGCTCGTCGTTCACCGCGCTCAAGGGGTACTTCAACAGCAGCGGGATCAGCGGTCGCCTCGAATTGAGCATCGCCGTGACCGTCGTATTGACGCCGTTGGCCCGCGCCACGCGCAGGCTGACGCTGGCCCCCGCCGCGGTCGTCAGGGTCGCTTCGGCGTCGCGTTGCGAGAGCAGACTCTTGGGCAGAGATACGTAGTGCAGTTCCGACTTCGAGGGCTCGTAGAATGCGAACGCGGCGGTCTGAGGAGATGTGGCGCGCGCACGAAGCACGCGCCGGGCGGTGGCGACGCGCGCCCGCATCTCGCCGTATGTCAGGGCGGGTTTGCCAGTGCCGGCCGCAGGTTTGTGAGCCGCACCTGCTCTTGCCGGTGCCGTAGCCCTTTCACCTTCAGTGGGCTCAGGCTTCGGGCGGGGCTTTATCTTGGGTGGACGGACGAGGCTCGCCGACTCCGTTGGCGTCTGCCGCGGCGCGCCGCCGAAGAGCGAGACGATCAGGAGGTAGACTGCTATGGATTTCATCGGAGCTTATCCTTCTGGCGCTAAGCTCCCTGTGGTACACTTCACGAGGGTGGCTGCTTTTGTGGCAACACAGGGCAGCAATCCAATACCGGCCCGGGTGTTCAAGTGCGGACTTCTGCCAGGAACCCAACTTGAACATCCGGGCGTCTTTTTGTTTCAACGCGACGAACTAGCCGCTTACCTACTAGTGTCTTGACGGCCGGTAAGATTACAGCCCGCGCCGCCGTCGAGGATGATTCGTTTGTGAAGACGACGCGCGGGGCTAACGCTTGACGATGATGAGCGGTTTGACGCCCGCGCCGCTGCGGGTAAAGAGGCGCGGCGTCTGCACCGCACGTTTGCCGGCGTCGGGAGTCTTGTCATCGTCGTCGTAAAAGAAATCTGTCCTCTTAGTCATGTTCTTGATGTCCGCCTGCCGCTGCACCATCGCCTGCCGTTGCAGCGACGGCACCAGATCGACGGCGTAAGAGAGCCACTCCTGCTCCCAGACCTGTGTATTACCGTCGCGGTCGGCCAGCGGATCGTTGAATGCCTGAAGCAGCGCGTAGGTCAACAGGCCGTGACGTATCTCACCCCGGCCCGGGATGGCGACCGCCTCCAGCGCCGCCTGATGGCTCTGCGCCGCGGCGAGGACGGCCATGCCTTTATCGTAAGCCAGTTGGGCTAGCCCCTTCGAGTTCATCGGCGCGCGCCCCGCGTTCTGCTCGCCCAGAGCTTGTCCGCTCTGGCAGGCGTCGATGACCATGAGCACCCGCTCGGCGCCGATTCTTTCGAGAGCCTGGTTAAGCTCAAGGTCGGAGATGCCCTGTTGCTCCAGAGACTTCGCGCCCGCGCCGGTGAAGTCGTGAGGCAGTAAGTAATAGCGCTGCTCCGGCCATGTGCCTTGCGACGTGCCGTGGCCGGCGAAGTAGACCAGCAGGGCGTCTTCCGGCTGCGTCGGCTTGATTTTACTCAACTCCAATCTTACGGCTTCGGCCGTGCCTTCGGGCAGTTCGCGTCCGGGTTGGCCCCCCAGCAGGGCCAGCGCCGCCATGATGTTCGACTTGGTGGCGTTCTGGTCGGTCAGGGTAATGACCTGTGTGCCCGCGTACTGTCGGGCGGCGGCGTCCTCTCTAATCTGCGCCTGATGTGATTTCAGGGCGTCTCCGATATCCACCACATCCTTGACGGCGAACTTCAGGTCGTAAGCAGCGTTGGCATATCTGTCCACGCCGACGGCCAGAACGTACAGCGTGCCCTCGCGCTTGAGCGCGGCGGCCCCGTTGATGGTCAGGGTGTCGTCGCCGGATTTGACGTTATCGGCGTTGAAGGCGTAAGCCGTGAAGGTGTTGGCCCCGGCGACAACCGGCACCTCCGCGCGGCACAACACGCGGCGCGGCTGCCCCGGCCGGGGCGGCGCGGCCTGCTCGCAGCCGTCGCGGCGGTCTGAATTGAACAGGTCGTTGTGCCAGACTTTGACGAGAGAGCCGTTGCGGAACAGTCGCAAATCCTGTGCGCCGCTCGTGTCATGATGGGTCGGCTGCTTCTTCTCGCCGACGTTATCGACGACCTCGACCGTGACGGTCGCCATTCGCCGCTCGGTGGCGGGTTGGGCGTCGAGCGCCCCCCGGGCCTGTCCGTTGACCCCGGTGATCTCGACTCTCGGCTGGCGGCGGTCGATCCGCGCGAGGTCGTGGCCCGATTTCGGCTGGGGCAGGTTTCCGGTGAGGATGGCTTGCAGCAGGTTCGGGTAGAAGAAGTCGCTGAAGTAGAGTTCACTCGCGCCGTAATCGAACGTGTTGTTGTTGAACCGCCAGAGCAGTTGTTTCCACGCGGCCGGCGGGCCGTCGAAGAAGCCTTCCGGGGTGACGACCGCCCAGTCGTCATCGAGCCTGAACAGAGTCGCCAGCAGCTTCTCCGATTTGGCATTGTAAATGTAGACGCTCCCCTTCGAGTCCGCTTTGATGTCGAACTTACTGTCGTAATCGGTCTCGTCGTCGTTCTTGAGTCGCGGGAAGAGTTGACGACGTTTCTCCCTGGCATCTGCGTCTTTAATCGAGAAGGACGCGAGCAGTTGTTGAGTCCCGACGCTCCACACTCTGATCGCGCCGTCCCCGCTGAGGCTGATTAACTTTTCCCCGTCGGTCGTGAAAAAGACCTTGTAGAGTTGCACGTCGTGCCCGGTGAGCGTGGCTATCGGCTTGCTGTCGGTCAGGCTCCACAGCCTCACCGTCTTGTCCCTGCCGCCGCTCGCCAGCAGTTGACCGTTCGGCGAAAAAGTGAGGGTGTTGACCGGAGAGTCGTGACCGGCCAGGTCTCTAATCTTACTGCCGGTGGCCGTGTCCCACAGCCGGATGACCCCGGTCGGGACGCCGTTGCTGGCGAGGCGCGAGCCGTCCGGGGAGAAAGCGAACGAGGTGACGGTGGTGTCCCCCGTCGGGATGGTGTGGAGCAGCCTGCCGCTGTTCACCTCCCACAACTTGATGTCCCGGTTCCCGCTCGCCAGCAGCTTATCGTCGGGGGAGATGGCGATCTCCAACAGCCCGCCGTACTGAAACTCTATGAACGCCTCGGCGAACGCATTTTTCGGGTCGGGCGTGCTCGCGGGCCGTGCGTCGAGCGTTTTACCCTCACCCTTCTCCAAGTCCACCAACTTGATGTACGAGTCGCGGTAGCCGATGGCCAGCATAGGCGCGCGGTGGGCGAAGCCGACTGATGAAACTTTGGAAGTCTTACCCCTGAGCACCCTGACCGGCTTGCCGCTCTCGACCTCCCACAGACGTATCGTCTTGTCCTCGCTGCCGCTGACCAGCAGTTTGGCCGTCGGCGAGTAGGCGAGCGATTCGACGCTGTCCGCGTGCCCGGTCAAGGTTCTCTTGCTCACCTGATCGCCGGACAAGTCCCACAACTTCACGGCGCCGTCCATGCCGCCGCTCGCCAGCAGCGACCCGGAGGCCAGATATATAACCGTCTCGACGGAGTGCTCGTCGCCGTCCAGCTCCTTCTTCTTCTGGCCGGTCTCGACCTCCCAAATCTTTACTTTGCCGTCGGAGTCCCCGCTCGCGATGAATTTCTCGCCCGGCGCGAAGGTCACCGCGTTGATGATGAAATCTTCTTTACTGTCGTCCGCCGCGGTCTTGATTGATGTCAACACCCGGCCGGTCGTCGCGTCGGATATCTTGATGGTCTTATCGCGGCCGGCGCTCAGGATGCGCGCCCCGTCCGCGCTGAAGGCGACCGTGTAGACCCAGTCGGTGTGGTTGATGAACGTCCGCAACAGCTTCCCGTTCTCGGCGTCCCAGACTTTGAGCGCCTTGTAGTTGCTGGTGACGACGGTTCGACCGTCCGGCGAAAAGGCCACGGCGGTCGTGCCCTCGTAATAGTTGATGCCGCTCTCTTCGGAACCCTCTTCTTCGTCGGGGGATTCCTTGCTCGAAAACTCCGGGTCGGAGAGGTTCCAGGGAGTTTTTTCCTTCAGCACCTTGTGCTCGCCGGTCTCGACGTTCCACAGGCGCGCCGTCTGGTCGCTCGTCCCGGCGCTGGCTAACTTCCGCCCGTCAGGGGAGAAGGCGAGCCTTCTGACGGTGTTCCCGTGGCCCAACAGCGTCCTCAATTCCAGGCCGGTCGCGACATCCCAAATCTTTATCGTCTGGTCTCGGCTTCCACTCGCGACGAGTTTCCCGTCGGGGCTTAACGCCACGGCCAAGACCAGATCGCTGTGGCCCATTTGCAAGACGAGTTCCGGCTGCCCGGGCGCGGACTGTGCCGCCGCCAGCAAACAGAACAGCCCGCACAGCACACGGCGGAAGACGCCCCCGCCGCGCACGCGGTTTGCGACCGACATCGACCAAGACGAGATGCGGCGGGCGACGCTAGCCGGCCGACTGCTCGGCGAAGTTCTCATCCCTTTGTACCTCCGGCTCGGAAACGAGAAGCGCACTACTTATCGACTACGAAATAGCTCAAGGTGGTCGTGGCCCACGAAGACGACTGGGTCACGGGGAAGCCGCGGACTCCCATGTGGCCTTCGTGCGTAGAGAGGAAGAGTTGGCCGACGGGCGACTTGAGGGCGTTGTTCAGCGCGTCCGCACGCACAACGTCGCGCCCGCGGCTCAGCGTCAAGACCATCTGCTCCAACTGCTCCCGCGCGGAGAGGCTGCGCGCGGCATACGGCTCCCCCATCACCTGGAAGAGCGGGGAAAAATCCGTCCTGACCTCAGTGGCGATGGCGCGCAGGCTTTGCAGCCCCAGCGGCTCGTTGATGTAAAGGTAGGCGGCCGGCTTCCACTGCTGGGCGTTGATCAGGTTGTCCTGATACTTCGTCGGCTGCGGGAAGACCGGCCGGATGTTCCCTTTCGAGTCCAGGTTGAGGATCGTGACGAACGCCGCGTCCACCTCGTCGGGTGGTGCGTCGAGACGTACGTCGAGGCGGTACCACTCATCAACCTTGACCTCGCGCGCGCCGTTACGGGCGAAGGCGAAGCCGCCCGGCTTCTCGCCCAGCGGACGCCACCCCTTCTCAACTTTACCCGCCGCGTCTTTCGTAAACTCGACGTTGAGGGGCACCAGCCGGAGTTTGACTTTGAGGTCGGGGTTGTTCGACTCAAGCCGGAGCAGCGTCTGGCGCTTGGCCTCCTTAACGAGGGCGTCTCTGAGCCTCGCCGCCAGTTGCGGGCCGTCGCTGACCGAGGCGAAAACGTCGCCCGCGCGGTGCTGTAAGACGAGGCCGCGAAAGTCGCCGGGCACATCCCGCCGTTCAACGTCTTCCCCGGCCGCGCGGCGGATGAGGACGTTCCATTTCGGGCTCTGTTCGGCGACGGGGGCGGCGAACCCGGCCGAGAAGAGTTCGGCCTGCAAGTCGGGCGTCGGAACGTCTGCTTTCAGTGCCACCGTGAGGACGCTTTCGTAGTTGTGGAAGACCTCGTAGGCGCGCGCCGCCTGTGGCGCGGCGCCGGGGGAGGCGCCTTCAATCGTGAGGACGGATGTGTTGGTCAAGAGGTCTTCATCGCGCCTGATTGTAGCGGTGCCGACCGGGGCGCATTCGGGGCGCGACTTGGTCTTCGCAGGGCAGAGCATGAACTTTGAGCCGACGGTCATTCCCTGAAGCCCGCCCGCGAGCAGCAGCAGGGGGCGGGCGGGGTCGTTCGTGACCTTGACCGACAGGTACGGCTCCGACGGTATTCCCCCTTCGGCGAAAACGAGCTGATCTTTCTGGCTGCCTTCGATTCGCGGAGTCTGGAAGTAACTTTTATCTCGGACTTCGCCGTAAATCTGGTCGTGCAAGTCCTGGTAAGTGGTGGTGGCCCCGGCGTCCTGCAAGGCGCCGATGAGGGCCAGCGTGTAATAGCTGCCGGCCCCGTCCTCCCTCTCCTTCGCCAACTGATTGGAGTCGGCCGCCGAAAGGAAGACGTAGTTGAAATTCTCCGCCTCCCCGCGGTCTTGCAGGTCGTTGAAGCCGTCGTACCCGGCGAGACCTTTATACGGCGTGACGTTGCGGCCCGGGCAAGTCCCGCCCCGCGTCCTGAGGTAATCGCCGCGGGTGGCCGTCCCCGAAAAGCAACTGTCAATCGAGACCATGACCGTCGCGGGCTTCTTCAGGTTGAGTTGGCGCAGCAGGTCGCCGATGTCGTCGTCGCGCAGGTCGTTACTGCCGTCCTGACACGACCTGTAGTCGGAGGTGACTAAGACTTCGTCGAGGCCGTCGAATTCGTCAACCTGTTTGGGGCCGTCGGGGAGCTGCGAGCCGTGACCGGAAAAGTGAAAGAAGACGATGTCGCCCGGTTGGGTCTTGTCTATCAGGTGGCTTTGGAAGGCGTCGATGATGGCCCGGCGTGTGGGCGTGCTGGGGGGAATGGTTTTGCCGGCCACCACGACGGGGTCGTCGCAGAGTATCTTGATGTCTTCGGGCCGGAAGCGAAACCTGTCTGAGATGAGCACCGCGGCCAACTGCTCTATCTCATCTTTGGCGTGGAGGTCACTCCAGGGCAGGCCCGATTTCAACGCCCGGTTGTAATGTGAGATGGCGACCAGTACGGCCCTTTTACGTTTTGCCGCGGGCGGAGGCGGCGGCGAGGTTTGCGGACGGCTACCGGTGCGAGGCCGTTGCGGCTCGGCCGGGCCTGCGTGGGAAAAAATCGCCGGGCCGGACAGGCTCAGAAAAAAGATACCGGCTAAAATTATCAGCCGTGCCATCGCCCACCTCCAAGACAGTTCCCAAAGTCCTGTAATGAGTGGCGAAAAAGTAAAAAGGATTACACAACGAAAGAGGCCCGTCTTATCTCCGAATGTTAATTCCGATCCCGCGCGGTCTTCAGCCTCCGCGGGCGACTCAATAACGTTTGACTCTTAATTCATAATCCCCCAGCGTGGAACCAGAGTGAAGGACTCTGAGACTCTGCGTTCCGTCGGACAAGTCCCGGGCCCGGAGATTTACAACCAACGACCTTCGTCTCGAAAGAGTTTTATTGAGGGGGACGACTGGTCGGGCGGTTTTGCCGCTCATCAAATCAAACCGAAGGTGCGGGACATCCTCCGCGTTCAAGCCGTCGCCAATAAGTTTGAGCGTGAGTTCCACGGACGTTGTTCGAGGCCCAATCTTAATCAGTCCGCCGGGCCTGGCGGAACTATTCGCCGTCGCTCCCCTCACGTTATCCTTAGGCTGGTATTCTTCCGGCGCATGTACCACCTCGGGAATGCTTCCCTTTAGCTCCTCGTTCTCCTTTCTCACCTTGTTCAATTCGTCTTCCAGGAGACGAAATCGCCTATCTGTATAGCGGACGGATGAAAATTGGTTGTCGCGCAGGTAATCGAATCGAACGAGGTCGGCTGCCTCCTCGTTCGCCCTGTTTCTGTAATCGGTGCGGGCGAACAAATCGCGCGGCCTTCTCTTGACGGTCGGATTCCTGACGACGGTCGGAATCTCTTCGTCAGACCCCTCACGAACACCTGCTGTTGCTGCGGTAGGATTGCGGTTGGCTCGGGAAGCTCTCCGCGTGGGCGCTGCCGCTGGAGTGTTCCGCGTCGCACGGGGAAGGGGAGAGGTGGCTTGAGACTCTTTTAGGGACTCGGAAGGAGTTTTTGCCAGTTCAGTATGCTTTATCCCGGCTTCATCCGGTTGTTTATTTGCCAGTTCGGCAAACATTCTCTTTGCCTCATCCAGCTCCTGATTCGCCCGGCGCAACTTCTGCTCCTTTACCTCCAGTTCGCGGGCCGTCGTCCGCTGGTCTTTAACATAAGCCAGGACGCACGTTACAAGTAACGCCATCAACACACAGGCCAGGCCGTAGGCGAAGGCGGGAGAGGGGCGCAGGAACATCTCTGCTAAAGTCCTGCGACGGCGCGGGCGGGCGATCACCACTTCCGGAGGCTCGTCTTGTTCCGACGGCGCCCCACTCTTGTGTTCGGCTGCAATGAGGCGTTGCAGCGCAACGGCCTGGACTAATCTTTCGCGGCGCTCCGGCAGCAGACCCAGACTACGCACGAATCGCGCCTTCTCTTCAGCCCCCAGGTCGCCGCGCGCGTAGCTGTCGATCAGCTCATTTTCCAGGTCAACCAGTTCGTAGAAAAAAGTCTCGTCCTGAAGAAACTGCTCCTCGATGTCCTCTCGTTCCGCGTCGGACATCTCCTGGTAAAGATAACGCTTCAATACTTCCCGCCGCGCGCCGTTCGGTAAATCCATTTATCTCCTCCGGCATGTCGCTTTCTTTAATATCAAAATACATTAGTGACGCGAATTCAAGTTTAGTTACACGCTAGCCGGCGGCGTCCAGACATTTTTTAATGCACTTCTCCAGCCGGGCGCGCAGGCGGAAGGCTTTAACCCGCAGCGTTCCCAGAGTCATGCCGCGCTCTGCCGCCAGTTTTTTCCGGAGGACTTTGTTCTTCTCCTCATTCTGACTGGCGTAGTAGTCGATGACTAGCTGTCGGTCTCCGGGGTCGAGTTCTTTGAGGCACTCTTCCAGGCATTTCATCCGTTCGTCGTTGACATCGGGCAGGGGCTCCGAGAAGGATGGTTGGAATCTTTCCTCGAATTCGTTGACGATAGGTCGCTTCCTTTTATACTCAAGCAGAATCTTCATCGCCACGCCGCGACAATAATTCTGGAAGTTCTTCACCTCCTTCTCATGCTCTAACTGCTTAGAGACGCGATTGACCGTCTCGTCGGCGAGGTTCTCGGCGTCCATCGTCGGGCAGCCCCTCCACGCCAGCAACTTCACCAGGCTCTCGCAGAGCGTCAGGTATTTCTTCGCGGCCTGCTCGGGATCCGGATCAAGTCGGTCGAGGAACTTTTTAAAGTTATCCGGCGACAAATCAGCCATCCGCAGTCTTCTCCCTTCTCCGCCTGATGAACCGTGCCCACGCGGCGGCCCCTTCGGATTTGGACTAAAGGGAGTCGAGGCGAGGCTCACAATCCAGCCGAACGGGCTAATGCAGTGGAGCCGAGCTTATCGCTTGGTTGGAGCGTTATGAGGAGTTGTCTGTAATATTTTTATCCTCAAGCGCACAAATCAATGTAGAGGTCGAAAGCGCGCCGGAATCGAACGGACGGCCCGAGATAAGGCGAGCGGGCGGCCGTGTTCACTCCGTGGCTCGGAAAGATAAATCATTTACCCCGGGACATCAAATGTTACAGGCAGACGACGTGGTCGGCGATTATGAGTTGCGCGAGTTGCTCGGCGAGGGCGGCTGGGGCGAGGTGTGGCTGGCGGTGAAAAATATCGAAGGCGCGTCTCCCCGTGTGGCCTTGAAACTGATCGGGTTGCCGCCGGCCGGCGAAAAATTGGCCACCGGCCTGCAACGGGAGGCGCGACGTTGGCGCGACCTCGAACCGCATCCCAACGTGCTGCCGGTCTTGGACGCGGCGATGCAGGAGCTTCACGCTCAGAAGTACTTCACCCTGGCGAGCCCTTACGTCGGCGAAGGTTCTTTGCGTGAATGGCTCGGCGACTACGAGGAGGTACTCCCGCCCTGGGAGACTGCCGTCGGTTTGATGGACGGCGTCCTGCGCGGCTTATCTCACCTGCACACGAAGCCCGAACGCCCGATCATCCACGGGGCTTTGAAGCCCGCCAACGTCCTGCTCCGTTACGACACGCCCTGTCTCACCGGTTACGGCATCTTCGGGATTGGGCCGGCGATGCCATGTTTATTAAACGCGGTGCCGCTGGACTATCTGGCGCCCGAAGCCCTCGAAGGAGAGTTCTCGGTCGCGACCGACATTTGGGGCGCGGGGGTGCTCTTCTATCAACTCCTCACCGGAGAGCTTCCGTTCGAGGCGAGCAATCCACGCGAGTTGATGCGCGCGATTCAGACGGAAGAAGCGGAACCCTTGCCCCGCCAAATCCCGGCCGGCATCCGCGAAATCGTCTACAAGGCGTTGGAAAAAGACCCCGAGCGACGTTTCTCTTCCGCCGCAGAGATGCGCGAGGCGCTGCTCATGCAGGCGCCGGCACAGGCGACGACAGGCGCCAATGAGACCAGCCAATTGCTGGCCGAAGTGAATAGATTAAAAGCAGAGTTGGCAACGTTGCGCCTGTACGTCGATGCACCGTCACGACCCCAAGCAGGGCACTCGTTCTCGGAGGAGACATGGCCGGGAAGAAGAGAGCCTTCAGCGGCCGCATCACACGCACAGCCGTCGCCGCTCATCTTCGAGACGGACGGTGACCCGAGGATGGTGGTTGAGCTGAAGCCGAATAAATCATCCACCGCCCGCGCCAGATACGCTAAGGCTGCTTTGTTAACATTGATAGCCGCGGGCGCGTTGGCGGCTGGTTTATTCGCTTACATGCGAGGCTTCACGTGGCAGGTTCCCGGGGTCGCTGCGGGTCAGACCGGAAGTGTCCACGCCACTCAGGCGGCGCAGCCGACACCCGCGCCGGGCGATGCGCCCAAAGTCGCGGAGACGCCTGTCGCGGCCGACGCGAACGCGGGCAAACCGGTGACGCCCGCCGTCGTCCAAAAAATACCCAATGGTGAGCTGCGCCTGCTGCCCGTCCCTTACCCGACCGGCGGCGCGGCGAAGGAGGCCATGATCTATTTCGGTGAGACGGAAGTAACTCGCAAGGTCTGGAGCACCGTAGCCCAACTGCCCCCCGTTCACATCGAATTGAACCCGACGCCTTGGCGCGTGGACAACGCGGATCGTCGCTCACGCGATAAAGAGTGCGACGAGTGTCCGGTCGAGAAGGTGACGTGGGACGAGGTGCATGAATTTTTGGCCCGCCTCAACGCCCTGCCCAACGCCAGATTCAACTTTCGGCTCCCGACCAGCGCCGAGTGGGACGTGGCCTGTGCCGACTGCCGCTCGCAGGCCGCGAACGTAAAAGAGAGCGGCGCCACGGAGACGAACGCCGTCACACGCTCGGGCCCGGCAAATAAATTCGGGCTGTTTGATATGAACGGCAACGTCTGGGAGTGGTGTGCAGACGCTTCGCCGCGTGATGAGGAGCAGAAGTTGATTCGCGGCGCCTCTTGGAAAAGTCGTGAGGCCGCGGATGAGGACGAGGAGGCTTACGAAAGTTATACCGACGGCGGGTTCAGGGTCGTGGCGGTTGCCAGGACGCCGGACAAGAGTACGCCCCAACGTCCCGGCTGAGGTGCCGTTGCAGCGACCGCACCTGTCCATACGAACGAAGGCGCGCCGCGCGAACTTAAGACGTCGCGCGGCGCGCCCGTTTACTGTTTCAGAATCCGTTTTTTAGAGGAGGCCGATCAGCGCGCCGGGGTAGAAGAGGACGCCGCGGCCCGTGTCGGCGGCGAAGACTTCGAGCGAGGAGGTGACGACGGGTTGTGTGCGCCCGTCCAGCGACTCGACGTGGACGCTGGCGCGGATGCGTCCCCGCCAGCCTTCGGGCATTCCCGTGGTGGCGAAGTCGGCCATCCCCGTCTGGCCGGGGGCCAGCCACAGCGTCTCGCGTGCGACGGACTGGCCGGCGCCGTCGTAGAAGACCACGTCGGCGCGGCAGGGGCCCGGCGGAAGCCCGTTGGGCGCGCCGATGTTCGAGACGTTGACGCGGGTCGTCTGCCCTCGCACGATGTTGAGTATGCCGAAGTGGAAGTCGCCGGGCGGCTCGGGCTGCGGGTTGAAGCCGACGCGCCAGCCGGGATTGAAGATAGAGGTCTGACCCGACGTTATTTCCGACACCTCGACGGTGGGGATGATGAGCGGCAGGTAACCGGCCTCCGGCTCGACGCGGACGGCGGCGCGCGTCATGGCGCGGCCGTCCGCGCGATAGCTCGAAGGCACGTAGACGAGCGAAATGGCGCGACCCTGCGTGAGCGTGAGCGAGCGCTCGGCCACGACGTTGCCGAGGTCGTCCATGAAGCTGAGCGTCGCCCGGAAGGAGTCGGGCGGCGTGCAAGGCCCCGGCGGGAGACCTACGGGCGTGCAGGGCCCCGGCGGCAGGTCTGTGTAGACGACGCTCAATCGCGCCCCCTGCCCGCGCGTGAGGCCGACCGCGCTGTGGTTGTAAAGCAACGGCTTCATGGGGTCGGTCTGCGCGCGGGCCGTGACGAACGGGCCGGCGCAGAGGAGGGCGACGAGGGGCAAGAAGAAGGTAAGGGCAAATCGTCTGACTTGAGGGTGGTTCACTTTCATCTATCCTTTCGGTGGAGGTCTGGTCGGTGCGGCGCGCGGGCGTGCGGGCCTTGCCTTCGGCCGCCTGACCGCGGGCAAGGCCGTGCGCCGTTGGGAACGGACGAAGGATAGAGAGATGGGCGCGGGTTGTGCAGACATGAATATGCTGTTTCGTCTGCGCCGCCCGTCCGAGGGCTCAGGAGATGAGGCCGTGGCGGAGCGCCTTGCCGACCGCGGCCGACTTGGAGTGAACGTGGAGCTTGTCGTAGATGCTGCGGATGTGGTTGCGCAGGGTGTTGATGCTGACGCCGAAGCGGTCGGCGGCGTCCTGGTAGCTGTAGCCGTCGGCGAGCAGCTTTAACAGGCGCGTCTCGTGGGGCGTGAGGTCTTCGGCGAGTTGCTCTGGTGGCGGGGTCTTGCGGAAGAGCGTGACGACCTTGCGCGCGATCTCGGGCGTCATCGGCGCGCCGCCCTCGTGCACCTCGCGGATGGCCTCGATGAGGCGCGCCGGGGGCGTCTTCTTCAGAAGGTATCCGCACGCGCCGTTGCAGATAGACTCGAAGACTTTGTCCTGCTCGGCGTAGACCGTGAGCATGAGGACGTGGAGGCGCGGGTATCTCTCCTGAAAGAGGCGGACGCCTTCGGAGCCGAGCATGCCGGGTAGGTTGATGTCGAGCAGCAGCACGTCGGGCGCGGGGTCGAAGCCGCGCGCGAGCGCCTCCTCGACCGAGCCGTACGCGCCGACGCAGGCGTAGCCCGGCGTGCCGCTGATGAGGAGGCGCAGGCAGTCGCGTGTCACTTCGTCGTCTTCGACGAGGGCGGTGCGAATCGTTTCGGCTTCAGGCATCAAGGCTGGCCCTTCCCGTTGCTCATCATAAGTCACCCGCGCCCGAGGCGTAAGAGCATGTTCATGTCGGCGCGCCGTAGCGGCAGCACGAGCCGCAGACGCGTCCCCGCGCCCGGCTCTGACTCGACCTCAAGCCGTCCGCCGAGGCCCTCTGCGCGCGCGCGCATGTTCTCAAGGCCGCGCCCGCCGCGCCCGTTCGACTGCGCCTCGGCGGGCAGCCCCCGCCCGTCGTCCTCGAAGACGGCGACGAGCGCGTGGTGCTCGAACGTGATGCGGCACGAGGCGCGGCGGCAGTCGGCGTGGCGCGCGACGTTGCTGACGGCCTCTTTGAAGATCATGTAGAGCGCGCGGCGCTGTTCGGGGCTGAGGTGTTGGTGTTCGAGCTGCGGGGCGACGTGCATCTGCCAGCGGACGCCGGCCGCGCCGAGCGTGTCGGAGGCGAAGGAGCGGACGCGCTCGACGACGCTGGCGAAGTCGTCGCGGCGCGGGTCGATGGCCCAGACGATGTCGCTCATCGAGTCGATGACGGCGCGCGCGTCTTCGGCGATCTGCGCGAGGCGGTGCGCGACGCCGGAAGCGCGGTCTGCGTCCTGCCGCTGAGCCACCTCGCTGAGCATGGCGATGCGCGTGAGCGAGGCCCCGATGTCGTCGTGGAGGTCGGAGGCGATGCGCGTGCGGATGCGTTCGAGTTCGAGCTTGCGCCGGTAGACGGCGCGCGCGAACGCGTAGACGACCGCGCCGAAGATGACGAGCGCCCCGGCGGCGAACCACCAGCGCGCCCAGACGGGCGGCGAGATGCGGAAGGAGACGGCGGCCGGCGCGCGGCTCGCCACGCCGTCGGCGTTGACGGCGCGCACGAGGAAGCGGTACGAGCCGGGCGCGAGGTTGGCGTAAGAGACCGTCCGCTCGGCCGCCGGGCCGCTCCAGTCCGCGTCGGCGCCTTCGAGCTTGTGCTGGTAGCGCATGCGCTCGGCCGGGGCGAAGCTGAGGCTGAAGAAGCCGATCTGCAAGTTGGCCTGTGTGTAGTCGAGTTCGAGACGCCCGACCGACTCCTGGCCGAGTTCGGAAACGGGCAGCTTGACGCCCGCGACGCGTAAGTGTCCGATGAGAATCGGCGGGTCGGGCGCGGGCGGGTCGGGCTCGGGGGCCAGCCGCGAGAGCCCGTTCTGCGTGCCGAACCAGAGCGCGCCGCCGCGGTCGCGGAAGGCGACGGTGACGAATTCGTCGGCCAGCCCGTCGGCCGTCGTGTAGTGTTTGACGCGGCCGGTGTCGGGCGAGAGACGGTCTACGCCGCGCACCGTGCCGGCGTAGATGCGCCCCTCTTCGTCCTCAGTGATGGCGCGCACGTTGTTGCTCGATAGCCCTTCGGCCGTCGTGTAGCGCACGAACGTCGGGCGCTCGGCCGCCGGGTCATCCACGCGAATCAGCCCACCGCCGACCGTGGCGAGCCAGAGCCGCCCCGACCGGTCGAGGCGCATGTCAACGACGTAGCCCGCGGGCAGCCCGTCGCTCTCAGTCCAGAGCGTGAACCGGCCGTTCGAGTAACGCGCCGCGCCGCCGTGGTAGAAGCCGACCCAGATGTTGCCCGCGCGGTCTTCGCTGAAGGCCGAGGGCGCGCGCCCCGCCGGAAAGCCCTCGGCGTCGCCGAAGTGTTGGAAGTCGCCGGTCTCACGGCGCCAGAGGGAGAGCCCCATCCTTGCGGGGTCGCCCGTGCGCGTGCTGACCCAGATTCGGCCGCGCGAGTCTTCGAACATCCGGTAGAACGCGCCGTGGTTGAAGCCGGCGCCGGTGTGGTAGACGGCCGAAGGCGCCCGCCCCCCGAGCGATTCGAGCGACCCGGCGTGGTCGAAGCGGTAGAGGCGTTTCTCCGTGAGAAACCACCACGCGCCCGCGCTGTCGAGGAAGGCGGCGTTGGATGTCCAGAGCGGGACGCTGGAGTCGCCGAGGAAGGGGCGCGCAGTATGGAAGCGGCCGCCGTCGAGCCGGCTCACACGCCAGTCGCCGCTGACGACGTACAGCTCGCCCGAAGAGGATTGATAGAGCGACTGGATGACGCGACCGCCGAGGCCGTCGTCCTTGCCGTAGGTGGAGAGGCCGCGGGTGACGAGCTTGAGCGCGCCGTTCATGCTCGCCAGCCAGAGGTTGCCGTCCGAGTCCTCGGCCATCATCCCCATCTTCTGCCCGAGCCCGTTCGAAGCGTCGAAGCTCCTCAGCTCGCGGCCGTCGAAGACGCTCAATCCCCCGTCGTTCGTCAACCAGATGCGCCCGTCTCCCGTCTGAACGATTTCGAAGACGAGGTCGCTGTCGAACCCGCCCGCGGGTCTGAAGGCGACGACGCCCCCGGGCGCTTCGGGCGGCGCGAAACGTTGCGGGCGGGCGGGGGAGTCTGGGAGCGTCGCCTCTCGGAAGGCCGCCGGGTCGTCGAGCGGGCGTGGGCGCAGCACGTAGAAGCCACGGCGCGAGCCAACCCAGATGCGGCCCTCGGAGTCTTCGTACAGGCCGGACAGGAAGGCGTTCATCGGCGCGGCCGAAGGCGCGCGGTAGAGCACCACGCGCCCGTCGGGAGCCCGCCGCACCAGCCCCGGCCCCGCGACCAGCCACATGCTCTCGTCACGCGCTTCGATGACGCGCGTGACCTCGACGGCGGGCTCGCCCTCTGCGCGCGGGAGCCCGAGGTCAACGGGCTCGGCCGTGAGGCGGCCGCCGGTCTCCGCCATCCTGACCAGACCCGCGGCGTTGCCGGCCATCCAGAGTCGGCCGGCGCGGTCTTCGTAGAGCAGGCCGGGGAGACCTTCGGCGAGCAGTTCGGCCTCCAGAGTGAGAGTCGCGTCGTCGTCGTTGCCCGCGGAGGAGGCGGGCGTCTGCGCGTCGAAGCGATAGAGCGCGCCCGTCTGTGTCAACGCCAGGTAGTCACCGCCGCGCCGCTCGATGATCTGCGTGATGCTCGGCGAGGCGTCGCGCCCGACGCGGTAGGAGGTGAACTCCTGCCCGTCGAAGCGGCTGAGGCCGTCGCGCGTGCCGAACCAGAGTAAGCCGCGCGAGTCGCGCATGACCCAGTTGACGGCGCTGCTGCTTAAACCTTCGGCGGTGGTGTAGACGCGCACCGGCAGCCGCTCGGCGCGGACGGCGGCCGCGGCGACGACGAGCCAGCAGAGGCAGGAGAGCCAGCGCCGGACGGGCGTTGGCAGGGGGGCTCGGGGGAGCTTCATTCGACTCGGCTTCCCACAGGGCGGGAGGCGACCGCGGGGCTGTCTGGACGAGCGCCCACATCATACCTCACTTCACGCGCCGCACCGTCAGGAGATTCTTTCGACCCGGCGCGGATTGTCGTTGACGCTCCGGCCGGCGTGGCGTAGCCTGACGGTGCGTCGTTCAAACTCACTTTCCATCTCACACGAAACGCATCGGGGGGAGGCAAACGTGCCCGGAAAACTAACGCTTGCCCCGGTCGCCCTCGCCCTGACACCTTCACATTTCGCGTGCTCGTGTTGTAAGGGAGACGGCCAAACAATGGCTGAGGGGATTGAGGCACGGTTAACGAAATTACACGGTGGAGGCTGAAAGATGTCTACAGGTTATTACCCTTACAGGAATCTCGTGTTCGAGGGCGGGGGCGTCAAGGGCATCGCCTACGGCGGGGCGTTGGAGATACTCGAACAGTCGCAGATTACCCCGCAGATAGAGAGGGTGGCGGGCACGTCGGCCGGCGCCATCACGGCCACGATGGTCGCGCTCGGGTATACCGCCGCCGAGTTCATCGAGATCATGATGGGCCTCGACTTCTCGAAGCTCGAAGACGGGAGCGACCTCGGCGGCCCCGTCCGAATCATCGAGCACTACGGCTGGTTCAAGGGAGACTACTTCCTGAACCTCATGGAGTCTTACGTCAAACAGAAGGCCGGGGACGGGCGCGCCACCTTCGGCGACCTCGCGGGGAATGGCGGCTTCAAAGACCTCCACATCTTCGGCACCGACCTTTCGAAGCAGGTCGTGAAGGAGTTCTCCAACCAGACGACGCCCGACGTGGCGGTGGCCGACGCGGTGCGCATCTCCATGTCCATCCCGTTCTTCTTCGAGGCGCGGAGCTACAGCGGCGATGTCTTCTGCGACGGCGGGGTGCTCAATAATTACCCCATCTCGACCTTCGACGCGCAGTACAAGGCCGACGACCCCGACACGGGTCACACGATGCTTCACCGGACGCCGAACCCGGAGACGCTCGGGTTCCACCTCGACAACCTCGACCAGCCTCAGCCGCGCCCCATTGATAACTTCAGGCGGTTCGCCGGGAGCGTCTTCGACGCACTGCTCGACATCCAGGACATTCTGCTGAAGACGAACCCGGGCGACGAGCGCCGGACGGTCTTCATCAACGACCTCGGCGTCAAGACCACTGACTTCCAACTCTCCGACCCGATGAAGTGGGAGCTGATCGCGCAGGGGCGCATCGCCACGGCAGCCTACTTGAGCATGCCCAGACAAACGCTCCCGGAGGTGAAACGGCTGTTGAGGCGTTCGTAACTCTTAGTTGGTGATAACGTCCCGCGCTCGTCTGCCGTTGCGGGGGCGTGAAGTGTCGGGCGCCTCTGTGACGCCGGGTCGTTGGGTGGGGTGGTTGGTCAGGCTGTGGCTTTCGCGAGCTGCTGCCGGAACATCTCGCGCCAGCTCTCCGGCAGGGCTTCGACCGCAACGGCGCGCCGCAGCGTCTCGACATCGTCCTTGTCGCGCACGTACAGCCGGAGGATGTCTGCGACCGTGACGTTATTCTCGTCGCGCCCGATCAGCTCAACGCGGTCGCCCGCCGCGACCTCGCCCTCGCGCCGCACGGAAAAGTAGAAGCCCGACCGCCCGCTCGCCAGAAATTTCTTGAGGATATCCGCCCGCTCGAACTTGACGCCGAGCTTGTGGCAGGGCAGGCGCGGCTGCGTGACCGTCACCTCCGCCGAGCCGAGGCGGAAGCGGTCGCCGATGTGGACGGACGATTCGTCGAGCCCCTCGGTGGTGAAGTTCTCGCCGAACATCCCCCACGGGAGTTCCGTGTCGGGCAACTCGCCCCGCCAGTATTCGTAGTGCTCCGACGGGTAGACGTAGGCCGCCTTATTGACGCCGCCGTGGACGGTCAGGTCGGCCTGTCGGTCGCCGTCGAGGTTGAGCGTGCGGAGCATGACGCGGCCTTCGACGGGCGTCTTGTAGATGCCGGTCGAGACGGTCTGCCCGTTCCACACGACGAGGCGCGGCCGGCCGACCTGGAGGGAGATAATTTTCATGCCGCCGTTTTACCACAGCCGCGAGCCTTCCCGTACGACTCATCGCCGCCGACAACCATTCCTGGAATCACGAGCGGTTACTTCCGGAAATTGTCACCTCGCGGGTGACGAAATTTGGCTCCGTGACGCTCGCCGTCCGTCCAACGTCGGGTCGAAAGAGTCAGTCCCGGTTATTGAAGATTCAAAAATCCATACCGCCCCGTCTTCACGAGTTACAGCTGAAATGTGGGAAAGTCGCCATAAAAGGCGAGAAGCCCGGCTGTGAACCGGGCTTCGTCAGAAGTTTGATTGATAGGGACGCTCGGCGGGCGGCTGGCGTAGCGGCAGGCCACGCTCAGGGAGGGATGGCGGCGGGGTCACGGTTTAACTTCCTCCGTGCTTGCCGACATTCTCTAAGGCAGTTCGCGTGCCACGTTGGGCGACACTTCACCTTCTTCACCGTGTGTCATCACAAAGGGTGTAGACAATCTACATGGAAGGGCGTAGACTGTCTACATGCCTAAAGCGACTCGCTACCGGAATAGGATTGAACTCCTCCAGGGGACTCTCGACCTGCTCATCCTCCAGACGCTTCAGTGGGGGCCACAGCACGGCTACGGCATCAGCCAAGCCATCAGGGTCAACTCTGGCGACGTACTCCGCGTGGACACGGGCTCCCTCTACCCGGCGCTGCACCGGCTTGAGCGTCAGGGCTGGGTAAGCTCGGAGTGGAAAGTCTCGGACAACAATCAGCGCGTCAAGGTTTACCGGCTCACGGCCGAGGGCAAAAAGCAGTTGGCGTCCGAGCGTTCCCGTTGGGAGCAGTTGTCGGACGCGATTGCCCGCGCCTTGAACCCGCAGGTGGAGGGGGGCGAGTCATGAGTCTGCAAGGGCGGCGGCGACGCGAGGACGAGTTGGAAGAGGAGATACGGAGCCACCTGCGAATGGCCATCCAGGAACGCGTGGAGCGAGGCGAGACGCAGGAGCAGGCGGAGGCCGCCGCGCGGAGGGAGTTCGGGAACGTCGGGCTGGTGAAAGAGGTCACGCGCGAGATGTGGGGATGGGCTTGGCTCAGACAACTCGCGCAGGATTTTAAGTACGGGCTACGCACGATGCGGCGCGCGCCGGGGTTCACCGCCGTCGCCGTCCTCACGCTTGCGTTGGGCATCGGCGCGAACACGGCGATCTTCTCGGTCGTCAACGCCGTACTGCTGCGCCCGCTGCCGTACCGCGACCCGGCGCGGCTCGTGACGGTGCTGCACGACGGGTGGAAGCCGGTCGCTCCTGCGAACTTCCTCGACTGGCGTGAGCAGAGCCGCTCGTTCGAATCAATCGCCGCCGCGCAACTGTGGAGCCTGACGATGACGGGGAATGATCGCCCCGAACAACTCAGTGTGTTGCAGACGAGCGCAGAGATATTTCAAGTGCTCGGGGTGGACGCGGCGCTCGGCCGCACGTACGCCGCGGGCGAAGACCAGCCGGGGCACGAGCACGTCGTCGTCCTCAGCCACCGCCTCTGGCAGAGGCGCTTCGGCGGCGCGCCCGACGTGGTCGGCCGGGAGGTCACATTCGACGGGGAGCCGTACACGGTCATCGGCGTCATGCCGCCCGACTTCCAGTTCGCGCCCTTCTGGGCCACGCACGCCGAAGCGTGGTTGCCGCTCAACCTCGGGCAGAGGGTGACTGACAGGCGCGGGCAGAGCCTGCGCGTCTTCGCTCGGCTGAAGAACGCTGTGACGCGCGAGCAGGCGCAGGCCGAGATGGAGACCATCAACAGTCGTCTCGCAGAGCAGCACCCGCGCGCGAACGAGGGCTTGACCGTCTCGGTCGATCCGCTGCATGAGAAAGTGGTTGGGAAGTCGCGGCCCGCGCTGCTCGTCATCTTGGGGGCGGTCGGGTTCGTGCTCCTGATAGCGTGCGCCAACGTCGCCAACCTGATGCTGGCGAAAGCCGCCGCGCGCCGGAAGGAGATCGCCGTCCGCATCGCGCTCGGGGCCGGGCGGCTGCGCGTCATCAGGCAGTTGTTGACAGAGAGCCTGCTCCTCTCGCTTGCGGGCGGCGGCGCAGGGCTGCTGCTGGCCTACTGGGCCAACACGGCTCTCGCCTCGTTCGGGCCCGACACGCTCCCGCGCGTCCAGACGGTGGGGCTCGACGCCAGCGTCCTCGCGTTCACGCTGGGACTGTCCGTAGTGGTGGGGCTTTTGTTCGGGCTCGCGCCCGCGCTGCGAGCGACGAAGACCGACCTGACGGACTCGCTCAAAGACAGGGCGCGCGGCTCGACGGCCGACCGGCGCCACGAGCGCGTCCGCCAACTCCTGGTCGTGGGAGAGATTGCGCTGTCGCTGGTGCTGCTGGTCGGGGGCGGACTCATGATGCGCAGCTTCCTGCGGCTCACTTCGGTCGATCCCGGATTCGACCCGAGCGGCGTCATGGTGTTGACGGTGCCGCTGGCGGGCGCGCGCTATTCGACGGACGAGCAGCGCGCGGCCTTCTTCGGGCGACTGACGACGCAGGTGAGTACACTTCCGGGCGTTAAGTCGGCGAGCGCCATCAACCACCTCCCCCTCGACGGCGACGTGTGGACGTTCAACTTCACGCTCGAAGGCCGCCCCGAGCCGCCGGGCGGCGAACGGCCGAGCGCGGTCTATCGCGTGGTGCGCCCCGACTACTTTCGGACGATGGGCGCGGCGCTCCTGAAGGGGCGTGATTTTACTGAGCGCGACGGCGCCACTTCGCCGGGCGTGGTCATCGTCAACGAGGCGCTCGCGCGCCGGCATTGGCCGGGCGAAGAGCCTTTGGGGAAATGGATGACGGTCGGCGGCGGCGGCATCAACCCGCGAGAAGTGGTCGGCGTGGTCGGGGACGTAAAACAGGGCGAGTGGTCGTCTGAGCCGCAGCCGGAGATGTACCTACCGCACACGCAGGCCGCCTCACCGCGCAGTATGACACTCGTGATTCGCGCCTCCTCCGGCCTACCGGAGCTAGAGCCGGCGGTTCGGCGCGAGGTGTGGGCGATTGATAAAGACCTGCCGGTCTCTCAGGCCGAGAGCATGGATGATGTGGTCGCCGACTCCGTCGGGCAGCAGCGCTTCAACACGCTCCTCATCGGCGTGTTCGCGGCGGCGGCGCTGATACTGGCGGCGGCCGGCGTCTACGGCGTGATGAGTTACGCGGTGGCGGAGCGGACGCACGAGTTCGGGGTGCGGATGGCGCTCGGCGCGCGCGGGCGAGACGTTCTCGGGATGGTCATCAGGCAGGGGCTCGTGCTGACGCTCTTCGGCCTGACCCTCGGGCTGGCCGGGGCGTTGGCCCTGGCGCGAGTGTTGACCGGCATTCTCTACGAAGTGTCTCCCACAGACCCGCTCGTCTTCGGCGTCGTGGCGTTGGCGTTAACGCTGTCGGCGCTGCTGGCTTGCTACGTCCCGGCTCGGCGCGCGACGAAAGTAGACCCGATGTTGGCACTTCGCCACGAATAGCGCGCGTTGTAAAGACCAACCATGATGGCAAATTAAGGCCGTTACCTCCGAGGGTGTTCGGAGGTAACGGCCTTATAGCATTGTGCGGTCGAGTGCGGTCGGAAAGAGATTAACCACAGAGGCACAGCTTAAGAACACAGCTTTTGGTTTTTAGCTGCGCCTCTGTGTCTCTGTGGTTAATGCTCTTTATACTCACTCATGTGACGGCTGCTTTAATTCGCCAAGTCCGGGGTAAATTCGGCGTCGAGGGTCTTCGATATTTTGTCGAGATTGAGGCTCCGCGCCGAGGCGTCGAAAATCTCGCTGTAGGTTCCGCCGCGCTCGTACAACTCCTCGTGCGTGCCGTGCTCGACGACGCGGCCCTCCTTGAGGACGAAGATGATGTCGGCGTCGATGATCTGCGAGATGCTGTGCGAGATGACGACCGTGGTGCGCTCCTCTTTAATCGCGTCGAGGCTGTTCTTGATCTGTTCTGTAGCCACCGCGTCGAGGCTCGCCGTCGGCTCGTCCAGGAAGATGATCGGCGGGTCTTTGAGAAACAGCCGCGCGATGGCGATGCGCTGCTGCTGCCCGCCGGAGAGCAGGTGCGCTTCGGATTCGTACTTGTTCGGCAGTTGTTCGATCTGGTCGTGCAGGTAAGCCTTGCGCGCGGCGTCCACGACCTCCGCCGACGGGGCGTTGATTTTGCCGTAGCGGATGTTCTCCTCGATGGTGCCTTTGAAGATGTGGTTCTTTTGCAGGACGAGGCCGATCTTCCGGCGCAGCAGGTCGGTCTCGTACTCGGAAAGCTCTTTGCCGTCGAGCAGAATCTTGCCGCTCGTGGGCGTGTAGAACCGGGTCATGAGGTTCAGGAGCGTGGATTTCCCGGCGCCGGAGAGGCCGACGAAGGCGACCGTTTTGCCGCCCGGAATCTTCATGTTGACGTGGTGCAGCGCCTGCGTGCCGTTCGGGTAGGTGAAGCTGACATCTTGCAGCTCGAACGTTCCTTCGAGGCGTGACACGTCCAGCTCGCCGCCCGCCTCGACCTCGTCGTCGGCGTCGAGAATCTGGAAGTAGCCTTCGGCGTAGGTCAGCGCGTCGTTCATCTCGTCGTAGATTCTGTGCAGTTGTCGAATCGGCGCGGAGACGTTGCCGAACAGCATGATGTGAAACATGATGGCGCCGATGGTGATCTGCCCGCCCAGGACGAGGTAGGCCGTCAGGATGATGATGAGCACGACGCCGATCTGCTCGACGAACGTCTTCAGCCCGTCGAAGACAAAGTTGGTCTGCCGCTGTTTCAACTGAGCGCCGACGAGGTTCTGCTGTAACCGTGCCTGCTTCTCCTTCTCATACTCCTCGCGCACGAAAGACTTGATGACGACGATGGATTCGATGATGTTGTGGAGCCCGTTGTTCTTCTCCTCGCGCAGGGCGCGCAAGCCCCGCCGCGCGCCCTTGAGCATCGAAGCCTGCCTCTGGCTCAGCAGGAAGTAGATGGGCAGGATGGCCGCGGCGACCAGCCCGACGTAGAAGTTGGCGTGGAACATGATGACGAGCGCAAGGATCGAACTGGCGAACAGGGGCAGGATGTCTATGAACGCGCTCTGCACGAGCTTGGTCAGGCTCTCGGCGCCGCGGTCGATGCGCGTCTGGAGGATGCCGGTCTGGTTGTCGGGGTGTGTGTAGAAGGCGAGGCGGTAGTTGAGAATCCTTTCGACGGCCGACTGCGTCAGGCGGCTCGACACGTTGACCCGAATCTTCTCGCCGAACAAATTCTGCCCGTACCGAACCCCCGTGTTGATGATCTCCTTGCCGAGCAGGATGGCGCTAATTATCAGGAGCAGCGAAGCCCCCTGCGACGCGGTTCGTCCTTCACTCAAAAGCCGCTCGATGGTGTCCACCGTGTAGCGCAGCACGAGGGGGTTGACCTGCGCGGCTAAGGCGCCCAGCAAGGTCAGCCCCAGCGAGAGGGCGACCCAGCGGCCGTAGGGCTTAATGTATGGCACTAAGCGGCGGATGATTTGCCAGATACTCATTCGTTAATGCCGGGCAGTGTCGCGCCCTCACTCTGAAATGAGGCCGCATGCCCGAAGCCCGATAATACCTTATCAGTAAAGAAAGCCTGACGACGGCCATGACGGTCTTTCGACGGGAAGAGAAGGGGAGGCCGCCCGGTTTTTTTAACTCGGGCGGCCTTACACTTCTGACCTTGGGGTAATATGTCGAACAGAGCCAATGTGACCGGGAGAAAATTTAGATTGAGCGACCAACAGGAAGTCGAGTTTATGCGCACCCGAAATCATTTTCCGAAACCAAAACCTGCCCTGGCGCTCGCCATTTTTCTGCTCGTCGTCGCGGCGCTCGCGTCGGGGCAGAGCGGCGCCCCTGCTTCGTCCTGCGACAACTGCCCCGAGTGGAACAAGCCGCAGCAGCCCTTCCGCGTCTACGGCAACACGTACTACGTCGGCCCCCACGGGCTGACTTCCATCCTGATTACCTCGAAGGCCGGGCACGTCCTGATCGACGGCGCCCTCCCGGAGTCTGTCCCGCAAATCGTCGCCAACATACGCTCGCTCGGGTTCCGCATCGAGGACGTGAAACTCATCGTCAACTCGCACGTGCACTTTGACCACGGCGGCGGCATCGCCGAGTTGCAGCGGCTCAGCGGGGCGAAGGTGGCGGCCAGCCCCTGGAGCGCGGAGGTTCTGACGAAGAGCGGAGTCGGCAAGGGCGACCCTCAGTTCGGCAGCATCGCACCAATCGCGCTCGTCCCGCGCGCCGCAACTTTGCGCGACGGCCAGACCCTCCGCGTCGGCGACATCAGGCTGACGGCACATTTCACCTCCGGCCACACCCCCGGCGGGACGAGTTGGACTTGGAAGTCGTGCGAAGGCAAGCGCTGCCTGAACCTCGTCTATTCCGACAGCATGACGCCGGTGTCGGCGGACGGCTTTCGCTTCTCCGACAGCAGCGAGTATCCGACAGCGGTCAAGGACTTCGAGAAGAGCTTCGCCTTCCTTCGTTCTACTCCGTGCGACATCCTGCTCACGTCTCACCCGGACGCGTCGGGACTCTGGCAGCGTCTTGAGGGGCGTCAGCGTGGCGACCGGCCCGACCCCGTTATCTCTCCGGGCGCCTGCAAGGAGTTGGCCGAGCGCGCCGCCGAACAACTACGCCGCAGACTTGAGTCCGAGAAGGAGCGCTAGTGTCTGACATGCCGCCTCATAACCCGGACGGGGCACCCGCAAGGGTCGTGGCGTTGGCGGGCGCCACGGGGCTGGTCGGGCGGGCCATCCTTGAAGGTCTGCTCGCCGACGAGTCGGTCGCGGCCGTCCACGCGCTCGGCAGGCGCGAGCCCGGCGTCGCGCACCGCAAGCTCACGCCGCACGTGGTTGACTTCTCCGCGCTGCCGCCGCTCCCGCCGCTCGACGAGGTCTACCTCGCGCTCGGCACCACCATCAAGGCTGCGGGCAGTCAGTCAGCCTTCAGGGCCGTGGACTTCGACTCGAACCTCGCCGTCGCCCGCGCGGCACTCGCGGCGGGTGCGCGGCGCGCAGGTCTGGTCAGCGCGATGGGCGCGGACGCGAAGTCTCGAATCTTCTATAACCGTGTGAAGGGTGAGACAGAGGAGGCGCTGGCGCGGCTCCCGTTCGAGGGGCTGGTCATCGCCCGCCCGTCTCTGCTCGCCGGAGACCGCGAGGGGCTCGGTCAGTCGAGCCGCCCGGCCGAGAGAGTGGCGACTGTCGTGAGCAGACTCCTCGGCCCGCTCATCCCTGCGAACTACCGTCCCATCGCCGCGGCCGATGTTGCCCGGGCGCTGCTCGCGCGCGTGCCGGCGGCCCGAGGGCGCGTGGTGCTGCTCTCGGGCGAGATGCAGGGCTGAGTGGCTGCCGATGCAACAGCCCGCACATCGTTAGAGGGCAGTCGAAAACTTCTACGCCGCGGGATGAGAGCGCCCGCGCCCGGTGAGGTCAAGGCGACGGAGCGCTCTCGGCGAAGAGGCGGGTCATTCAAAAGTGCGTTGCTACTTCGTCTTGATAACCGGGGCGTTAACGCAGGTATTTGTTGAACCATTCGAGGGTGCGCGTCCATGCCAGTTTGGCGGCGGCCTCGTCGTAGCGCGGCGTCGTGTCGTTGTGGAAGCCGTGCTGTTTACCCTCGTACAGGTACGACGCGTAAGTTTTCTTGTTGGCCTTGAGCGCCGCCTCGTAAGCCGCGATGCCCTCGTTGACCCGCTGGTCGTTGCCCGCGTAGTTGAACAGGAGCGGCGCGGAAATCCTGGGCACGTCGTCTACGCCCGCCTGCCGGCCGTAGAAGGCGACCCCGGCGTTGAGGTCGGAGCCCAGCCGCACGGCCAACTGGTTCACCATCCCGCCGCCGAAACAGAAACCCACCGCGCCGAGTTTGCGGGTCGAGTCCGAACGCGCCTTGAGCCATTTAGCCGCCGCGACGAAGTCCTCGGTCATCTTCTTCCCGTCCACCGTGCGGAAGGCGGCGGCGCCCTTCTCGTCGTTGCCCGGGTAGCCGCCGACGGAGCTGAGGCCGTCCGGCGCCAGCGCGATGAAGCCAGCTTTGGCGACGCGCCTCGCTACGTCCTCGATGTAGGGATTGAGGCCGCGGTTCTCGTGCACCACAACGACGCCCGGCACCTTGCCGGTCGCCTTGGCGGGCGTCACTAGATAGCCGCGCACGCTGCCGTGGCCATTCGGCGAAGGGTACTCGATGTAGTTGGCCAGAATATCGGGATCGGTGAAGGAGACCTGCTCGGCCAGCGCATAGTTCGGGCTGAGCGCGGCCAGCATGGAGCCGGCGGCCAGGCCGATCACCGCGACCTTGGCGGCGCGGTCGAGGAACTCGCGCTTGGTGATCCTGCCATGGACGTAGAAGTCATAGAGCTCGAGCAGCTCCTGCGGGAAGTCCTCCGCGGTCAGGCGCCGCGTTCCATCCTGCAGCGCGCTCCGGGCTACGGCTTCGTTCACGCTTCTCCCCCCATTCTTGTCGTTGACGCGCCGCACTATAGGGTGTGACGGAGCCGTAACGGTTCAAGTCTGCGAGAGGTGTCGGCGCAGCAGGCGTGAGGCCGCGGGCCGCCCGAAGGGCGGCAGCCCGCGGCGGGCTCGAGGAAGGAGGCCTACGCCGCCTGTTTCAAGAA
>JBEVJD010000027.1:0-7805 GCA_040510435.1 Pyrinomonadaceae bacterium | reverse complement strand
GGCGCACCGGCGACAAGTGGTTCGGCATCGAGCACTGGAACGTCGAGCCCGACATCATCACCTCGGCCAAGGGTCTGGGCAACGGCGCCCCCGTCGGCATCACCGTCGCCACGCCCGAGGTCGCCGACAAGTTCCCCGGGCTCACCTTCTGCACCTTCGGCGGCAACCCCGTCTCGATGACGGCCGCGCTGGCGGTCATCAAGGTCATCGAAGAGGAAGACCTCCGCCGCAACGCCGCCGAGGTCGGCGCATACTTCCGCCAGCGCCTCGAAGAACTCAAAGAGAAGCACACGGTCATCGGCGACGTGCGCGGCCTCGGCCTCATGCAGGCGCTCGAACTCGTCAAAGACCGCGAGACGAAGGAGCCCGACCCACAGTCCGTCCTCAAGGTCTTCGAGGAGACGAAGAAGCGCGGCGTTCTCATCGGCAAGGGCGGACTCTACGGCAACGTCATCCGCACCGGCGTGATGCTCAACTCGACCAAGGACACAATTGACGAATTGATTCAGGCGCTCGACGGCGGGCTCGCGGCCCTGTGAAGAGCGGGCACGTGACCGGGGGTGAGACGTGGAACATTTACCTCGCAGGACTTTCATCAGACAGATGCTCGGCGGCGCGCTGACCTTCTCGCTGGTCAAGTCGCTGGCCGGCGCGCACGCACTCGGGGCCTCCGTAAAACCCGCCGCCGAGAAGTGGCTCTCCGAAGTCGAAGAGCTGAGCGGCGGCCTGATGGGGCGCAAGCTACGTCCGTCCGCTTGGCAGGAGAAGGTCGAACACCTCTTCCACCGCATTGACCTTAAAGACCTCCTGCGCACCATCGACTACGACGAGCTAATCAAGGCGCCGCTCTTCCCCGAAGACCACGAGTCGAGCCTCGAACTGGAGTTCCCGCGGGTCGAAGGTCTCCCCGCCCGACTAACTTACCTGCCCTCGTTCGTCGCCTTCAAGCAGGGGCGGGCCATCGTCCCGCACGGGCACCACAACATGGTCTCGATGCACATGCTGCTCGAAGGCGAAGTCCACGCGCGCCACTACGAGAACAGGGGCGGCGCCGAAGGGCGCCTGCTTATCGGGCCCTCGCTCGACAAGACCTTCGCGCGCGGCGACCTCTCCACCGTCTCGGACGAGCGCCACAACATCCACTGGTTCAAGGCCACGCGCGGCCCCGTCTTCATGTTCAACGTCGAGGTCGAAGACCTCGACGGCACGAAGAACTTCTCGGGCCGCGACTACGTCGACCCGCTCGGCGCCGACAAACTCGGCGACGGCACGCTCCGCGCGCGCCGGATTGACTATAAGGAAGCCTTAAAGCTCTACGGCAACACTTGAACCCAAACGGACCGCGGTTTCTCTGAGAGAGGCATGAGCCCCGTAGGGGCTAAATGTTTATAGGTGCCGCCACACCCTCATCCCGAAGCTCCGTCAGGAGCGACATGTGAGGCCGTTGTGGCAAATACCTACACCCAGATTTACATTCAAGTCGTGTTTGCCGTCAGTGGCAGGGCAAACTTACTTCTTCCAAATCACAAGGAAGAGCTTAACAAGTACATCACGGGAATCGTGAGTGGGCAGGGACAAAAGCTGATTGCGATAAACGGCATGCCGGATCACATACATCTACTTGTCGGGCTTAGACCGGACATAGCATTGTCTGCTCTAGTCCGCGAAGTCAAAGCCAATTCCTCAAAGTTCATCAACGAGAAGCGCTGGGTTCGAGGAAGATTTTGCTGGCAGGAAGGGTTCGGTGCGTTTTCCTATGCCCACTCGCAACTGGGTGCTGTCGTTAAATACATCCGCAATCAGGAACAGCATCACACCCGGAAATCATTTCGGGATGAATACATGACCTTGCTCAATAAGTTCGACGTAGCATTTGAGCGTAAATACCTCTTCGACTTTGTAGACGATTCCCCAGGCCATGCCGCCCCTACGGGGCTCGGGAAGTAAATACCCAAGTGCTATAAACATTTAGCCCCTACGGGGCTCGGAGGTTTGGAATTTTCTAATGAGAACACTGATTCGCAACGGCCGCGTCGTCACGGCCGTGGATGATTACAGGGCCGACATCCTGATCGAGGGCGAGACGGTCTCGACCATCGGGGCGAAGCTCGACGTTGAGGCCGATGTCGTGATTGACGCCGCCGGCAAACTCGTCATCCCGGGCGGCATCGACCCGCACACGCACATGGAATTGCCGTTCGGGGGGACGGAGGCGTCGGACGACTTCCGGACGGGGACGACGGCGGCGGCGCACGGGGGGACGACGAGCATCATCGACTTCGCCGTGCAGTATAAGGGTCAGGCGCTCCTTGAGGGCGTGGACAACTGGCACAAGAAGGCCGAGGGGAAGTGCGTGATTGATTACGGCTTCCACCTCATCACGACGGAGTTTGAGGACAACCAGACCGAGGAGCTGTACACGGTCATGGACGAGGGCGTGACGAGCTTCCAGCTCTTCATGGCCTACCCCGGCGTCTGCCTCGCCGACGACGCGACCAACTTCCGCGCGATGTCGGCGGCGGGCGAGCGTGGCGGCCTCGTCTGCATGCACGCCGAGAACGGCATCGTCATCAACGAGATCATCAAGCGCGCGCTGGCCGAAGGCCGCACCTCGCCGAAGTACCACGCGCTGACCCGGCCCACCATCGCCGAGGCCGAGGGCGTCCACCGCGCCATCCGCCTCGCCGAGATGGCCGAGTCGCCCGTCTACATCGTCCACCTCTCCTGCGCCGACGCCCTCAACCAAGTCCGCGAGGCGCGCGACCGCGGCCTGCCCGCCTTCGCCGAGACCTGCCCGCAATACCTCTTCCTCTCCATCGAAGATTACGGCGAGGACTTCGAGGGCGCGAAGTACGTGATGACGCCGCCGCTGCGCGAGCGTTGGAATCAGGACGAATTGTGGAAGGGCTTGAAGACCGACGACCTGCAAGTCATCTCCACCGACCACTGCCCCTTCTGCATGAAGGAGCAGAAGGAGTTGGGCCGCGACGACTTCTCGAAGATTCCGAACGGCGCGCCCGGGGTCGAACACCGCATGTCGCTCATCTACGACGGCGGCGTCGCGCAGAACCGCATCTCTCTGAACCGCTTCGTCGAGCTGACCTCGACGGCCGCGGCCAAAATGTTCGGCCTCTTCCCGCGCAAAGGCACCATCGCCGTCGGCTCCGACGCCGACATCGTCGTCTTCGACCCCGAGCGCGAGCAGATTATCTCGGCCGCCACGCACCACATGAACGTTGACTACTCCGCCTACGAAGGCCGGAAGGTTCGGGGCGTCGTCGAGACCGTGCTCTCGCGCGGCCAAGTGGTCGTCGAGGGCGGCGAGTTCAAGGGCAAGGCGGGCGCGGGTCAGTTCCTCAAGCGCGGCACGTGCGTCAACATCTAGCCCCCGCGCGGAAGTGAACCAGGATGCCGAAGTTTACGAACAGAGCTGACGTGCGCAGGGCCCGCGGCAACATCTCCTTCCCGCTCGCCCTCGCGCTGACGCTGTCCGTGGCGCTGCCGGCGGCGTGGCCCGCGGGCACGGGCGCGCGGGCCGGGCAACAGGCAGCCGCCCGGCGGGCTCTGGTCGCGCGCGTCGCGTTCGAGATGAACGGCAACTCGCTCTTCCTGCCGGCACGCATCAACGGCTCGCGCCCCCACTGGTTCCTGCTCGACACCGGCGCGGGCGTGTCCGTCCTCAACCTCACGACCGTCCAGTCGCTCGGCCTCAAGGCCAGCGCGGGCGGCACTTTGCAGGGCGCGGGCGGCAACGTGCAGAGCACACAAATCCGGGGCGTGACGTTCGACGTGGGCGGCGCGCTGCTCAAAGACCTGAACGTCGCCGCGCTCCCGCTCGCGCAGTTCGAGAACGCGGGGGGCCGCACGGTTGACGGCATCCTCGGCGTGGAGTTCTTCAAGCGCTACGTCGTCGAGATTGACTACGAGGCGCGGCAGCTCGCCGTGTATGAGCCCGCGGACTACGTCTACTCTGGGCGGGGCGAGAGCCTGCCGCTCAACATTAAGAACAACCACCCGCACGTGCGCGCGCGGCTCACGCTCCCGGGGCGCGCGCCGCTCGAAGGCGAGTTCGTCATCGACGCGGGGGCGAGCATGCCGCTGATTCTGCTTCCCTCCTTCATCGAACGTCACAAGCTCAGGGAGACGCTGCCGGTGACGTTCACGGTCTACGGGCGCGGCGTCGGCGGCGAAATCCAACTCCCCGTCGGCCGCGCCGAGAGCGTGCGCATCGGCGGCTTCACGCTCACGCAGCCCGTCGCCGCGTTCCCCTCGGCGGGCACGTTCGGCAGCGAGGGCATCGCGGGCAACATCGGCACGGCCATCCTGCGCCGCTTCAAAGTCGTCTTCGACTACTCGCGCAGGCTCGTCCACCTCGAACCCGCGAAGACCTTCTCCGACCCGTTCGAGTTCGACATGAGCGGGCTCGGGCTCGCGAGCGAAGGCCCCTCTTTCAGCGTCCTCAAGGTCTCACGAGTCCTGCCCGGCACGCCGGCCGCCGAGGCGGGGCTGCGACAGGGCGACGAGATCGTCGCGGTCGGGGGCCGCCCCGCCGCCGACATGCGTCTGGCCGAACTGCGCGAACATCTGCGCCGGCCCGGCCAGACGATACAACTCCGCGTCAGGCGCGGCGCCGAGGAGCTGGACGTGGAACTCAAGACGCGCAGGCTCGTCTGAAGCCTTGAGGTGAAGATGAAGACAACCCAACGCGCAACCGCCCTGCTGCTGCTCCTCCTGCTGTTGACGGCCGCGCCCGCCGCGGCACAGGAGAGGCGCGAGCCGCCCCACGTCACCGTCACGGGCGAGGCCGAGATGAACATCGCGCCCGACGAGGTCGTGTTCGACGTGACCTTGCAGGCGTTCAACAAGGAGCTGAAGCTCGCCAAGACTCAGGTGGACGAACGTCTCAAAGGGCTCATCGGCCTCGCACGCAAGCACGGCGTGGCCGAGTCGGACACGCAGACCGACTACGTCAAGGTTGACCCTCGCTTCAAAAGCGGCAACGACACCAAGGCGTTCCTCGGCTACTGGGTGCGGAAAGACCTCGTCTTCACGCTGCGCGACGTGAAGCGCGCCGAGGGGCTTCTGTCGGAACTGCTCGACTTCGGCGTCTGGCGCATCAACAGCATCAGCTTCCAGACCTCGCAGATGCGTAAGTACCGTGACCAGGCGCGCGCGCTGGCGATGAAGGCCGCGCAGGAGAAGGCCGTCGCGCTCGCCGGGGCCGTCGGGCAAAAGATCGGCAAGGCCATCACCATCGAAGAGGACGTGCCGGGGCGCGGCGGCCTCCCACCGAACCTGAGCGCCAACAGTGTCTCTTATGACCGCAGCGACTCGACGGAGTCCGAGGGCACGCTCGCGCTCGGCCTCATCAAGGTCAGCGCCCGCGTCACCGTGAAGTTCGAGCTCGAATGAAGGGCGAGCCGCGCCCGATTCTTTGACGACAACGGAGATGGACACCAGCGTGAGCCAAGATTCGACGACCGCCGAGCGGCGCGACTTCGTGGAGTTGCACGAGGACGTGTCGGGGAGTCCCCTGTGGAACCGCGACCTCGCGCCGACGACCATCCGCGAGCGGACGTGGACGACGTGGAACATCGCGGCGCTCTGGATTGGGATGAGCGTGGTGATTACGACCTACACGCTCGCGGGCGGCTTCGTCGAGCAGGGCATGAACTGGTGGCAGGCGATGGTCACCATCCTGCTCGGCAACACGGTCGTGCTCATCCCGATGATTCTGAACGCGCACGCGGGGACGAAGTACGGCGTCTCGTTCCCGGTGCTGTGCCGCGCGAGCTTCGGGACGAAGGGCGCGAACGTGCCGGCCATCCTGCGCGCCATCGTCGCCTGCGGCTGGTTCGGCATCCAGACGTGGATCGGCGGCACCGCCCTCGACGCGCTCTTCGGGATAATGTGGGGCGGCTGGAACACGCTCGCGGGCGGCGCGTCCGTTCTGGACATCGCGCTGCACACGTGGCTCGCGTTCTTCCTCTTCTGGGGCATCCAGGTGCTCATCATCGTCAAGGGCGTCGAGGGCATCAAGCACCTTGAGACGTGGTCGGCGCCTTTACTGCTCGGGGGCGGCGCCGCACTGCTCATCTGGGCGGCGTGGCGCGCGGGCGGACTGGGCCGCGTGCTAACGGAGTCGGCCGCGCTCCAGAAGCAGCAGAACAACTTCTGGACGATCTTCCCCGGCGCTTTGACGGCCTCGGTCGGCTACTGGGCGACGCTCAGCCTGAACATCCCCGACTTCACGCGGTACGCGCGCTCGCAGCGCTCGCAGATGTTGGGGCAGGCGCTGGGGCTGCCCCTGACGATGACGGCCTTCGCCTTCATCGGCGTGGCCGTGACGAGCGCGACGCTGCTCATCTACGGCCGGCCCATCCCCGACCCCGTCGAGCTGATGAAACAGTTCGACAGCGTCGCCGTCATCCTCTTCGCCACGGCCGTCATCTTCGCCGCGCAGTTGACGACGAACATGGCGGCGAACGTCGTCTCGCCGTCGAACGATTTTTCCAACCTCAACCCGCGGCTCATCTCTTACGTGACGGGCGGGTTGATTACGGCGCTCATCGGCGTGCTGATGATGCCGTGGAAGCTGATGAGTTCGGTCGGGGCCTACATCTTCACGTGGCTCGTCGGCTACTCGGCTTTGATGGGCGCCATCGGCGGGATTATGATTTGCGACTACTGGGTCTTGCGGCGGCAGCGCCTCGACCTCGCCGAGCTGTTCCGGCCCGGCGGCCGCTATTCTTATGAGGGCGGCTTCAACTGGCGCGCGCTCGTCGCGTTCGCGGTGGCGGTCGCGCCGGTCGTCCCCGGTTTCCTGCGCGCGGCCTCGACGCCGGGCTTCTCGGGCAGCTTCCCCGACCCGACGCTCTCGGACACGCTCTACACCTACGCGTGGTTCGTCACCTTCGGCCTCGGGTTCGCCGTCTACTACGTCCTGATGAAGGGGCACCCGGGCGTGAAGCAGGACGCGGGCGCGGCCTCGTCCCGAGGGGCGAATTCTGAACCGGAACGGGCGGCAGGAGTTTAAGAGATGCGAAGAGGGCTCTGTCCCAAGTGCCAGACGCCGACGGTCTACCGGCAGTTGAACGGCATCAGCCACGGCGGCGACGCGAGCGGCGGCGTTTACGTCCGCACCGGTTGGCTGACTTCGGCCAGCCCGGTCGAGCACCTCATCTGCACGCGCTGCGGCTACTTCGAGTCGTACGTCATCGACGAGCGGAAGATGTCCGAGATCACTAAAACGTGGGAGAAGGTCGGCTGAACGCCCGCCTCCCCTTTCAATCAGGAATACTTTTCAGACACACGGAGGTCTTGATGGCACGCACCGTTAAATGCGGACTGATACAGGCGACCAACGCCGCCCCGACCGACGCCAGCATCGAGGAGATCAAGCGGCTCAACATCGAGAAGCACCTCAAGCTCATCGAGGAGGCCGGCGCGCAGGGCGTGCAGATTCTCTGCATGCAGGAGGTCTTCACCACGCCCTATTTCTGCGCCGAGCAGCAGACGCGCTGGTACGAGGCCGTCGAGCGCATCCCCGACGGCCCCACGGTCAAACTCATGCAGGAGATGGCGAAGCAGCACCAGATGGTCATCATCGTGCCCATCTACGAGGAGGAGATTGCCGGCGTCTACTACAACACGGCGGCCGTCGTGGACGCCGACGGCAAGTACCTCGGCAAGTACCGCAAGAACCACATCCCGCACGTCAACCCGGGCTTCTGGGAGAAGTTCTACTTCCGCCCCGGCAACCTCGGCTACCCCTGCTTCGACACGGCCTACGCGCGCGTCGGCGT
>JBEVJD010000026.1:0-20730 GCA_040510435.1 Pyrinomonadaceae bacterium | reverse complement strand
GCGTCGAGGCGACGGGCACGTCGGAGCCGTAGGCTTCGGCGACTATGTCGCGCAGCCGCAGCGCCGTGCCCGAAGGCGCGTCGCGCTTGCGCGAGTGGTGCGCCTCCTCGATGAAGGCCGCGTAGTCGAAGCGCCGGAACAGCTCGGCGGCGCGCGCGGCGACGCGGTAGAAGAGGTTGACGCCGACCGAGAAGTTCGCGCCGTAGATGAGCGCGCCATGCTCGCGCTCGAACACTTGCCGAACTTCGTCTAACTGCGCGTGCCAGCCCGTCGTGCCCTCGACGAGCGGGACGCGCGCGAGGGCGCAGGCTTCGGCGTGGCGCGGGACGGCCTCGGCGACGGTGAAGTCTATGGCCGCGTCGTGGCCGCCGAGAATCTCGGCCAGTTCCTCCGCGCCGAAGGCGGCCTCGCGCGAGCCGAGCACGGTCGCCACCTCGTCGCCCGCCTCGCGCGCCAGGCGCTCGACGAGCTGACCCATCGCGCCGTGACCGAGCAGAGCCAGCCTCATAGAATCTTAAATTTTTGACCTTAGATTTTTGATTGACGATTTATTACACGCGACCATTCACTCAAAAATCCGAAATCAAAAATTCCTCCTGTCCTGCTTCAGAAGCGACTTAGCGAGTCGCACGTAGAGTTCGACGGCCTCTTCCAGTTCCCGCTTCGAGACGCGCTCGCCGTCCGTGTGCGCGTCGAGGATGGAGCCGGGACCGAGCAGCAGCGGCCGGCCCCAGTGTGCAAGGTACGGGATGTCGGTCGTGAAGCGGACGACCTCGCGCTCGAAGCCTTCGACCGCGTGCATGCGGACGGGCTCGGCCGCCGACATGTACTCGACGCGCGCGCGCCCGGCCAGCGTCTCTTCGAGCAGCGCCTTGATGGTGCCCGAAGGCGTTACGAGTCTTATCTGCAACTCGGCGGAGGCTTCGGCCGGGATGACGTTGGGGCGCGTGCCGCCCCTGATCGTCCCGACGTTGCAGGTCGTCTCGCCGAAGAACTCGTCGCGGGGCCAGCCGAGCGCGCGTACGTCGGCGAGCACGTCCAACATCTTCTCAATCGCCGACTCGCCCCGCTCGGGGTAGGCCGAGTGCGCCGCGCGCCCCTCGGTCTTCAGCCTCAAACGCAGAGAGCCCTTCGACCCGACGGCGAGCTTGTTCTCAGTCGGCTCGCCGTTAATCAGGTACTCGCACTCGCGCGCCCACGCGTGCGCATCGGCCGCGCGCGCGCCGAGGCTGCCCAACTCCTCGTCCACGGTGAAGAGCAGCCCCAACTCTTCGACGCCTTCAGCGCGCAGACGCTCGGCGGCCTTCAACTGCGCGGCGATGATGCCCTTCGCGTCGCACGCGCCGCGCCCGTGGATGTGCGTCGCGTCCTCGCGCGACGGCGTGAACGGCGGCACCGTGTCCATGTGCGTCGAGAACACGACGCGCGGCCGCGCGCCCGTCCGCGCCAGAACGTTCGCGCGCCCCGGCTCGACCTCTTGCAACTCGACCTCGTACCCGAGCGCTCCCAGGTGCGACGCGAGGAAGCGCCCGACCTCCCCCTCCTCGCCCGAGACGGAGGGGATGTCCATCAGCGCCCTTGTCAATTCGAACAGGGTCATAAAGAAGTAGACAGTAGACAGTAGTCAGTAGCCAGTAGGCTCCGGTTGACTACGTTGAAGATGAAAAGCGCACGGTTCGCAATCATGAAGGGTCTTCTACTGACTACTGGCTACTGTCTGCCGGCTGCTTCCTTCCCGATGTCCGCGAGCAGTTCCGAGGTGGCGCACTCGAAGAAGGCTTCGTGGAGGCGGCGGACGGTCTCGGCGGCGTGTTGCTCCTCGACGACGAAGGTCAGGTTGACGCTCGACGCGCCCTGCGAGATGAGCAGGACGTTGATGTCCTTGATGGTCGAGAAGACACGGCCGGCAATCCCCGGCGTCGAGCGCAACCCCTCGCCGACGATGCAGACGATGGCGCGCTCGGGCTCGACCTTGACCGCGGCGATGTGCTTCAAGTCCTCCGTGATGGCGTCGAGCCGGGTCGGGTCTTCGAGCGAGAGCGAGACCGAGACCTCGGACGTGGTGACGATGTCCACGGCCGTCCGGTGGCGCTCGAAAATTTCGAAGATGGCGCGCAGGAAGCCGTAGGCGCCGAGCATCCGCGCCGAAGTGATGTGGACGATTAAGACTCCCGTCTTGTGCGCGATGGCCTTGACGGTGCGCGGCGTCATCTCCGCGTCGAAGTAGACGACGGTGTCCGGCGAGCGCGGCGCGCGCGAGTTGCAGATGCGGACGGGGACGTTGCGGACGACCGCCGGCAGGATGGTCTTCGGGTGCAGAACCTTCGCGCCGAAGTAGGCCAGCTCGGCGGCCTCGGCGTAGGACAGGCGCGGGATGGTGCGCGCCTCGGGGACGACGCGCGGGTCTGCGGTGAGCACGCCCGACACGTCCGTCCAGATTTGAATCTCCTTCGAGCGCAGCGCCGCGCCGACGAGCCCCGCCGTGTAGTCCGAGCCGCCGCGCCCGAGCGTCGTCGTCTCGCCCGACGCCGCCGACGACGCGATGAAGCCGCCGAGCACGGGGACGAAGCCCTCCTCGATTAAGGGCACCAGTTGCTCGCGCGTGTGGCGGTCGGTCTCTTCTTTAAGAGGCGTGGCGCACCCGTGCTCGTCGTCGGTGATGATGCAGCGGCGCGAGTCCACCTGCCGCGCGCGCAACCCCCGCACGTCGAGCACGCGCGCGAGCAGCCACGAAGAGAGCTGTTCGCCGAAGGAGACGACGAGGTCTTGCAGCAGGGGCAGCGGCCGCGACCCTTCCGCGGCGTCGGCGAACGCGCGGCCGATCTCTTCTCGCGCGTCGGCCAGGAAGCTCTCAAGCTCCGAGAGGGCGGCGTCGGCCTCCTGCCTTCTCGGGATGCCGGAGAGCAGGATGCGTAGAGCCGCGGTGTGACGCGCGAAGTGTTCTTCTAAATGTTCGAGCGCGCCCGCGCCCTCGCCCTCGGCCGCGCGCTCCAAGGCCGCGAGCAGAGCGTCGGTGAAGCGGCTCATCGCCGAGACGACGACGACGGGGCGCGAGTCGCGCACGGCGCGCACGAGCGCCGCCACGCGCTCGAAGGCCGACGCGTCCTCGACGGACGTGCCGCCGAACTTCATCACAGTGGTCTGAATCGTCTCCACTCTTAAACCGTGTGCGGCGTGCCCACGCAGTAACGCACGCGCGCCCGCCGCCTCGACTCTTGAAAATGTGGGTGCAGCCGAAGAATACCAAAACGGTACCGTGAGCGGTAGCGAGCGGGTGCGTGTTGCAGCACGCGGCCCGCACGGTGGCGCTGCGACCGGAACATTCCATATCCCCGTCGGAGTCGTTAGAATGGCGACGCCATGAACGAGCCTTCCGCACTCACTCTCGACGAAATACTCTCCGTCCCCGGCAACCGCGCAGTCTTCGACGCCCTCGTCTCCTCGCTCCGCGACCACGAGGCCATCGCCTTCGTCGGCGCCGGTGCCTCGGCCGGCATGTACCCGCTCTGGGACGAGTTCATCAACCTGCTCGCCCACCACGCCGTCGCCGAAGGCGTGGCCGAGCCGGAGGAGGCCGCCCGCTGGAAGTCCGGCACGAACTCGACCGCGCAGCAGCGCCTCACCCCCATCGTTGTCAAACTCGGGGAGGCGCGTTACCGCAACTTCCTGAAGGGAACCTTCGCGCCGCGCAGAGACCACAATGGCAGGCGGTACACGGAGGCGCACGCCGCCCTGCTGCGGCTGCCCTTCCGCGGGTACATCACGACCAGTCACGACCCCGCCCTCGACTTCGCCCGCATGGCATTACGCCCGGAGTCCCTCACCACCGGCACTCCGACCTGGCAGGACGATGACGAGGTTTATCGTTGGTTCACCGGCGATGTCTTCAGGCGTGCGAACGACTGCCCGATCCTCTGGCTGCACGGCTACTGGCAGCGGCCGAGCGGCATCGCGTGGAACCTCGGAACGTCTCAGGCGAGCTACAGGCCGGGGCTTTACCGCCGCCTGTTTGACGTGCTGTGGACGCAAAGCCGCCTCGTCTTCGTCGGCTTCGAATTTAACGACCCGCAGTTCATGTTCATGATCGGCGAGTACCTGCGCGAAGGGGATGGGCCGGTGCCGCTGCAACTCGCCGTGCTCGGCCTGCCGCACAGGGACGACGGCACGCCGCCGGATGCCGACTCCATCCGCGAGTGGCGCGAACACCTCGAAGCCGACTATCGCATCAGCCCGCTCTTCTACCCGGTGCAGGGCACCGACCACTCGGCGCTGCAAACCCTGCTCGACGCCGTCGCCGACGCGTGCGCCCGTGCCGTCGCCGCGCCCGTCGAGCCGGCGTTAACCCCTGAGGCGGTCTCCGCCGTCACCCCGGAGCCGCGAGAAGCCGCCCGCCCGTCCCCGGCCGCGCCGGACACAGCAGCCCGCCCGCCCGACCCGGGCATCGAGGTCTTCATCTCCTTCAAGCACCTTGACGAGAACGGTGAGGAGACAAGGGATTTTGCCATCGCTCGAAACGTGGCGACGTTTCTCAGGCAGGAAGGGTTCCGTGTCTTCTTCAGCCCCGAGTCGCTTGAGCAGATAGGCACCTCCACTTACAAGAACGCGATAGACGAGGCCCTCGACAGCGCGCCCGTCCTGGTCGCCGTCGGCACGACCCGCGAGCACCTTATGTCGAAGTGGGTGCGGTATGAGTGGGACGGTTTTTTGCAGGACATCATTGGTGGATATAAATCCGTCGGGGAACTGTTCACGATGGTCGAGAACATGTCGCCGAGGGAGTTGCCGCGGGGGCTGCGGCTGAGACAGGTGTTTAAGTATTCCGACGGCGAACTCGCGCGGATGGCGAATTTCATCCGCAGTAAGCTGAAGCCCGACGAGCAGTGAGGGACGTTAAGCGGACACGGTCGCGCGTCCTGTTTACAAGCCGCGGGGAAAAGAATAACTTCCGAAAGGGGCGCGGCGCGACGTACGCCGCGCCGTCTCACACTCCAATGAACGCCGGGAGGACTTAACCCTGACGAGCGTGCCCGCCTTCATCGCGAAGTGGTTCCACGAGCCCACGAATGACGACCGGTTCGTCGGCCGGGAGGAAGAGATTGAGTTGCTCGACCACTGGGTGCACGACGACGCGGTGCGCGCCGTCGGCGTCTCGGCCGTCGGGGGCACGGGCAAGACCGCGCTCATCGGCCACTGGCTCAAGGACACACAGGGCTGGCGCACACGACCCTTCGAAGGGCTCTTCGCCTGGAGCTTCTATCAGGACAGGGACGCTGCCAGCTTCCTGCGCGAACTCCTCCTCTGGGCGCACGCCGGGCCGGGCGCGTCGCCGCCGGACGCCGGCACAGACCTCGTTGAGGCCGCGCTCGCCTACGCCCGCGCGCACCCGATAGTCGTCCTGCTCGACGGGTTGGAGGTGCTACAGGGCGGGCCGGGCGACGCGCATCACGGCACGTTCCTCGACGGCTTAATGCGTGAATTCCTCGGCGCCTTCTGCCAGCGCACCCACAGGGGGCTCGCCGTGCTCACCAGCCGTTTCGTCTTCGCAGACCTCGAACGCTTCCTCGGCACATCTTTTAAACTCCTCGAACTCTCCGGCCTGCCCCCCGAGCAGGGGGCGACCCTGCTCGGCGACCTCGGCGTCGGCGGGCCGGCGTCAGAGCGGGAGCACATCAGCAAACGCCTTGACGGACACCCGCTCGGCCTCCGCGTCTTCGCCGACGCCCTGCCCGACGGGGATCGCGAACAACCGCGCCGCTTCCTCAACCATGCCTTCCGCCCCGACGAACTGCCCGAGAACTCGCTGCTCAACGAGCGCCTTCGACGCCTGTTGACCTTCTACGAAAAACAACTCCGGCCGTTTGAGACGCGCCTGCTCGGCATCGTCGCCCTGTTCCGCACTCCCGTCGCGGACGAGACGGTGCTTCGTCTGGCGCGCGGGTTATTCGGCGAGGCGCTGCCGGACGACGGGGAACTGGCCGCCGGGCTCAAGCGGCTCCAGGCGCGCGGCATCCTCTCGCGCGAGCCGCTGGCGGGCGGCTACGGCAGCGCCTGTCACCCCATCCTGCGCGACCACTTTCGCGCCGTGCTCCTCGGCGCGGGCGCCGACACCGCACGCCGCGCGGCCGACCTGCTCAAGGGTCAGCCGTCGGGCGAGGCGCCCCGGAGCGTGAAGGAGATCGAGCCGGTGCTGCTCGCCATCAGCCTGCTACTCGACGTGGGGGATTTCGCGGCGGCCGACGGACTGTATCGCTCGCGCCTCGACGACGTGGGCGGCGGGGAGGTGTTCCAATCGCTCCCCGCCGCGGGCGAAGGACTCGCCTGCGCGCTCGGCTTCGTGGGAGACGAGGCGCGGCGGCGACAGTGTGAAGAGAAGCTCTCCCGGCGGGGGCTCAGATTCTACCTGAACAGGGCGGGGCATTACGGCATGCTCAGCGGCTACTGCGAGCCCGCGCTCAACTTCTACCGCGAGTCTAAAGCCGTCTCCCGCGACGAGCAGGACGGGGCGGGTCTTAGCGCCGGGCTGCTGAACGAGGCCGTCCTGCTCGTCGCCTTAGGCCGACTGGCCGAGGCGCGGCGCGCCATCGCCGAGAGCTTCCTGCTGGCCGCGAGTGGGCGCGGCCGGAGGGAGGTGCGTGACGGCTACGTCTGTCTGGGCTGGGTGGATGCGCTCCGCGGCCGAGTCCGCCCCGCGGCCGAGAGCTTCGCCGTCGCGAACGAAATCGAGGGCACGGCCGACCCGGGCGAACACGAACTTTATAGCGGCCGGGGCGTCCTCTGGGCAGACCTGCTTGTCCGCACCGGCCACGCGGCCCTAGCCAGCCGCCGCACGCAGTCCAACCTCCTCATCTGCGAGCGCTACAGGTGGAACGACGACATCGGCCGATGCCGCTGGGTGCTGGGTCGTTGCGCCCTGGCCGGGGGCCGGCCGGACGCCGCGGCCGCGGAGTTCGAACTGGCCGAGGGAATCTTCTACGGCGGCCAACTCATTTATGACCTCGCGCGCCTGCACGTCGCCGCCGGTGAGCTCGACCTCGCGCGCGGGAATGCCGCGGGCGCGCTGGGCCGCGCCGCCGAGGCGTTGGCCCACGCCGCGCCGGGCGGGATGAAGGTCGTTCAAGCCGACGCGCTCGTGTTGCGCGGTCGCGCGCGGATGTCGGAGCGCGCGGATGAAAAGGGAGCCGCGCGCGCGCTCGACGACGCGGAGGAGGCGTTGCGACTCGCGCGCGAGTGCGAATACGCCTGGGGCGAGCGCGACGGGCTGTCCCTCAAGGCCACGGCGCACGCGGCGCTGGCGGCGAGGCATCAAGCGGCGGGCGGTGTGACCGGGGCCGAGCGCGAACTCTCGGCCGCGCGCCGCGCGAGCGCCGAGGCCGAGTCCCTCGCCGCGGGGCTCGTGCTGTCGGAGGAAGACCTGGCCGCGGCGGGGGCGAGGGCGGCGTCGTGGATGAGGGAGTGGGGTTAAGCGGGGCGCGCGTTTGTCGAGGGGAGAAACAAAAAGGTTGACACGGCGGCGCGCGTAGATAAAATAACGGACGTTCGTTTTTTGAGCTTATGCCGAAACTGAGCCAGGAGGCGCTGGAGGCGAGGCGCGGCCGCATCGAGGAGGCGGCGCGCGAACTCTTCATCAAGCGCGGGTTCCACGCCACCTCGATGCGCGACATCGCCGAGGGGGCGGGCACCTCGCTCGGCAACCTCTACAACTATTACCGGACGAAGGAAGACATCCTCGAATCCATCATCGGCCGCTACCAGAAGGTGATCGACGCGCGGCTGCGCACGATCTTCGAGGAGGTCGAGGAGCCCTTCCACCCCGAGAGCCTCAAGCGCTTCGGGCGCATGGTCAAGGAGCTCGTGAGCGCCCACTCGGACTTCTGGCTGCTGATGTACATAGACGTTCTGGAGTTCGAGAACCGGCACTTCCGCAAGATGTTCGAGGGTCTGGCGGCGAACCTCCGCCGCCGCTTCGCGCCCTACTTCCGGCAGTTGAAGGAGGAGGGCGCGCTCTACGACGGCGTAGACCCGGCGGTCGGCTTCACGGCGGCCTACATGCAGTTCTTCAACTACTTCCTGGTCGAGAAGCTCTTCGGGGGCCGCCGCCACCTCGGGCTCTCGGACGACCGCGTGGTCGAGCACCTGACGGACATTTTCTGCCGGGGCGTCCTGCGCCCCGAGAAGCTGCGCGAGATGACCGGGGCGCCGCCCCGCACCAAATCTAAAGCCAACTGAGCGCGCGCCGAGGCGGGGAGGTCACCGCCGGCCGCGCGGAGTCGATAAACAAAAACGTACGTTCGTTTTTAATTTGAGCCGGGCGCCCGGCAGGGCCCGCGGAACAGTCAAGCCTTTGCAGGAGGTCACCCAGAGATGTTTTCCCCTAAGCGGCTGATAGTCCTCTCCCTCTTCCTTCTCTCCCTGGCGGGCTCCGCCTCGGGCCAGGGCGCGACGGGGCAGATCACGGGCACGGTCGTGGACGCCGCGGGCGCGGTCGTCCCCGGCGCGTCCGTCACGGCCACGAACCTCGCCACCTCTTTGCGCCGCGAGGCCGCGACCGGGGGCGAGGGCGACTTCGCCCTCCCGCTGCTCCCGCCGGGGCGCTATCGGGTCGAGGTCTCGGCGCAGGGGTTCAAACGCGTCGTCGTCGAAGACCTGGAGGTCAACGTCACGCAGACCTCGACGATCAACCTCAGGCTTGAGCCTTCGAGCGTGGACGAGACGGTGACGGTGACGGCCGAGGGCACGCTCGTCCAGCAGGAGAGTTCGCAGGTCGGGCGCGTCATCGAGAGCCGCGCCATCAGCACGCTCCCGCTGCCGACGCGCAACTTCCAGCAGCTCCTGACGCTCTCGCCGGGCACCTCGGCGAGCGTCTCGAACAACACGGAGCTGGGGCGCGGCGACTCGATCATCTCGGTCAACGGCCAGCGCACGACCTCGAACAGCGTCCGCATCAACGGCATCGACGCCAACTCCGTCGGCACCAACTCGACGCCGAACATCGCCGTCCCCTCGACCGACAGCCTTCAGGAGTTCGTCGTGCAGACCTCGCTCTACGACGCCTCGCAGGGGCGGAACGCGGGCGGCAACGTCGAGGCCATCACGAAGTCCGGCGGGCGCGAGTTCCACGGCAATATCTACGCCTTCCTGCGCGACGACTCGCTGAACGCCAACGACTTCTTCCTCAACTCGGCCGGACGCCCGCGCCCCGTGCTGACGCGCAAGCAGTTCGGCGGCACGCTCGGCGGGCCCGTCGTGCAGGACAAGCTCTTCTTCTTCACCTCGTACCAGGGCACGCGCGAGCGCAACGGCGCGTCGCTCAACAACAGTCTGACGTTCCCGGTCATCCCCGTGCAGCTTACGGACGGCAACCGCACGGCCGCGGGGCTGGCGGCGGCGTTCGGGCTGCCCGCGGCGAACATCAGCCCCATCGCGGTCTCGATTCTGAACGCGCGGCTCCCGTCGGGCGAGTTCGCCATCCCGTCGGCGACGACCGCGTCGGGGCTCTCGCCGCAGTCGGGCATCTCGACGTTCCGCGAGAACCAGTTCAACGCCAACGTTGACTGGACTATCAACAGCAATCACACCTTCTCGGCCAAGAACTTCTTCGCCAGCAACCCGACGTTCCAGTCGAACTACAACTTCGCCGGACTCGGGAACGGCCCGCAGCAGTTGCCCGGGACGGGCGGCGACCTCGACATCATCCAGGCGCTCTCGTCTCTGACGGACACGTACGTTTTCAGCCCGAACGTCATCAACCAGGCGCGCTTCGGCTTCAGCCGGCTGCGCGTGACCTCCGTCCCAGAGGAGCCTTTCACGGCGCAGCAGTTCGGCATCACGAACCCGCTCGGCAACCTCTTCCCGGGCATGCCTACACTGTCGGTGACGGGGCTGTTCGTGCTCGGCTCGTCGCCGCTCGCCGACCAGTCTTCGCGCATCAACACGTTCGGCTTCCAGGACACGATCTCGATTGTGAAGGGGCGCCACCGCCTGAAGGTGGGCGGCGAGTACAAGCGCTCGCAGGTCAACTTCTACTTCAACGCCTTCTCGCGCGGGCAGCTCATCTTCCCGACGTTCGCCAACTTCCTGCTCGGCCAGTCGGTCTCGGTCATCGGCTCGGGCGTCTACGACCGCGCGTTCCGCGTCAACGACCTCGCGGGCTTCGTGCAGGACGACGTGAAGCTGACGAACCGCCTGACCTTGAACTTGGGCCTGCGCTACGACTTCTTCGGGCTCCCCAAAGAGAAGTACGGGCGCCTCGTCAACTTCATCCCCGAGCAGTTCCGCGCGGGCACCCTCGCGTCGCCCGCGGGGGCGCCGAACGGCTTCGTGCAGGCGGGCAACGCCGTGAACCCTCTGCCCGGCGTGCCGACGGTCGAGGACACGCTCGTCCCGCAGGACAGGAACAACTTCGCGCCGCGCGTCGGGTTCGCGTACCGTTTGAACGAGACGGGGACGCTCGCCGTGCGGGGCGGCTACGGCATCTATTACGACCGCGTCTCGACGCGCTTCGCCAACACTTCGCTCTTCAACTTCCCGTACCTCGCGGTGGGCGTCGGCGTCTTCCGCCCGCTCGCCACGCCGTTCGCGGCGGTGCCGCAGCCCGGCACGTTCCCGGTCAACGCGACGGTGCCGAGCCCGCTCGCGCCGCTCGGCATCCTCATCAGCGGCGTCTACCCAGACCCCGAGATGCGGACGCCCTACATCCAGCAGTACAACGCGAACGTGCAGTGGGAGTTCGCGCGCGACTTCCTTCTGGAGGTCGGCTACGTCGGCTCGAAGGGGACGAAGCTCCTGCAACTGCTGACCATCAACCAGCCGATTTACAACCCCGCGACGAACACTTTCGCCGCGCCGTTCGGGCCGTTCGTGTCGGCGCAGAAGAACGCGACGGGCGGGTTGCAGCAGGTGCAGACTTCATCGAATTCGCATTACGACTCGCTCCAGTTGAGCGTGACGAAGCGTTTCGGCCGTGGGTTGCAGTTCCTCTCGGCCTACACCTTCGGCAAGTCGATTGATTACTACTCGGGCGGCACGGTCAACGAGCTTGTTTCGACGCCCGGCGACCAGCGCGACTGGAAGACGAACCGGGGCCGTTCGGACTTCGACCGCAGGCACCGCTTCGTGACGAGTTTCGTCTACGACCTGCCGGGTCTGGTGAGCAACGACTCGGCCGCGCGCTGGCTCGTCAACAACTGGGGGCTGAACGGCATCGTGACGTTCCAGTCGGGCGTGCCCTTCTCGATCATTCAGGTGCCGGACAACAACACCGTCCAGCGCGCGAACTTCAGGCCGGGCTTCACCGGCGGCATCGAGGGGAGCGGGCAGACGCAGGACAGGCTGGCGCAGTACTTCAACACGAACGCTTTCGTCGCCTCGACGCTCGCGGGCGGCTTCTTCGACCGCAACGCGCCGTTCGGGAACACGGGGCGCAACATCCTGACGGGCCCGGGACAGAAGAACGTTGACTTCTCCGTCGTCAAATACCTGCCGTTCACCGAGCGTTGGCGCGGCGAGTTCCGCACGGAGTTCTTCAACCTCTTCAACTGGGCCAACTTCGCCAACCCGAACAGCAACATCTCGGTGCCCGCGACCTTCGGCCGCATCACGCAGACCAGCGCCGGGCCGCGCGTCATTCAGTTCGCCTTTAAGTTAAACTTCTAATCCGGGGTGATGAGTGATGAGTGATGAATGATGAGTGATAAGAGAAATACAAGACCCATTTTTCTCACTTATCACTTATCACTCATCACTCATCACTAGACAAAGATGCCGACAGTCAGCGCCAGAGGCTTTGAGCTTTACTACGAGGAGCACGGGCGGGGCGAGCCGCTCGTGCTCGTTCCGGGCTTCGGCGCGGGGCTGTGGATTTGGTACAGGCAAGTCCCGGGTTTCGCCGAGAGGTTTCGCACCATCGTCTTCGACCCGCGCGGCGTGGCGCGCTCGGCGGCGGACGCGCCGTTCACGATGCGCGACCTGGCGGACGACCTCGCCGCGCTGCTCGAAGAGTTGAGAGTCGAAGAGGCGCACGTGCTGGGCGCGAGCTTCGGGGGTTTCGTCGCGCAGGAGTTCGCGCTCGCGCACCCAGCGCTCGTGCGCTCGCTCGTCCTGTGCTGCACGAGTTACGGCGGCGCGGGGCACCGCCCGCCGTCAGCCGAGACGCTAGCGGCCATCGCCTCGACGAAGGGGCTCAACACGGAGGAGCGCGTGCGAGAGAATTTGCTGCTCGCCTTCTCGCCGCGCTTCGCCGCGGAGCACGCGCAGGAGGTCGAGCGCGTCACGCGCCTGCGCGCGGAGAACGTCGTGCCCGAGCACGTCTACCTGCGGCAGCTACAGGCCGCGTTCGCCTTCGACGCCGCGGCGCGGGTCGGCGGCATCGAAGCGCCGACGCTCGTCATCACCGGCGACGAAGACGTAATCGTGCCGCACGAGAATTCTCTGAACCTCGCGGCCGCCATCCCCGGGGCGCGGCTCCGCGTCATCGAGGGCGGCAGCCACGCCTTCTTCATCGAGCGGGCGGAGGAGTTCAACCGCGCGGTCGTCGAATTCATCGAGCAGTTAGAGTCCGTTTGAAAAGTCAACGCTCCGGAGGAGCGGGATGTTTATAGCCCCGACAAAACATTACCCGCGCAAGCTCCGTAGGAGCGGCATGTCACATGTCGCCCCTGACGGGGCTCAGGTTCTATTAACGCGCGGGGGCTATAAACATTGAGTCCCTCCGGGACTTTTCAAAGAAGCTCTGATATGTCTCTGCATCCGAACATCCTTCAATGACCTACGCACGCATCATCGGGACGGGCTCGTATGTGCCCGAGAAAGTTCTGACCAACGCAGACCTCTCGCGCATGCTGGGCGAGGACGTGGACGAGTTCGTCTCGAACGTGCTCGGCATACGCGAGCGCCACGTCTGCGGCGAAGACGAGAGCACGGCCGACCTTGCGACTGAAGCAGCGCGCCGCGCGCTCGCGGCGGCGGGCGTGGCGGCGGAAGAGTTAGACCTCATCGTCCTCGCCACCGACACGCCCGAGTACATCTCGCCTGCAACGTCTGTCGTGGTGCAGCACCGGCTGGGTGCGAAGCGGGCCGGCACGTTCGACCTCAACAGCGCCTGCGCGGGCTTCGTCACCGCGCTCGACACGGCGTCGAAGTACGTCATCGCCGATGCGTCGTACCGCAACGTCCTCGTCGTCGGCGCATACGCGATGTCGAAGTATCTCGACTGGTCGGACAAGAAGACGGCGACCATCTTCGCCGACGGCGCGGGCGCGGTTCTGTTACGCGCCGACGCAGAGCGGCCCGGCTTCCTCGCGTCGAAGCTCGTGGCCGAGGGGAGCTATCACGACCACATGGGCATCTACGCGGGCGGCACGCGTATCCCCATTACCGACGACGTGCTGCGCGAAGGCGTCTGGCATAAGCTGCGCTTCGCCAAAAAGTATCCGGCCGAGGTCAACACGGAGGGCTGGCCGGCAATCGTCGGCGACGTGTTGGAGAAAGCAAAGCTGACGCAGGCGGACGTGTCGCTCTTTCTCTTCACGCAGGTCAATCTCAGCACCATCAGGATCGTGTTGGAGAAGATGAGCCTCCCGTGGGAGCGCACGCACACCGTCATGGGCAAGTGGGGCTACACGGGCTCGGCGTGCATCCCGATGGTCTTGGACGACGCCGTGCGGGAAGGGAAGCTGAAGGACGGCGACAATTTCGTCATGTGCGCCTCCGGCGGCGGCCTCAACATGGCCTGCGCGGCGTTTCGTTGGTAAGAAAACATACACGATTCCTTGATAACACGCGCTGCAACGAAGAAAACACGCCCTGCTCGGTCATTGCAGGCGCTGCAATGACGGAAGCACGCTCTGCTCGGTCATTGCAACGCCTGCAATGACGGAAGCACGGCCTGCAATAAAGCAAGCACGCGTTGCAGGAAGGGAAGCACGACTTGCAGGAAAGGAAGCACGACCTGCAATAGACCACGCAGGCATTGCAGGAACGTAACACGCGATGCAGAAAGGGAAGCACGGGCCGCGATTAGACCGCGACAGTACCGCGAGCGGTAGCGAGCGGGTCGGGGTGACAACAGTCGCGCCCGGCGTCGCAGTACGCACCCGCTCGCTACCGCTCGCGATACTGTTAGTGCCGCACACGAACGCAAGTCGCTGTAACACGCGCCGCAAGGGAATCACGACGCGCCGCGAAGCAACAGGCCGGCAAACATGAAGTACCCGAACATCTACGCACTCTTCCGCGAGCGCGTCGCCGAGTACGCGGGGCGCGACGTGTTCTACGTGCGCCACGACGGGGCTTGGCGCGGGAGTTCGTGGGAGAAGTTCGGCGCAGACGCGCACGCGCTCGCGTCGGGGCTGCTGGCGTCGGGGCTGGGGCGCGGGGCGGCCGTGTGCGTGCTGATGGGGAACGTGCCGGAGTGGCCCGTGTGCGACCTCGGCATCATCGCGGCGGGCGGCGTCTCCTGCGGGCTCTACCCGACGAGCAGCGCGGAGCAGTGCCGCTACATCATCGAGCACTCGGACGCAGAGTTCGTCTTCACCGACACCGCGGCGCAGTTAGAGAAGGTCTTGAGCGTGCGGGAAGGATTGACGAAGGTCAAGCAGTTCGTCGTGCTCGACGCGGAGGCCGCGCGAGGGCGCGAGGGCGTCTTGAGCTTCGAGGAGTTTTTGCGGTTCGGCGAGGAGAGAAGGGAAGAGACGGCCGCTGCCCTGCGCGAGCGCGCGGAGGGCGCGCGGGCCGACGACACGGCCATCATGGTCTACACGTCGGGGACGACGGGGCTGCCGAAGGGCGCGTGTCTCAGTCACCGCTACGTCATCAACAGCGTCGAGTCTTTGCGCGGCGTCGTGCCCATCCACGACACGGACGCGGCCTTCTCCTACCTGCCCTTCTGCCACGTCGCCGAACGCATCTCCGGTCTCTACAACCGCCTCTACGCGGGCGCGCCCGTCTACTTCGTCGATGATTTGATGAAGCTCGGCCAGTACATGACGGAGGTGCGGCCGACGGTCTTCGCAAGCCTCCCGCGCTTCTTCGAGAAGATTCACGCGCGCGTCCTGGCCGACCTCGAACGCGAGCCGGACGAGGTGCAGCAACGCTTTCGTCGAGCGTTGGAGACGGGGCGGCGCGTCGTGCGCCTGCGGCAGACGAAGGAAGAAGTCCCGGCCGACCTGCTCTCCGATTACGAGTCGAACGCGCTCCCCACGCTTCAGCGCGTCAAAGACTACTTCGGCGGGCGCGTGCGCGTGGCGACTTCGGGCGGCGCGCCTTTGCCGCACGAGGTGGCGGAGTTCTTCGCCGCCGCGGGGCTGCCGATTCTCCAAGCCTACGGGCTAACGGAGAACGTCTGCGTCGCATTCAACCGCCCCGACAAGTACAAGTTCGGAACCGTCGGCCCGCCGATGCCCGGCTGCGAGTTGCGGATAGAAACCGACGGCGAAATCCTCGTGCGGAGCGAGATGATGTTCTCCGGCTACTACAAGGAGCCCGAGAAGACGGCCGAGGTTCTGCGCGGCGAATGGCTCCTGACGGGCGACATCGGTGAGCAGGACGCGGACGGCTTTCTCAGGATTACCGGACGGAAGAAGGAGTTGATTGTGCTCTCGACGGGGAAGAACGTCGCGCCCGCGCTCGTCGAGAACATGATTAAGGAGCACCATCTCGTCAGTCACGCCTACGTCCACGGCGACGGCCGCAGCTACGTCGTCGCGCTCGTCACGCTCAACCCGCAGGAGGCCGAAGAGCACGCGCGCGCGCGCGGGATTGCCTGCGGGAGCTTCGAGGAGCTGGCCGCGTCCGCGGAGATGCGCGAACTCGTCGGCAGCATCATCGAGTCGGCCAACCGCCGCGTCTCTTCGAGCGAGTCGGTCAGGCGGTTCGTGATTCTGCCGCGAGACTTCCGCCCCGACCTCGACGAAGTGACGCCGACGCTCAAGCTCAAGCGCGAAGTGGTGGCGCGCAACTTCCGCGAAGTGTTGCAGAGCCTCTACGCGTAGCGCGGCATATCGTCGTTCTCAGTTGAATGTAAAGTGCGAGATGTTCGACACGGAGACGCAGAGACACGGAGACACAGCTCAGAGATATAACTCACCAAGCCGTGTCTCTGTGTCTCTGCGTCTCTGTGTCGAAATTCTTAGGAGTCACACATGAAGCAACACAGACAAGCGTTGTCCGCGCTCCTGCTTACGCTCCTGCTCGCGGCGACGGCCGCGGCGCAGGCGCCCGTGCCGCCGCCGTCGAAGGAGGCAATCGTCTTCGGCCAGAAGATTCAGTACCTCGACGAGGGCCGCGGCCCCGTCGTCGTCCTGCTGCACGGGCTGGGCGGGAACGGGACGAACTGGGCCTTCAACACGCCCGCGCTCGCGCAGAAGTTCCGCGTCATCGCGCCCGACCAGGTCGGCTTCGGCCGCTCCGACAAGCCGCTCATCAACTACCGCATCGGCACCTACGTGGACTTCCTCGACAAGTTTCTCTCGGAGCTTAAAATCGAGCGCGCCACGCTCGTCGGCAACTCGATGGGCGGCTGGGTCACCGCGCTCTACGCGCTGAAGTACCCGAGTAAGGTCGAGCGGCTCGTACTCGTTGACTCGGCCGGCTTCGCGCCGCCGAAGGAGTTCGACCTGAACGCACTGGCGGGACTCAACCCCTCGACGCGCGCCGAGATGAAGCAGCTCGCCGGGCTGGTCTTCTTCAACCCGTTGTTTAAGTCGGACGCGGCCATCGACGTGCTGCTGGCGCAGCGCCTGTCGGCCGGCGACGGCTACACCATCCAGCGTCTCGTCGAGTCCATCCACCGCGGCGAAGACATGCTCGACGGGAAGCTCGCGGCCATCAAGCAGCCCGTCCTGATTGTCTGGGGGCGCGAAGACGGGCTGACGCCGCTCGCGCGCGAGGGCGAGAAGTTCAAGCGCGAATTGCCGCAGGCGCAGTTCGTCGTCTTCGACCAGTGCGGCCACGTCCCGCAGGTCGAGAAGGCCGCGGAGTTCAACGCTGCGGTGCTGAAATTCCTTTCTCAGTGAGCACGGGGGAGAACCGGATGAGTTTAAAGGTCGGCGACGCCGCCGAGATGCAGAAGACCATCGCGGACGAGGACGTGCGCGCCTTCGCGGAGCTGACGGGCGACCGCAACCCCGTCCACCTCGACGACGAGTACGCCGCCTCGACGCGCTTCGGCCGCCGCATCGCGCACGGCATGCTCGGCGCGTCGCTCATCTCCGCCGTGCTGGCGAACGAGCTGCCCGGCCGCGGCACGGTCTACCTCTCGCAGACGCTGCGGTTCACCGCGCCCGTCTTCCCCGGCGACACCGTCACGGCGCGCGTCGTCGTCAAGGCCGTGCGCGAGGACAAGCCCGTCGTCACGCTGGAGACCTTCTGCACCAACCAGCGCGGCGAGCGCGTCGTCGAAGGCGAGGCGGTCGTGTTGGTCAGTAGCCAGTAGCCAGCAGCCAGTAGACAGTAGGGCTCCGCCTACTGAGCGTTAACGATGACGACCGCACGGTTCGAGCGACGAAGGTTCTTCTACTGACTACTGTCTCCTGACTACTTCTTCTTTATGTCTTCTCCGGCTCAAGCGAACGAAAAAATACCGGCGCATTCGTGGTACGCGCTCGGCGTGCTGACGGTCGTCTACGTCCTGAACTTCCTCGACCGCGTGCTGGTCTTCATCCTCCTGCCGCCGATCAGGCGGGAGATGAACTTCTCCGACTTCGAGCTGGGGCTGCTCGGCTCCGCCTCCTTCGCGGTCTTCTACACCGTGCTCGGCATCCCCTTCGGACGGATGGCCGACCGCGTGAAGCGCAAGCGGCTCATCGCCGCGGGGCTCGCGGTGTGGAGCCTCTTCTCGGGGCTGACCGGGTTCGCCGAGGGGTTCTGGTCGCTCTTCGTCTGCCGCGTGATGGTGGGCGTGGGCGAGGCGACGCTGGGGCCGGCGGCGCTCTCGTTGCTCTCCGACTACTTCCCGCCGCGGATGCGCGCGACGGTGCAGTCCATCTACTCTTCGGGGATCGCGGTCGGCGGCGGCCTTGCCTTCTTCCTCGGCGGCCAGATCGGGGCGGCGTACGGCTGGCGGTGGGCGTTCTACCTGCTCGGCTTCCCGGGCCTCGTGATGTGCCTCTTCGTGCTCTCGCTCAGGGAGACGCAGCGCGGGCAGACCGAGGGGGCGGCGGCGCCCTCGTACACGTCGCGCGACTGGAAGGTGCTGTTCAAGTCTTCGGCGCTGCGCTACCACTACGCGGGCTACGCGCTGTTCGGGCTCGCGTCGAACCAGCTCTCGATCTGGGGGCCGCTCTTCTTCAACCGCGTCCACGGCTTTCCGCTTCCGCTGATAGGGAACTGGGCGGGGGCGCTGTCGGTGTTGGCGGGCGTGCCGGGGACGATTCTGGGGGGCGTGCTGGCCGACCGTTTGCGCCGGCGCGGGCGCGGGGGGCGGATGCTGTTTAGCGCCGCGTGTGCGCTCGTCACGGTGCCTTTGTGGGTCGCGCTGCTGTTCACCGGCAACGTGTGGCTGCTGATACTTTCGAACTTCGTGCTGCTCGGCGTGGCGCTGATGTGGGTCGGGCCGGCGGCGGCCGACGTGCACGACATCGCCGGGCCGCACCTGCGGGGACTGGGCGTCGCCATCTACTTCTTCACCGTCACCATCGCGGCCTACGGCGTCGGCGGGCCGCTCATCGGGCGCGTCAACGACTCGCTCGGCGCGAGCCAGAACCCGCAGATGATGCGCTACGGCCTGCTGCTCTGCCCCGTCGCCTCGGCACTCGCCGCGCTGCTGCTCTGGCTGGGGAGCCGGAAGCTCGAAAACAGTAGGCAGTAGGCAGAGGGCAGTAGGCAGTACGCTCCGCGTTAAGGGCGTTGAAGGGTTAACCCGAACTTTTCGACGGCAGGCGCGGGGGTGGCCGCCGGATTATAAGACTGTCGGGCGATTTTAGAAACGCGGGCGGGCTGAGGCGTCATTCTTCGACGATCCGTCCGCGGAAGGTGAGGTGCTTGTACGAGACGCCGTGGACGGTAAACTCCTCCGGGGTCGCGCCGTCGGGCGAGGCGCTAATATTTACGAACTCGCCTTCGAGATTCCATTGAATGATTACCGAGACGGATTTGCCGTCCCTCTCCAACTTCCGCGCGGCCATAAGCAGAATTTTTTCGTCGCCCGCAATCCACCTCTCTACCACCGGGTCTTGCTGAAATTTCAGCTCCGGGTCTATCGCCTTCAACTTGGCCGCCGCCGCCCTCATGCGCCGGACGAACTTCTCCTTGCTCACGTTCAGGTGGACGTTGTCGCCCGCCTCTTCGTACAACTGCTCGAATCTCTCTTCGCGCAGGCAGTCGGTCATCCTGGCGACCAGCCTCTCCTTGTTCGGGCGGACGGGCACCAGGAAGCTTATGAGCGCGAGGCCGCTGAGGGCGATCAGGATGGGCAGCGACCGTTTGCGCTTCGCGTGGGGCGAGTGGTTTATCGGGCGGTTCATGCTCTCGTCTCCGTCGGAAAGCGATTCGGGCGTCGGAGTCGCCGAAGATATATCTCGCCCGGGGCGGGGTGTCAATAGTGAGCTGTCGCGGGCGCGGGGATAGAAGCTGCAAACAGAAAGGGCTCGCGCACGTTGAAGCGCGAGCCCTCTGCTTGTCTGACGGCGGTCGCTACAGACGGACGTACTCGAACTCGAACGGCTTGCCCTTGATGCCGGTGGCGGGCGGGGCGATCCAGTTGGCGATCTTGCCGGGCTCGGTGACGGGGTGCATGAGGCTCTGGACATACTCGCGGTCTGCGCGCGTCGGCAGCCACCCGTCCTGACGCGCCGCGAACTCTTCGGCGGCGATGAGATTGCCGTCGAGGTCGAAGTGTTGGCCGGCGAACTCGCCGACGTGGCGGTGGAAGCGCGTCGAGGGCAGGCGCAGCTTATAGTCCACGCCCTCCTCCGCGATGTACTTGTTCCAGCGCTCAAGCGCCCGCTCGCAGTCGCGCACGTATTCGCCGCGCAGGACTTCGTTCAGGGCGTTGCGCATCGGCACCTCGCGCTCGCTGATGCGCCCGTCCTCGACGACGGGGAGCGTGAACGAGCCCTCGGCCAGCACGTGCTCGTCGTACTTCTTCCGCTCCTGGTAGCGCCCCTTCAAGCCCGCGGCGAAGAAGTCGGCCGCGTTCGAGCTGATCTCGCCGCCGAAGAGGTCGACCGAGTAGGAGAACCAGTAGTTGATGTAGCGCTGGATGATGTCGAACGGGATGCCGCCCAGGTGCCGCACGTCTTCGTTCGGGCTCCCCTTCATCAACTGCGCCGTGCGGCGGACGACGCGGCCCACGCCCGTCTCGCCGACGAAGAGGTGGTGCGCCTCTTCGGTGAGCATGAACTGGCAGGTGCGCGCGAGCGGCTCGAACCCGCTCTCGGCGAGCGCCGAGAGTTGGTACTTGCCGTCGCGGTCGGTGAACATCGTGAAGCAGTAGAAGTTGAGCCAGTCGTCGCACGGCTGGTTGAAGGCTTCGAGGATGCGCGGCTTGTCGGGGTTGCCAGAGCGGCGCTCCAACAGGGCGTCGGCTTCGTCGCGCCCGTCGCGGCCGAAGTAGCCGTGCAGCAGGTAGACCATCGCCCAGAGGTGCCGGCCCTCCTCGACGTTGACCTGAAAGAGGTTCCGCAGGTCGTACAGGGACGGGCAGGTCTGGCCGAGGCGACGCTGCTGCTCGACCGAGGCGGGCTCGGTGTCGGCCTGCGTGACGACGATGCGGCGCAGCGCGTTGCGGAACTCGCC
>JBEVJD010000025.1:0-9412 GCA_040510435.1 Pyrinomonadaceae bacterium | reverse complement strand
CGCGCTTTTCCGTTGTCTCGGCAGTGTATTTGTTGTAGCTTTCAACCAACCCAAATATTCGCGAGGTAACAGGTGAGCTTCCCAAGAGCCTGCGGCATCCTTTTGCACCCGACCAGCCTGCCGGGGCGCCACGGCGTCGGCGACCTCGGTCACGAGGCGTACCGCTTCGTTGACTTCCTCGCCGCGTCGGGGCAGAGCCTCTGGCAGGTCTTGCCGCTCGGGCCGACCGGCTACGGCAACTCGCCCTATCAATGTTTCTCGGCCTTCGCCGGCAACACCCTGCTCGTCAGCCCCGAGCTGCTCGTCGAGCAGGGCTTGCTCGCGCCCGGCGCGCTCGAAGGTCTGCCCGTGCTGGCGGAAGGCCGCGTCGAGTACGGCGAGGCGTTCCCGCATAAGGAGGCGCTGCTCAAAGAAGCCTTCGACAACTTCAAGCGCACAGAGCCGGCGGTCACGGCCTCCGCCTTCGAGGAGTTCAAAGCCGCCTCGGCCGGATGGCTCGACGACTACGCGCTCTACCGTTCGCTCAAGCGCGAGCGCGATGAGGCGGCCTGGACGGAGTGGGAGCCGCCCCTCGTCCGCCGCGAGCCTTCGGCGCTGGAAGAGGCGCGCCGAGCGTTAGCCGAACAGATCGAGGAGGTGAAGTTCAAGCAGTTCCTCTTCTTCGATCAGTGGGCGCGTCTGCGCTCGTACTGCAAGGGTCAGAACATACAGATCGTCGGCGACATCCCCATCTTCGTCGCGCAGGACTCGGCCGACGTGTGGTCGCACCCAGACCTCTTCAAGCTCAAAGAGGACGGTCACCCCTCGGTCGTCGCGGGCGTCCCGCCCGACTACTTCAGCAAGACGGGACAGCTCTGGGGCAACCCCTTATACGATTGGGAGAAGATGCGCGGGGACGACTTCCGCTGGTGGGTCGAGCGCGTGCGCGCGACGCTCTCGCTCGTGGACGTGATACGCATCGACCACTTCCGCGGCTTCGCGGCCTACTGGGAGGTGCCGGGCGGCGACCCCACGGCCGAGCGCGGGCGGTGGGTGCCCGCGCCGGGCCGCGACCTCTTCAAAGCCATCAAGGGGAGCTTGGGCGAGTTGCCCATCATCGCCGAAGACCTCGGCTTCATCACGCCCGACGTGATTGAGTTGCGCGACGAGTTCGGCTTCCCCGGCATGCGTATCCTTCAGTTCGCCTTCTCCACCGACTCGACCAACAAAGACCTGCCGCACAACCACGTCCGCAACACGGCCATCTACACGGGCACGCACGACAACGACACGGCGGTCGGGTGGTTCCGGAGCGAGCCGGGCGGCGCCTCCGTCCGTTCGGCCGCGCAGGTCGAGCGCGAGCGACAGTACTGCCTCGACTACCTCTCGACGGACGGCTCGGAGATCAACTGGGACTTCATCCGCGCCCTCTACGCCTCGGCCGGCGACACGGCGCTCGTGCCCTTGCAGGACGTGTTGGGCTTAGGTTCGGAGGCGCGCATGAACACGCCCGCCACGATGTCTGGCAACTGGTCTTGGCGCTTCGGCGCGGGCGACCTCGACGAGGCTCTGAGCGCGCGCCTGCGCCGTCTGGCCGAACTTTACGGCCGCTTCCCCGCCGTCTCCCCCGAGCACCGCCCCGAGCACACGGCCGAGAGCTACGAGTTCAAACAGACGTGGGGATGAATAATAGGGACGTGCGGTTGGGTGCGACCACAACAGAACCGCGAGCGGTAGCGAGCGGGTCTGTGTGTCATCGTGCGGCCCGCACATCGCAGCACGCACCCGCTCGCTACCGCTCGCGGTTCTGTTTGTGCCGTCCGCGACGCACGCCGCATCGAAATGCGAACTGCTATACAGAGTCGCGCAACGGGTCGCGCGCGGCGCGACTAAGAAAACTTAGTAACGGGTCGGCGACATCGTGTAACGAGTGAGCGTTCCTTAGTTACGGTCGAAGGTTCCTTTGTTCCGTACGGCCGCCACGTCGTTACGAGCCGACGTTCCCGCGTAACGACCGGACGTTACTCGATAACGGGTTCACGTTTCGTCATCACGGGCCGGTGTTTCTTGATGACGGGTCGGCGTTCCTCGATAACAGGTAGGCGTTCCTCGATAACAGGTAAGCGTTATTTTATTTAGCGAACCCGGCATCGACATCCGGCCGGGCGCGACAGAGTTGGAAGAGCATGAGAGCCGTCAACACTTCAATCACACGCCACTTCTTCGCCCTGATACTGTTGTGCAGTGCGGCGGCGGTCTGCGCGGCGCAGGGCGCGCCTTCGGTCTCAAAGGTCGAGCCGCCGAACTGGTGGGCGGGTCATTCCGTCAACCCCGTGCGCGTGATGCTGCGCGGCCGGAACCTCGGCGGCGCGCGCGTCGAGGCCGTGGGGCAGGGAATCAGGGCGGGGCTCGTGCGCGTCAACGAGTCGGGCACCTACGCCTTCGTCGATGTCCACATCGACGCGGCGGCGCGCCCCGGCGCGCGACAGCTCCGCGTCAGCACCGCCGGGGGCACGGCGGACGCGGCCTTCTCCGTCGCCGAGCCGCTCCCGCGCGCCGGCCGCTTTCAGGGCTTCACGACCGACGACATCATCTACTTCATCATGCCCGACCGCTTCGCCGACGGCGACCGCTCGAACAACGACCCGGCGAAGTCGCCCGGCCTCTACGACCGCTCGAAGGGGCGCTACTACCACGGCGGCGACTTTCAGGGCATCATCGACCGCCTGCCTTACCTCAAAGAACTCGGCGTCACGGCCATCTGGATCAACCCCGTCTACGACAACACAGACCGCCCGGACGAGCGCGAGGTGTACCCGGAAGTCGAGGGCGGCCCGAAGCGCCCGACGACCGCTTATCACGGCTACGGCGCGATTGACTTCTACGGCGTCGAGGAGCACTACGGCGACATGCGCAAGCTGCGCGAACTGGTAGACAAGGCGCACGCGCAAGGCTTCAAAGTCATTCAAGACCAGATCGCCAACCACACGAGCCCTTACCACCCCTGGGCGACCGAGCGCCCGACGCCGACGTGGTTCTACGGCACAGTCGAGAACCATCTCTCGAACAACTGGCAGAAGTGGACGACGATGGATCCGCGCGCCTCCGACGCGACGCGCCGTCGCAACCTCGAAGGCTGGTTCATAGACATCCTGCCCGACCTCAACCAGGACGACGAGGAGGTGCGCCGCTACCTCATCCAGAACACGCTCTGGTGGCTCGGCACGGTCGGCTTCGACGCCATCCGCATGGACACTTTGCCGCACGTCCCGCGCCACTTCTGGCGCGACTGGACGGCGGCGATTAAGCGCGAGTACCCGAGCGTCAACGTCCTCGGCGAGTTGTTCGACGGAGACCCCGCGCTGCTCGCCTACTTCCAAAAAGGAAAAGTCGGGCACGACGGACTCGACACAGGGATTGACACGCTCTACGACTTCGCGCTCTTCTACGCCGTCCGCGACGCCTTCGCCAAAGGCGAGTCCGTCCGCAAGCTCGCGCAGGTGCTCGCGCACGACCAACTCTACCCGCGCCCCGAACTGCTCGTCCCATTCGTCGGCGTCCACGACATGCAGCGCTTCATGAGCGAGAAGGGCGCGACGGTCGAGGGCCTGAAGCTCGCGCAGGCGTTCGTGTTGACGACGCGCGGGACGCCCCTGCTCTACTACGGCGACGAACTGGCGATGCCCGGTGGCGGCGACCCGGACAATCGGCGCGACTTCCCCGGCGGCTTCCCCGGCGACCCGCGTAACGCCTTTGAGAAGTCCGGCCGCACGCCCGTCGAGAACGAAGTCTTCGAGCACGTCAAGCGCCTGGCGAAGCTGCGCGCAGACCTCCCGGCGCTCCGCCGCGGCACGCTCGTCCACGTCTACGACGAGGAGCAGCAGACCGTCTTTGCGCGCCGCCTCGACGACCAGACGACCTTCATCGCCTTCAACAACGACACGAAGCCCGCCACCGTCAAGTTCAAGCTCAGCGACGCCGGGCTCGACCCGCGCGGGGGCTATAGGTCTCGAATCGACGCTCTGGGCAAGGTGAGCAACGCCGGCATACGCACGCAGGGCGACGACGTGGAGTTGCAGATGCAGCCGCGCTCCTTCGCCGTCCTCACGACGATTCTCAGTAAGAACTGAACGGTGCGAACGAGCATGAGTTGGAAGAAGAAAACTTTTACCGAACAGGTCGCGCTCGTCACGGGCGGCGGCACCGGCATCGGCCGCGCCTTCGCCGGGGCGCTCGCGGGCGCGGGCGCGCGGGTCTGTATCGCTTCGCGCAGCGAGGACGTTCTGCGAAAGACGGCGGACGAGTTGAACGCGGCGGTCGGCGCCGAGCGCGTCCACGCCTACGCCTTCGACGTGCGCGTGCGCGGGGAATGCGAGGCTCTGGTCGGTCACTGCGTCGAACGCTTCGGGTCGTTGGATGTGCTGGTCAACAACTCGGGTCTCGCCGTGCCGGAGACGGTCGAGGAGATTACGGATGAAGGTTGGGAGACGGTCTTGACGACCAACCTGAAGGGCGCGATGTGGCTCGTGCGCGCGGCCCTGCCCTCGATGGCGGCGGCGGAGTTCGGCGACATCGTCAACGTCTCTTCGCAGGCGGGCAAGCACGGCTACGCCGACGTGCCCTCGTACTGCGCCTCGAAGTGGGGGCTCCTCGGCTTCGCCGAGTCAGTCCGCGACCACGTGCGGAAGACGGGCGCGAACGTCCGCGTCTTCAACCTCTGCCCCGGGCTGGTGGACGTGGAGAACACCGCGGCGGACGCGGCGCCGCGCCCCGGCTTCGTCCACGTCTCGAACATGGCGCAGACGCTTCTGTACGCGCTCTCGCTCGACCGCAACGTCGTGCTCGAAGACATCAACATCTACGCTAGAGGTTAGGTGTTGGGTGTTAGGTTCTGGGTTTTGGTTTTAACCAACACCCAACACCTAACACCCAGCACCCAGCATCTCCTTTGAGAGGAGCGAGAAAGAATGCGTGACAAGCCGCGCCTGAGCTTCTGGCAGATCTGGAACATGAGTTTCGGGTTCCTCGGCATCCAGTTCGGCTGGGGGTTGCAGCTCGCCAACATGAGCCCGATTTACAGGTACCTGGACGCGGACGAGAGCAGCCTGCCGTACCTCTGGCTGGCCGGGCCCATCACGGGTCTGTTGGTGCAGCCCGTCATCGGCGCGATGAGCGACCGGACGTGGACGAAGCTCGGCCGCCGCCGCCCCTACTTCCTCGTGGGCGCCATCCTCGCCAGCGCCGCCCTCTTCGTGATGCCGAACTCGGGCGCGGTCTGGATGGCGGCGGGGCTGCTCTGGATTCTCGACGCCTCGATCAACATCACGATGGAGCCGTTCCGCGCCTTCGTCGCCGACAAGCTGCCCGACGAGCAGCGCACCACGGGCTTCGTCATGCAGAGCTTCTTCATCGGCATCGGGCAGACGCTCGCCAACGCCCTGCCGCTGCTGCTGACGGCCGCGGGCGTGACGGGCGTGCTGGCCTCCGGCATCCCGCTCTCGACCGACTACGCCTTCAAGATCGGCGCCTTCGCCTTCCTCCTGGCCGTCATCTGGACGGTCGTCATGTCGAAGGAGTACCCGCCCGAGGACATGGAGGCGTTCCTCCGGATGAAGCGCGAGCACCGGGGGCTCACGGGCGGCTTCCGCGAAATCTTCTCCTCCGTCGCCGAGATGCCGACGACGATGAAGCAGCTCGCCGTCGTCCAGTTCTTCACGTGGTTCGCGCTCCCGTGCATGTGGCAGTTCTTCGGGCTGACGGTGGCGCGCCACGTCTACGGAGCCTCGGGCCCCGAAGACGCCGGCTTCCGCGAGGGCACCGAGTGGGGCGGCCTCTGCTTCGCCGTCTACAACGTCGTCTGCTTCCTCATCGCCTTCCTGCTGCCGACGCTCGCGCGCGTGACGAGCCGCAAAGGCGTCCACCTCATCGCGCTCCTCTGCGGCGGGCTCGGACTGCTCTCGGTCTACTTCGCGGGCCCCGGCGACCGCTACTTCCTCTGGCTCTCGATGGCAGGCGTCGGGGTGGCGTGGGCTTCGATTCTTTCGATGCCGTACGTGATACTTTCGGGCTCGGTGCCCGCGCACCGGATGGGCGTCTACATGGGCCTCTTCAACCTGTTCATCGTCATCCCGCAGGTCGTGATGTCGTTCATCGCGCCCTACCTCATCCGCCACGTGCTGGGCACAGACCCGGTCTACGTCGTGATGCTCGGGGGGGTGAGCATGCTGTTGGCGGCGGTCTCCGTCCTCGTCGTGCGCGACGAAGCGCGCCCCGTCCCCGTCGAGGCCGTGCTCGAAGCCGACGAGCACACGCCGCTGACCACGACGCTCTCGGCGCAGCCCGTCCCGAGCACCGGGCTCGTAGACGACGAGGGCCGAGGCGACGGTCGTTGAGTGCGGGGCGAGCGAGGGGGCGTAAAGGCGATGGCGAAGGCGCGCGGAAAGAGGCTGAGAGGTTGGGCGGCGGCGCTGCTCGTGCTGGCCTGCGCGTGCGCGGAGGCGGCGGCGAGTTGCGCGGCCGAAGGGGCTCCGCCGTGCCAGACGTTCTGGTCGGCCGACGTGGTCTTCGTCGGCACGGTCGTCGAAGTCACCTACTCGGAGAAGTACCAGAAGCAGTCTGGCGATGATGAGCCGTGGGACGCGCGCGACCTCCTCGCGCGTTTCCACGTCGAGGAGGTCTTCCGCGGCGAGGCCGGCCGCGAGGCCACCATCACGGCCACGGAAATTCTCGCCACCCCGATTAAGCTCCCCGACGGCTCGCCCGGCATGAAGCACACCAGCGGCGGCGACTGCGAGTACCGCTTCCAGCCGGGCGAGCGCTACGTCGTCTACGCGAGGTTCGACAAGGAGCGCGCCGGCCGCCTCCGCGTCGGCCTCAACCGCACGCGCCCCGCCGCGCAGGCGGCCGAGGACTTCGCCTTCCTGCGCGGCCTGAAGTCGGCCGACCCCTCCACGGGGCGCGTCTTCGGCCGCGTCCTCCGCCACGAGCGCGACCTGAAGGGCGGCAACTACTCGCCGCCCGCGCCCGTCGAGGGCGTCCGCGTCGAAGTCTCGCCCGAGGGCGGCGGGCCGGCGCGCTCCGCCACCACCGACCGCGAGGGCTTCTACGAGTTGACGGGGCTCGCGCCGGGCGCCTACATAGCACGCGCGCAGACGCCCGAGACGCTCGCCGTCAACGGCGAGCAGAAGGCACAGGTCGTCGCGCGCGGCTGCGCGCAAATGGACTTCTACACCCACTACGACGGTCGCGTCTCGGGGCGCGTCGTCGACCCGGGCGGTCAGCCCGTCGCCGAGTTGAGGGTGGACATCATCAGCGCCGACGGCCCTGAAATCTCGCTCAACGGTCTGGCGGCCTTCACCGACCGGGAGGGGCGCTACGAGTTGAAGGGCGTCCCGCCCGGCCGCCACCTCGTCGGCTTCGGCCTGGGGAGCGAGCCGGACGCGCGCGCGCCGTTCCCGCGCACATACTACCCGGGCGCCGCGCTCCCGGCGCGGGCCACCGTGGTCGAGGTCGCGCCGGGGCAGAGGCTCGAACTCTTAGACCTGCGTCTGCCGACGCGCCACGCCGACCGCTCCGTCGAGGTCTCGGTCGTCTGGCCGGACGGGCGGCCGGTGGAGGACGCGATGCTCAGGCTTGAGAATGAAGATTACTCGTGGAGCGCGAACGCGACGCGGCAGGAGAAGCTGGAGGCCGCGGGCCGCTACCGCGTCACTGGCTTCGAGGGCTTCGCCTACTGGCTGCACGCGCACGTGAACCTCAAGAGCGGCCAGATGCACGCCGAGCCGTTCAAGTTCGTGCTGGGCGAGGGCGCGGGGCCGTTCCGCCTCGTCATCGCCTCGCAGGGCGGCAACTGCCCGCACTACCGCGGCGGGCGGGGGAGAAGACCATGATGAAAAGAACACTCAGCTCCGTCGCCATTCTTCTCTGCCTGCTCGCGCCTTCCGCGCCCGCCGCCCACGCGCGCCGGCCGCAGCAGCGCGACGTGTCGAAGGAGCGCGCGCGGGCCACGGTGCCCGCGTGGGTGCGCGGCGGCGTCATCTACGAAATCTACCCGCGCCAGTTCTCCGAGCAGGGGAACTTCGCGGGCGTCACGGCGCAGCTCGACCGCTTGAAGGAACTCGGCGTCAACATCCTCTGGCTGATGCCCATCCACCCCATCGGGCAGGAGAAGAAGAAGGGCCCCGTCGGGAGCCCCTACGCCGTGCGCGACTACTACGCGGTCAACCCCGACTACGGGACGGCGGCCGACCTCAAGCGGCTCGTCTCGGAGGCGCACCGGCGCGGGATGAAGGTCATCATCGACGTGGTCGCCAACCACACCTCGTGGGACAGCGTGTTGATGAAGACGCCCGAGTTCTACGTCCGCGACGCCGCGGGGAAGATCACGTACCCGCACGACTGGTCGGACGTGGCCGAGCTGAACTACGACAATCCAGCCCTGCGGCGCTACATGATTGACATGCTGAAGTTCTGGCTGCGCGAGTACGACCTCGACGGCTTCCGCTGCGACGTGGCCGCCGAGGTGCCGACAGAGTTCTGGGAGCAGGCGCGCGTCGAGATCGACAAGGTCAAGCCCGACATCCTCATGCTCGCAGAGTCCGACAGGCCCGAACTGCTCGTGCGCGCCTTCGACCTCGACTACTCGTGGCCGCTGCACGGCACGCTCAACGACGTGTTGCAGGGGCGCAAAGGGGCCGACGCCTTCCGCCAGACGTGGGAGTCGGACGAGACGAAGTACCCGCGCGGCGCACTCCGCATGCGCTTCTCCGACAACCACGACGAGCGTCGCGCCGTAGCGCGCTTCGGCGAGGGCGGCGCGCTCGCGGCGTCGGCGCTGATGCTGACGCTCGACGGCGTGCCGATGCTCTACAACGGCATGGAGGTCGGCGACACGACCGAGTCGGGCGACCCCGCGCTCTTCTACAAACTGCCGGTTTTCTGGCCCATTGAGAAGCGCCGGCCCGAGTTCCCGCGCTTCTACCGGCAGATGCTCGCGCTGCGCCAGAGCCACCCGGCGCTCACGCGCGGGGGCCTCGCGTGGCTGCGCAACTCCGACCAGACGCGCGTCGTCACCTTCGCGCGCCGCGACGAGGCGGAGGAGATAGTCGTCGCCATCAACTTCTCCAACCGCCCCTTCGACGGCACAATCGAATCGCCCCCGGGCACGCCCTTCGACGACCTCACGCCCGACACGACCGACGGCCGCGCCCCACGCACTCGGACGACGGGGCTGCCCGCGCTCTCGCTCGAACCCTGGGGCTACCGCATCTTCAGGAGACAGAACCGCGAGCGGTAGCGAGCGGGTCGGGGTTACTTCAGAAATGATTCACGAAGTAAACCCCGACCCGCTCGGTACCGGGCGCGGGTGGGGTATGGATTTATTTTAAGGCCGACGGGGGCGTGGGCGCGCGTGATCTGCCGGTTGGTGAGGTCG
>JBEVJD010000024.1:0-9899 GCA_040510435.1 Pyrinomonadaceae bacterium | reverse complement strand
GATTTTATCGGACGCAATGTTCAATTTGTGAGTTGTCAAAATGTTAATCTCTGCCTGGTAACATGATCATGAAAAGAATGTCTGATGAGGTTGAGGTTTTAAGGCATCAGGGATGAGAAAGCTGTTCCTTACTTCTTCACGTTTTATCCTCTCGCACGGGCGGGATTTTGTACTTCCGTTGACAGTTCTTTTATCAGGTATCGTCTTTCAACATTTGGCCTCGTTCGTGCCGTGGCTGGTTGAGGATTATTATTCGCGGTCAATCTATATGTATGTGCTCGGCTCATTATCTCCCATGAGTCGAGGCACTCGCTTTTCGGTCGGAGAAATCCTGGCGTGTCTGATTCTGCTGACGGCTTGCGCGGGGGTTCTTGTATTCGGCGTGGGGCTGGTGCGAAGACGGGGTGGGAGGCGGAGTTGGGTTTTAGTGTGGCTTCGCTACGGGGTCTGGGGCGCGGCGGGATTACTGTGGTTCTTTCTTTTAACTTTCGGGCTCAATTACCAGAGGCCGCTGCTCTTCGAATTAATCGGCTATGAACAGAAGAAGGCAGAGCCGGTCGAGCTTGAGGCGTTGGGGCATAAGATCGTCGAAAGCGTCAACCATTATTACTTAGAGGCGCATGAGGGAGAGCGACCTGCGCCGGATAGCGTCGAGGTTATTAAATTACTAAATGAGTCCCTGGATGCTGCGCCGGAGTTAAGCTTCCTCCCTAAGGGCGCCTTCCCTCCGCCCAAGCCGATCATTGCTTCGGAGGTATTAACACGACTCGGCATCAGCGGCATCTACTTCCCGTTCACAGCGGAGCCGAACTACAACAGGGACATCCCCGACTTCCAAATACCATTCTCGATTGCGCACGAGATGGCGCATCAGCGCGGCGTGGCGCGTGAGTCGGAGGCCAATTTCGTCGCCTACGTCGCCTGCATCAATTCGCGCGACCCGTTTGTGCGCTACTCGGGTTATCGCAACGGTCTTGGCGTCCTGTCAGAGCTTTACAAGGTTGACCCTGAGAAGGCTAGGGAGTTAGCCAGGCAGCTCGGCCCCGGTTACAGGGAGGATTCGCGGCGCGCGGCGCGGTTCTGGGCTAAGGCTGCGGGGGCGGCCGGTGCCCTAAGCCACCGAGTGAACGACTTATACCTTCGCGCCAACCGCGTCAAAGCCGGTGCGGCCGACTACAGTAATTCGACGACTTTGATTATCGCCTATCATCTGCGACAGAAAACGTCTGGCGGAGTGAGCCCCCTCGTTGACGAAACCTCAAACGTTCCGCATAGCCGCCTTCGATATTCAACAAAGCCTTCCACTTCCGATTCCGGCGGCAGCAATCGGTCGATTTATATCGTGATTAAAATTATCAATTGGGAACGCAGTCGAAAACTATGTAGAGTATGCGGCCGCCAGTGTTGGTCGAATACGAGGAGGTTTTCGATGGGTGACGAATGTACTTGCGAGAAGTGTCAGGCCGGCTGTGTTACTGAGACGGGCGTGTTCGTCTGGCAGGTCGTCAGGGCGGAGACGCAGGCCGAGGGTCGCGGCCACACACAACGAAAACTCTACCTTATCGTCACGGAGAGAGGCATCTCTCTGCGCCAACAGTCTCACGAGATGTGAATAGAAAAACGAAGCCTCGACACCGCGTGCATCAAGCCGCGGTGTCGAGGCGATCTCCCTACCACTACGTTCAGACCCTCAACAAGGTCATCAAGCTCAACGGCGACGCAGCGAACGGTCAAGACTCCACTCGCCCCCGCCGGCCACCGCCAGGAAGAGGAAGACGAAGCAGTAGACCGCGGCCAACTCACCACCGTTCCCGCCTTGCGCGATGGGCCAGAACCAGCCGGGGTTCCCCTTTGCTAACGCTGGCAGAAAGTGCATCTGGAAGTACGCGACGGCCATCATGCCCGAGAGGATGAAGGCCACGGGACGCGTGAACAATCCGAGCAGGAGCAAGAGTCCCCCGAAGAATTCGAGTACGCCGCCGATCCAAATCTGCCCGAACATTGGCGGCCCCTGTGCGCCGGCAGGCGCGAGGAAGCCGAAGACCTTCTGCGCGCCGTGCAACATAAAGAAGAAAGCGGTGACGATTCGCAGCACGCTCAGAAGTCGCGGCGTCCAGCTCGAATTTAATGCGTTCAGGTCAGCCATCTCAAGTCTCCTTAACGGTTATGATTTAAATTATACCCCAGAGCCGAAGCCGTACGCTGCCATGCTAAGGCTCCCCCAAGTCCAACCCCTATGCAGGCTGCGGCCCGGCACCGTGGACTCGCCGGAACCTGCCCCCAACGCGACGAAGAGCGGCAGCAGGTGCTCTTCGGTCGGGTGTGCGACCGATGCGTGCGGCGCGAGTCTCCTGTAATCGAGCAACTCTTCGAGCGCCCCGTCAGAAATTTTCCGGAAGAGCCAGTCGTCGAACTCCTTCGCCCACACGGGCGGCACGTCGCCGCGCCCGATCCTCGAAAGGTTGTGGGTCGCGCTCCCCGTCGCAAGAATCAACACTCCCTCTTCGCGCAGAGGCGCGAGCGAGCGCCCGAGTCGGAGGTGGTGCTCCGTGCCGAGACCGGGCTGTACGGAGAGCTGCGCGACCGGAATGTTCGCCTCGGGGAATATAAGCCTAAGCGGCACCCACGCGCCGTGGTCGAGTCCGCGCTCGGGAGAGATCGTGGATGCGAGTCCGGCTCCGCCGAGCAGTTCCCGCACGCGCACTGCGAGCTGCGGTGCGCCTGGAGCCGGATAGCGCAAGCGGTAAAGCTCATCCGAGAAGCCGCCGAAGTCGTGGATGGTCTCCGGTCTCTCGGCGCCGCTGACCGAGGGCGCCTCTGTGTTCCAGTGAGCTGAGACGCACAGAATAGCTTTGGGACTGCCCAGCCTTCCGCCCAGCAGCTTCAAAAAATCTACCGTGTCGTTCTGTTCGATGGCGAGCGTCGGCGCCCCGTGTGAGACGAACACGGCGGGGAATTTGCTCGCCACCCCCACACTCTCGTTCAACTCAAAACTCATGTTCACATGATAGTCGTGATAACGACTGTTGTCAAACACGAATGATGCGTTGAACTGAAAATCCTCCGGCGACGTTAAGCCGTCAAGCCCCCTCGGCAGTCGTCACTCCCATCCAGCCCGGGTGTTGCTCCTCGAACTGGCGAATCAAAGACTCGTGCCGGAGTGTTAAGCCCACATCGTCGAGCCCTTCGAGGAGGCACTGACGGCGGAACTCGTCTATCTCGAAGGAGGCGGTGAAGCCCTGCTCGTCACGCACCTCACAACGCTCAAGGTCTACGGTCAGACTGTAGCCTTCGACCTCGCGCGCGCGTCGGACGAGTTCGGCGACGTGCTCGGCCGAGAGCGTCACGGGGAGCACGCCGTTCTTCGTGCAGTTGTTCTTGAAGATGTCGGCAAAGGAGGGTGCGACGACGGCGCGGAAGCCGTAGTCGAGAAGCGCCCAGGGCGCGTGCTCGCGCGAGGAGCCGCAGCCGAAGTTGCTCCCCGCGAGGAGCACTGTGGCGCCCGCGTAACGCGGCTCGTTCAGCACGAAGCTCGGGTTGGGCGAGCCGTCGGAACTGAAGCGCCAGTCGTAGAAGAGGACCTGGCCGAAGCCGGTGCGCTCGACGCGTTTGAGGAACTGCTTCGGGATGATCTGATCCGTGTCAACGTTCGGGTGGTCGAGCGGCGCGGCGACGCCCGTGTGTACGCGAAAGGGAAGCATGTGTCCTTCTTATAACCTGTCAGCCTTTGTAGTCCCAGCCGCGCACGTCCGTGAAGTGTCCGGCGACGGCGGCCGCGGCGGCCATCGCGGGACTGACTAAATGCGTGCGGCTGCCTTTGCCCTGGCGGCCTTCGAAGTTGCGGTTGCTGGTCGAGGCGCAGCGCTCGCCCGGCGCGAGCGTGTCCGGGTTCATGCCGAGGCACATCGAACAACCCGCCTCGCGCCACTCGAACCCGGCCGCGCGGAATATCTCGTCGAGCCCTTCGGCTTCGGCCGCGCGTTTGACGGCCTGCGAGCCGGGCACGACCAACGCGCGCACGGCGCTGTTCACCTTGTGGCCGCGCACGACACTGGCCGCCGCGCGCAGGTCTTCCAGCCGCGCGTTGGTGCAAGAGCCGATGAAGACGCGGTCAACGGGCACGTCCTCCATGCGTGTGCCGGGCGCGAGCCCCATGTATTCGAGGGCGCGTGCGGTCGAGCGCCGCTCGTTCTCGGAACGCGCGTCCGTCGGGTCGGGCACGCTCCCTGTGACGGGCACGACCTGCCCGGGGCTCGTCCCCCACGTGACGAAGGGGGCGAGCGCGGCGGCGTCGAACTCCACGACGGTGTCGAAGTGCGCGCCCTCGTCGCCGGGAAGGCTCTGCCAGTAATCGAGCGCCTCGCGCCAGGCCGCGTCGCGCGGAGCGAAGCGCCTGCCTTCGAGGTATGTGTAAGTCACATCGTCGGGAGAGATCATCCCTGCGCGCGCGCCGGCCTCGATGCTCATGTTGCAGAGCGTCATCCGCCCCTCCATCGAGAGCGAGCGGACGGCGGGGCCCGCGTACTCGATGACGTGGCCCGTCGCACCGTCCGTGCCTATCTGCCCGATGAGTCCGAGCGCGAGGTCTTTCGCGGTGACGCCATCGGCCAGCGCGCCCGTCGTCCGGACGAGCATCGTCCGCGGCTTCGACTGCTGCAAGCACTGCGTGGCGAGGACGTGCTCGACCTCGCTCGTGCCGATGCCGAAGGCGAGCGCGCCGAATGCGCCGTGTGTGCTGGTGTGGCTGTCGCCGCAGACGATGGTCATGCCCGGGCGCGTCAAGCCCAACTCAGGCCCGATGACGTGGACGATGCCCTGCTCGGGCGAGTCAATGTCGTAGAGATTGACTCCGAACTCTGAGCAGTTGCGGCGCAGCGTCTCGATCTGCTGCGCGGCGATGGGGTCTGCGATGGGGATGCTGCGGTCTGTCGTCGGGACGTTGTGGTCTATGGTGGCAACGGTCAGGTCTGGTCTGCGGACGCCGCGGCCGGCCGCGCGCAGCCCGTCGAAAGCCTGCGGCGAGGTGACTTCGTGTACGAGGTGCAGGTCTATGTAGAGCAGCGCGGGCTCGCCCGCCGCCTCGCGCACCACGTGCGCGTCCCAAATCTTTTCGAAGAGTGTGCGTGACATAGTGAGTGGGTGTTGGGTGATAGGTGCCGGGTGCTGGGGAGGGTAAGCTCTTAACCCAGAACCCGGCACCTATCACCCAACATCTAATACTAAACTGCGTGGTAGGCGTGGCGCATGTCGGCGAGTTCGGCGAAGGCTTCGGCGACGAGCGTGCCCATCTCCTCCGTGCCGACTATATACTTTCCGGTCTGGCCCTGTATATCGGCCGTCCGGTAGCCGCGTTCGAGCACGGCGCGGATGGAGGCTTCCACGTCCTGCGACTCCTGTTCGAGGCCGGCCGTGTGGCGGAGCAGGAGCGCGGCCGAGGCGATGGCCCCGAGCGGATTGGCGAGCCCCACGCCCGCGATGTCTGGCGCGGAGCCGTGGACAGGCTCGTACACGTCAGTGCCCCCGCCGACGCTGGCCGAGGCCAGCATCCCGAGCGAGCCGGCGAGCACGGCAGCCTCGTCGGAGAGAATGTCGCCGAAGAGGTTCTCGGTCAGAATCACGTCGAAGCGGCGCGGGTTGAGCATCAGGTGCATCGCGCAGGCGTCCACGTACATGTGCTCCAAAGTCACCTGCGGGTACTCGCGCGCGACGCGCGTGACCACTTCGCGCCACAGCCTTGAGGTTTCGAGGACGTTCGCCTTATCGACCGAAGTCACCTTACAACCGCGCGCGCAAGCCGCGTCGAACGCGACGCGCGCGACACGCTCGACCTCATTCTCGTCGTAACGCATCGTGTTGAAGGCTTCGCGCGTCGCCCCCTCCGTATTCACGCCGCGCGGCTCGCCGAAGTAGAGGCCGCCGAGCAGCTCGCGGACGATGAGCACGTCGGCGCCTTTGACCACTTCTGCCTTGAGCGGCGAGGAGTCGGCCGTCGCGTCGTAACAGATGACGGGGCGCAGGTTGGCGAACGCGCCGCATGCGCTGCGGAGCGCGAGCAGCCCCGCCTCGGGCCTCTTGTTGCCGGCCAGCCCGTCGAACTGCGGCGCGCCCACCGCGCCGAGCAGAACCGCGTCCGACGCGAGACACGCGTCGAGAGTCGCGGTCGGCAAAGGGCTCCCCGTCTTTTCGATGGCGGCACCTCCGAACAGATGCTCGTCAAACGAGAACTCGTGGCCGTAGACTTCCGCAACCGCGCGCAGCACGCGCACCGCTTCGCGCGTCACTTCCGGGCCGATGCCGTCGCCGGGCAGGACTGTGATGTTCAGTTTCATCTCGATCTCTTCTCACGAAAAATCGACCACCGGCTCCAGCCCTAAAACAGCAAGGACGGCAGCAGATGGCCGATGCTTTCAAAAATTGGTTAGCCGCCGAACGCCTCCACCAAGTCCATCTTCAGCGCGCCGGCCCCGATCTCGTGGTCGTGCTCGCGCCGCTGCTGGGCGGGGAGGAGTGAGAGCAAATCCTGGTCGTAGATGTTCTTCTTGCGGTCGGCCAGCTTCGTGAACTCGTGGTAGGCGCCCTCAAGCTCTGTGGCCGAGAGCGTGAACCCGAGTTCGTCGAAGCGGCGCGAGAGCGCGTGCCGGCCCGAGTGCTTGCCCAGCACGATGCTGTTCGCGGGGACGCCGACCGACTCGGGCGTCATGATCTCGTAGCAGAGCGGGTTCGAGAGCACGCCGTGCTGATGTATGCCCGCCTCGTGCGCGAAGGCGTTGCGGCCGACGACGGCCTTGTTCGGCTGCACGCCGAAGCCGATGATCTCCGAGAGCAGTTGGCTCGTCGGATAAATCTCTTCGGCGCGCACGTCGCACACGTAAGGCAGACGGTCGGCGCGAACGCGCAGCGCCATCACGACCTCTTCGAGCGCGGCGTTGCCCGCGCGCTCGCCGATGCCGTTGACCGTGCACTCGACCTGGCGCGCGCCCGCGTCGAGCGCGGCGAGGCTGTTGGCGACCGCAAGCCCGAGGTCGTTGTGGCAGTGGACGCTGATGGTCACGTCACGCGTGCCCACGACGCGCTCGCGCACGGCCGAGACGATCTCGCGGAACTCTGTCGGCGTCGTGTAGCCGACCGTGTCGGGCACGTTGAGCGTGCGCGCGCCCTCCTCGACCGCGACGGCGAAGACCTCGCAGAGGTATTCCACGTTGCTGCGGGTCGCGTCCTCTGCGGAGAACTCGACATCTTCGGTGAAGGTGCGCGCAAGGCGCACGGCTTCGCGCGTCATGCGCAAAACCTCGGCGCGCGACTTCTTCAGCTTGTGTTCGAGGTGTATGTCCGAGGTGGCGACGAAGGTGTGGAGCCGTGGGCGCGCGGCGCCGCCGACCGCCTCCCACGCGCGCAGGATGTCCTGCTCGGTCGTGCGGCAGAGCGCCGCGACCGTGACCTCTCGGCACTCGGCCGCGACGGCCTTGACCGCGGCGAAATCGCCATCCGAGGCGATGGGGAAACCGGCCTCGATGATGTCAACGCCGAGCCCCTGGAGTTTGCGGGCCAGACGTATCTTCTCGGAAAGATTCATGGAACAGCCCGGAGACTGCTCGCCGTCGCGCAACGTCGTGTCGAAGATTTTTATACGCTCAAGGTGGGTCATTTAGTAATCGCCTCGGAACCAATGAGGCATACTAAAGAGGAGTCAACTAAAACTCAAAGTTATAATTCTTATATCTTGATAAATAATTTAAATGACAAAGTTATAAAGGATTGACGGAAACCTCTATTTACTGTAATTTTTCTTTCAAAATTCCCCCGCACAGACCAGAACCCAAGCAGTCGAAGGCGCATCCAAAGGCCACTCAAAAAATTGGACATCATTTTGGCGCTCAAGTTAATTGGTAAGACCCTTGATTAAAATATATTGCGATTGGTCTTAAAACAACTTGACAAAAAAACCGATTTCGTAGAAAATCCGACTCGCTTTCAATACGGGCTCTGTTTTGAGCAGCGACTTCCCAGCTACGCCAGATTCTAAGCAGTCGGTTAATTGGTAAAACCATCAAGGCGTCTAGACGAATCTTAGTCAGTGCCTCGAAGTCCCCCGCAGAAAGCGTCTTCTAAAAAGCTTTGTCCAAGTGCAGTTTCGAGACCTTTTGCAGTCGCGGTCTCTCCTGACCGCGAGCGTTGCAGAAGACTCCAGACCCTGAGAATGGGCTACCGTATGAGAGCCGCGAGCCGGAAAACCTTACCGACGGACGGCGCAGATTCGACCCCTTGTGTGAACGCGTCTGCGTTCTACCGCCAGTAATAAAGAAGAGGAAAAAAGTAATGAGCAAGTACGCATTCCGACGCGGCATCGCCGCCGCCCTGCTGCTCCTCATGGCATTCGTCATGGCCGGCGCGCAGGAGTCCCGCGGGTCGCTCACAGGCACCGTGACCGACCCGAACGGCGCGGCACTGCCGGGTGCGACCGTCGAGATCAAAAACGTCGAGACGAACGTCGCCAATACGGCCACCACCAACGACGAGGGCGCCTACGTCTTCCCGCTCCTCAACCCCGGCCGCTACACGCTGACCGTCATCGCACAGGGCTTCGGCAACGCGACGCGCGAGAACATCGAGATTCGCGTCTCGGAGAAGATCACCCTCGACGTGCCGATGTCCGTGACGGGCGTGGGCGAGACGGTGACGACCGTCGCCTCAGCCCCAATCCTTGAGACCGGCTCGGTCACCACGGGCACGACCATCACCACGCGGCAGATTCAAGAACTGCCGCTCATCGACGGCAGCCCCTACCAGCTCGCCACGCTCGCGCCCGGCATCTCTTACACCGGCAACCCGAGCGTCGGCTACAGCCCGACCTCGAACGGCAACCTCGCGGCCTTCCGCGCCAACGGCGCGACGGGCCCGAACCAGGTCACGCTCGACGGCTCGCCCAACTTCGCCATCGACGGCGGCGTCGGCTTCTCGCCGCCCTCGGACGCCACGCAGGAGTTCAAGGTTCAGACCAACTCCTTCGACGCGGCGCAGGGCTACACGGCCGGCGCGACCGTCAACACCGCCATCAAGTCCGGGACGAACGACCTGCACGGCACGGCCTACTACTTCAACCGCGACCGCAACCGCACGACCAACAACTTCTTCTCGAACCGCGCGGGACAGGATCGCCCCGAGCGCACGTACCACCGCTTCGGCGGCACGCTCGGCGGGCCGGTCTACCTGCCCAAGGTGTACGACGGCCGCGACCAGACCTTCTTCTTCTTCGCCTACGAGCGCCTGAAGGACAATCAGGCCGAGCCGCAGCTCTTCACCGTGCCGACCGAGGCGTTCCGCCGCGGCGACTTCTCGGCGCTGCTGAACACGACCTGCACCGGCTCGGCGGCCATCTGCCCGACGCGCATCTACGACCCGCTGTCGGCGCAGGCGACGGGCACGGTCACGCGCACGGCGTTCGCGAACAACATCATTCCGACGGCGCGGCTCAACCCCATCGCGCTCGCGTACCTGAACCTCTACCCGACGGCGAACGTCGCCGGCAACTCCGACGGGACGCAGAACTACTTCTCGAACCAGGTGCGCCACTCGAACTACCGCGCCTGGATCACGCGCATCGACCATCGCATCAACGAGTCGAATTCGATCTTCGGCAAGTACTATCACAGCTTCAACCCCGAAGACCGGAACAACTGGACAGAGTCGCCGCTCACACAGGGTTTCGAGTACCGCACCAACGACGGCGCGAACCTCGACTGGACTTCCACGCTCTCGAACACGATGGTGCTCGACGTCCGCACCAACATCAGCCGTTTCGTGCAGGAGCGCCGTCCGGGGGCGGAGTTCGACCCGGCCGCGCTCGGCTTCTCGGCCGCGGCGCTGGCGACGATGAACGGCTATCAGTACCTGCCGCGCTT
>JBEVJD010000023.1:0-4924 GCA_040510435.1 Pyrinomonadaceae bacterium | reverse complement strand
TCGCATCTGCCCGCAGACGTGCGCGAGCAGCAGGCCGCGCGGCTGGCGCAGGAAGAGAACCTCCGCCGTTTCGACCTCGCGCGCGGGCCGCTGGCGCGGCTCCTGCTGTTGAAGGTCGCGGAGGGCAACCACGTCCTCATCTGCACGATGCACCACATCGTCGGCGACGGCCAGTCCTTCGAGGTCATCATCGCGGAGATGAGCCGCCTCTACACCTCTTCCAAGCTCGGCGAGCCGTCGCCACTCGCCGAGCCGTCCGTGCAGTACGCCGACTATGCCGCGTGGCAGCGGCAGTGGCTTCAGGGCGAGGTGCTTGAGACGCGGCTGGCCTACTGGCGCCGGCAGCTTAAGGACGCGCCGCAGCGGCTCAGCCTCCCGCAGCAGAAGGCGCGCCCGCGCGTCCAAACCTTCCGCGGCGCGAGGCGAGACATCAGGCTCACGGCCGACAAGACCGAGGCGCTGCGCGAGCTGAGCCGCGGCGAAGGCGTGACGCTGCTGATGACGATGCTCTCCGGCTTCACACTCCTCCTCAACCAGTACACCGGCGACGAGGACATCGTCGTCGGCTCCGTCTCCGCCAACCGTGAGAGAGCCGAGGCCGAACGCCTCATCGGCATCCTCGCCACCCCGCTCGTCCTGCGCGTGGACTTGTCGGGCGCCGAGACCTTCCGCGACGTGATGCGGCGCGTGAGAGACGTGTGCCTCGACGCCTACACCTTCCAACTCCCGCCGGAGTTGATGAAGGTCGGCCTCAAGAGCGAGCGCCTCTTCGACGTGTGGTTCCAGCTCGAGCGCCGCGAGCGCGAGCAGCTTGAGATGGAGGGACTGCGTTGCGAGCGTTACACGGAGGGGCACGGTGACACACGTTTCGAGTTGTCTATGGTCTTGACCGAGACGGACGACGAGGTGGTGGGGCACCTCGAATACGACGACCGCATCTTCAAAGCCCAGACCATCGAGCGGATGCTCGGGGAGTACTGGGAGCTTCTGGGGCGGATGGTGGACGACCCGGCGCAAAGGTTGTAGCGACTATTCCGTGCGGCGACCGGCGCCGCAGTAAAGGCACACGAGGAGAGTCCTGATGAGCTACGAGAGCGTGCAAGAGATGTTCAGCCGCGCCGCCGCCCGCTTCGGCCCCGACCCGGCCGTCGAGCGCGCGGGCCGCGCACTGTCCTACGCCCAACTGGAGGCCGACTCCAACCGCCTCGCCAACTTCCTATTGGCGCGTGGCGCCGGCCGCGGCTCGATGGTCGGCATCCTCGCCCTCGACCCCGCGCGCCTCATCACCGGCATCCTCGCCGCCCTCAAGGCCGGGGCCGTCTTCGTCCCTCTCGACCCGACCTTCCCCGACCAGCGGCTCGCCGTCATGGCCGGGCAGGTCGGGCCGCGCTTCTACGTGACGGAGTCGGCACAGCTCGACCGGGTCGGGGCCATCGCGGCCGAAGCGGGCGGGCGCGTCAGCGCCGTCTGCCTCGACGCCGGGGCGGCGGGCTCTGACGACCCGAACGTCGAGGTACTGACGGAGTACGCCGACTACCGCGAAGAGGGCTGGCCCGGTGTCGAGGCCGACCCCGAGGCGCCTTGCTCCGTCTACTTCACCTCCGGCTCCACGGGCAAGCCCAAAGCCATCCTCGGCCGCCTCAAGGGCATCGACCACTTCGTCCGCTGGGAGATCGACGCGCTCGGCGTCGAGCCCGGCACGCGTGTCACGCAGCTCGGCTCGCCCTGCTTCGACGGCTTCCTCAAGGACGCCTTCGTCCCACTCTGCTCCGGCGGCACCGTCTGCGCCCCAGAGTCGCGCGACCTCGTGCTCGAGCCCCACAAGCTCATCGACTGGCTCGACATCGAGGGCATAGACATCCTCCACTGCTTCCCCTCCCTCTTCCGCGCCATCGTCAACGAGGGGCTTGACCCCAAGTACTTCGCGGCGATGCGCTACGTGGTGATGGCCGGCGAGCCGCTGCTGCCCTCGGACGTGAGGCGGTGGATGGAAGCCTTCAGCGACCGCATCAAGCTCGTCAACCTCTACGGCACCACCGAGACCAGCCTCGCCAAGTTCTGCCACTTCGTCACCGCCGAGGACATCGTGCGGCCCTCGATTCCTGTGGGCAAACCCATCCGCGGCGCGGCGGTGCTCGTCATCGACTCCGCCTCCCAGCCCTGCCACCATGGCGCGGTCGGTGAGATTTACATCCGCACGCCCTACCGCTCGCACGGCTACTACGGCGAGCCCCAACTGACGAGCGAGGTCTTCGTCCGGAACCCCTTCAACGACGACCCCGACGACATCGTCCACAAGACCGGCGACTACGGCCGCCTGCTCGAAGACGGCAGCCTCGAATACCTCGGCCGCCGCGACCAGCAGGTGAAGGTCAGGGGCGTGCGCGTCGAGTTGGGCGAGATCGAGAACCTGCTGCGCTCGCACCACGCGGTCGACGACGTGGCGGTCGTTGACCGAGACGACGGCCACGGCAACAAGCTCCTCGCCGCTTACGTCACCATGTCGAACGGCACCCGCGCCGACGAGTTGAGAGGCTACCTCGTGGAGCGCCTGCCCGAGGCGATGGTGCCCTCGGCCTTCGTCGAGATGGAGCAACTGCCGCGCACGCTCAACGGCAAGATTGACCGCAAGGCGCTCCCCGCGCTCGAAGTGGCGCACGCCGCCGAGTCGGAGGAGAAGGAGCCGCCGCGCACGCCGGTCGAAGAGATCGTCGCCGGCATCTGGCGCGAGGTGCTGAAGCTGCCCTCGGTCGGGCGCGACGACAACTTCTTCAACCTCGGCGGGCACTCGCTGCTCGTCACGCAAGTCCTCCTCCGCATCAGAGACATGCTGAAGGTGGAACTGCCCGTGCGCGGGTTCTTCGAGTCGCCGACGCTGAAGCAGATGGCGCGGCTCGTTGAGGAGCAGTTCGGCGCCGGCCGGCTCGTCGAACAGTCGGCCATCGAGCCCACCCCGCGCGACGAGGAGTTGCCGCTCTCCTTCGCGCAGCAGCGCATGTGGTTCCTCGAACAGTTCGCCGCGGGGACGACCACCTTTCACATTCCGCTCGGCGTCAGGCTCTCGGGGCCGCTCAACGTCGCCGCGCTCGAACAGAGCTTCGGCGAGGTCATCCGCCGCCACGAGGCTCTGCGCACGAGCTTCCCCGTCATCGACGGCGAGCCGCTTCAAATCATCCACCCCGCGCCGCGTTACAGCATCCCCGTCATTGACCTTGGCAGCCTCGAACCCGAGGCGCAGGAGGTCGCGACGACGCGACTGACCGAGGCGATTTTCGAGCGTCCCTTCGACCTCGAAACGGGGCCGCTCGCGCGCCTCGTCCTCTTCCGCTACGCGGAGCAGGATCACGCTCTCGCCTGCACGCTCCACCACATCGTCAGCGACGGCTGGTCGAAGGGCGTCCTCGTCAAAGAGATTTCCGCTCTCTACGAATCGTTCCGCGGCGGCGCGCCGTCGCCGCTGGCCGAACTCGCCGTGCAGTACGCCGACTTCGCCGCGTGGCAGCGGCAGCGGCTGAGCGGCGAGGCGCTCGAACGCGAGCTTGAGTACTGGCGCAAGAACCTGGCCGGCGCGCCGCCCGTCCTCAACGTCCCGACCGACCGGCCGCGCCCGCCCGTCCAGACTTACAGGGGCGCGGCCGAGCCCTTCCTCATCGAACGCGACCTCTCGGACGCGCTCAAGGAGCTGAGCCGGCGGCAGGGCGTGACGCTCTTCATGACGCTGCTCGCGGGCTTCCAGACCCTCCTCCAGCGCTACGCGGCCGAGGACGACTTCGTCGTCGGCACCAGCGTGGCCAACCGCGTCAGCGCGCAGGTCGAGGGGCTCATCGGCTGCTTCGTCAACATGCTGGCGCTGCGCGCCGACTGCTCGGGCGACCCGACGTTCGAGGAGATGGTCGGGCGTGTGCGCGAGCTGACTCTCCAGGCGTACACGCGCCAGTCGCTCCCGTTCGAGAAGTTGGTCGAGGAACTACAGCCGCAGCGGAACCTCTCCTACCCGCCGCTGTTCCAGGTCGTCTTCAGCCTTCAGAACGCGCCGATGACAGACCTCGCGCTCGCCGGCCTCAGGCTGAGCTTCCCGCGGCAGGTCGAGGTGACGACCTCGAAGTACGACCTGCTGCTCGACATGTGGGAAGGGACGGACGGCCTCGCCGGGGCGCTCGAATACAACCCAGACCTCTTCGACCGCGACACGGCCGCGCGGATGGTCGGGCACCTCCGGAACCTGCTCGCGGCCGCCGCCGCGCGCCCGGCCGCGCGCCTCTCCGAACTGCCGCTGGCCGACGAGGATGAGCGGCGACGTTCCGAGGAAGGGTCGTGCGGGCCGCGCTCACCTTACCCCGCCGACAAGTGCCTCCAGGAGCTTTTCGAGGAGCAGGCGCAGGCCGAGCCCGGCGCGACAGCCGTTGTCTGCCGCGGCGAGCTGCTGACCTACTCGGAGCTGAGCCGCCGCTCCGCAAGGCTCGCGCGCCTCCTGCGCTCCGAGGGCGTCCGCCGCGGCGACCTCGTCGGCGTCTGCATGAAACACTCGCTCGAAGAGGTCGTCGCGCTGCTCGGCGTGCTCAAGGCGGGCGCCGGCTACGTGCCCCTCGACCCGAGCCACCCGCCGCAGCGGCACGCCTACGTCGTCAAGGACGCGGGGCTGTCGCTCGTGCTGACCGACGAAGACGCCGCCGCTGAGGTCGAAGGTTGCGGGGCGCGCGCCCTCAGTCTCGACGCCCTCGGCCTCGACGGTGACGACGACGGCGCGGCCTTCGGCGGCGGCGCGACGCCGCAGGACGTGGCCTACGTCATCTACACGTCGGGCTCGACGGGCAAGCCGAAGGGCGTGCGTGTTCCGCATCGCACGGTCGGCAATCTGCTGGCGAGCATCACGTGCGAGCCTGGCGTGACCGCCAGGCACAGCGTGCTGTCCGTCACCACGCTG
>JBEVJD010000022.1:0-8005 GCA_040510435.1 Pyrinomonadaceae bacterium | reverse complement strand
CGGTCATGCTGCGACGCGTGTGCGTGCTCAGTCCGGTCACTCCAAGCCAGAGCGCTAGCGTAATCGCGAGCGCAAGCAGCTTTATTCCCCAATCTTCGAGGAATACCTTGCGCAATATATGCCCTGCAAAACGCTTATCGGCCACGACTTTATTTTTATCACAGATCGCGGAAAAGTTCCGTTAGCCGGGAGCGCTTGGCGCCCGCGTATACGGTATTGTCCTTTGCATTACGAACTAGAGACTCTCAGGTGTTTCGGTGCTTTCAGCGGAGAAAGTTTTTTGATTTCGCGATTCGACCAGCGGGATGTCGAGAGCATCGAGGAGCAGCTTTCTGAGTTGAGTCGTCTCAATATTGCGATGGATCTGCCCGGCTTCGACGTATGTGATGAGGCCCGTTTCTTCTGACACGACAAGCGAGATCGCATCCGATCCTTCGGTGATGCCGATGGCCGCGCGGTGGCGTGTGCCGAGGTCTTTCGAGAGCAGAGGGTTCAGGGTCAGCGGCAGGAAGCAGGCGGCGGCCGCCGCGCGGTGGCCGCGGATGACGACCGCGCCGTCATGCAGAGGCGTCGCCGGGTTGAAGATGGTGACGAGCAGGTCGTACGAAAGTTCCGCGTCGAGCTTGACCCCGCCCTCGATGACGTTACGCAAAGATACGCCGCGCTCGACGACGATGAGCGCGCCCGTCTTCGTCGAGGCCAGCGTCGTCGCCGCCAGCACGATCTCGTCGTAGACGCCCTCGCCGAACTGACCCTTGTGGCGGATGAGGAAGGGCATCCGGAAGCGGTTGCCGAAGTTGACGAGCGCCTGCCTGATCTCGTTCTGGAAGAGCACGACGATGGCGACCGAGACGACGAACGGCGAGAGTCGCAGGATGGATTCGAGCGTCGCCAGGTCGAACCGCACCGCCCCCCAGTAGAGCGCGCCGAGCGCCAGCAGTCCCGCCGCCATCGGCGCCGCGCGCGTCCCCCTTATCGCCCGCAGCAGCGCGTAGACCAGCAGGAAGACCAGCACGATGTCCACGACGTTCCGCGGCTCGCGCAGGCTCTGCCAGTACTGGTTGTACGCCTGTAGAAACATTTCTGACTGTCGATTTCTGATTGTTGTTTTGACTGAAGGCCGGAGGCTTCAAATCGCAAATCAAAAATCTAAAATTCATCTGTGCTGCGGTATGGGGGTGTCGGGGGCGGGCACGTCGCGCTTCATGTACTTCCCGGCCTCAGATGAAGGCGGCCGCGTTGAATTTGGGTACAACGATAAGCCTGTCGGCGAACAGCGCACCGAGCACTGCCAACATAAGCGACCTCCACCTTGTCTGGTTTGCACGCCTCCGCGCCGATTATGAGGCAAAAACGGGCGTAAATCAACGAGCCCCTTAATCGGCCAAGGTATTAACCACGAAGACGCGGAGACACACAGACACAGCTCGTCTTAGCTGTGCTTTGGCTGTGTCCCCGCGTCTCTGTGGTTAATCCTGCCGGCTTAGGCTTTGACGTTGGCCTTGCGCTTGAAGCGGCCGCGCAGCAGCAGGCCGACCAGTTGGCCCGCGTCGTCGACGACGGCGAGGGCGCCGGCGCCGTTCTCGTTGAGGAGGCGCTCGGCGCGCGCGAGCGGGGCCGAAGGGCCGACGAAGAGTTCTTCGGAGACGGGGCGCATCACCTCCCGGACGCGCGTCTGGTGCCAGCGCTCGCGCGGCAGCGCCTTCAAGTCCTTCAAGGTGAGGATGCCGTGGAGCCGGCCGTCGCGCGCGACGGCGAACGCCTCCTGCCGGTGGAGCGTCAGCACGTGGTCAACGAAGTGGGCGACCGTGGAGTCGGGCTCGACCGTGACGGGCGCGGCCATCGCGTCGCCCGCGGTGCGCAGCGTCTTGCGCCGCCGCGTGACGGAGCGCGCCGCGTCGAAGAGGAAGAGGCCGACGACGACCAGCCACAGCCCCATGAAGGCGTCGCCCGCCCTGAGGTAGAACCAGACGCCGAAGACGCCGAGCGCGCCGCCGATGAGTTGGCCGCCGAGGCCCGCGATGCGCGTCGCGTCGTCGAGCTGCCCCGTCCGCTTCCACAGGAAGGCGCGCAGCACGCGCCCGCCGTCGAGCGGGTAGCCGGGCAGCAGGTTCGACGCCGCGATGGTGAAGTTCCAGAAGCCGATGATGGAGAGCGCCGCGGCGAGCGCGTTCAGACCCGCGAGGCGCGAGACGTAGAAGCCGGCGAGCGACAGCACCCCGATGAGGAAGCTCGCGCTCGGGCCGGCGATGGCGATGCGGAACTCCGCGCGCGGGTTGTCGGGCTCGCGGCGCAGGCGCGTCAGGCCGCCGAAGGGGTGGAGCACGATCTCGTCGCTCTCGATGCCTTCGGCGCGCGCGAGCAGCGCGTGCGACAGCTCGTGGCCGAAGATGGAGAGGAAGAGCGCGAAGGTCGTCAAGAGCCCCGCCAGCCACGCCGCCGCCGGGCCGAGCCGGACGAACTGCGTCATCGTCGTCCCCTCGCGGAAGCTCCCGGCGATGACCCACGCCGAGAGCGCGAAGACGAAGAACCAGCGGTAGTCGATGCGGACGGGGATGCCCGTCACGCGCGCCACCTGTATCTGCCGGCGGAAGAGCGCGAGGATGTTCATAGCAAATGCTCGGAGGGGCCGCGTGGCATCACTTTATTCCTCGACCTCGCGGATGACGCGGCAGGGGTTGCCGGCGGCGAAGACGCCTGCGGGGATGTCGCGCGTGACGACGCTGCCCGCGCCGATGACCGTGCGCGCGCCGACGCGCACGCCCGGGCAGATGATGGCGCCGCCCCCGACCCACACGTCGTCGCCGACCTCGACGGCCCGGCCCGCTTCGAGCCCCGTCCGGCGCTCGACCGCGCTCAAGGGGTGCGTCGCCGCGTATATCTGCACCGCGGGCCCGAACAGCACGCGCGACCCTATCGAAACGGGCGCCACGTCGAGGACGACGCAGTTGAAGTTGAAGAAGACCTTTTCGCCGAGCGTGATGTTCGTCCCGTAGTCGCAGTAGAAGGGCGGCTCGATCCAGACGCCATCGCCCGCGCCGGGAATCAACTCTCTGATGAGACGCGCGCGCTCCTCCTGCTGGTCGTCGCGCGTGTCGTTGAGCGCCTTCAAGAGGAGGCGTGCGCGGCGACGCTCGGCCGACAGCTCGGCGTCGAGCGGGTCGTAGAGTTCGCCGCCGAGCATCTTTTCCTTCTCGCTTCTCAACCACCCTCCTCGCGGGCCGTCTGACCCGACGCCCCGGCGCTTACTCGAACGCCCCGGCCGTCTCGTCGAGCAGGTGCGACTGGTCGTTGCGCGAGACGCGGCGGAGCAGGAGCGGCTCGTCGAAGAGTTGAGAGAGGCCGTTGACGATGGCGTAGCGCGGGTCGTCGTGCATGCGCGTCGAGAGGTTCGTCTCGCGGCTGAGGAAGTCGGCCATGCCGTCGAGGAGCGCGCCGCCGCCCGTCAGGATGAGCCCGCGGTCGTAGAGGTCTGCGGCGACCTCGGGTTGCAGTTCGCCGAGCGCGCGGTTGACGACGCGCGCGATGCGCTGCACCACGCCCCCGGCCGCGACGCAGACCTCCTCGCTCGTCACGTCCACGGCGCGCGGCGCGCCCGTCTGCACGTCGCGCCCCTTGACGCTCATGCTCCGCGCGGGTTGCGGCGGCTCGACGGCCGACCCCAACTCCTTCTTCAACGTCTCGGCCGTCGGCATGCCGATGATGAGGCCGTGGTGACGGCGCAGGCGGTTGATGATCGCCTCGTCGATGTCCATGCTCCCGACGCGCTCGGCCTGCGCGTAGACGATCATGCCGCGCGCGACGACGGCGACGTTCGTCGTGCCGCCGCCGATGTCGACGACGGCCGACGCGTTCTTATCCTCAATCGAGACGCCCGCGCCGATGGCTGCCGCCAACCCCTCCTCGACCATGTAGACGCGGCCGATGTGCGCCGACTCGGCGGCGGCGAGCAGGGCGCGCTGCTCGACCTGCGTGATGCCCGAGAGCACGCTCATCACGGCGCGGCGGCTGAAGTGCGAGATGCCGCTGCGCGCGCGCCGCACGAACTGGTCGAGCATCTTCTGCGTCCGCTCGAAGTCGGCGACGACGCCGTCCACCAGTGGGTAGACGAGACTTACGTCGCGCGATTCGCGCCCGAGCATGTCGTGCGCCTCGCGGCCGACGGCGACGGCCTCGCCCGAAATCTTGTTGACGGCGACGACGGCCGGCTCGTCCACGACGACGCCGCGGCCCCGGACGGCGATGATGACCGAGGTCGAGCCGATGTCAATCGCCATCGAGTCCGACACGAGGTCGCGCCACCCCGCCAGCGAGAGCAGCGAGCGGGGCCCGCGCATGAATGAGTTTGAAGACATATGTGTTGAGTGATAAGTGATGAGTCATAAGTAATAAGAAGAAGAGAAGGGCTTCCGTTCCCCTCTTATCACTTATCACTCATCACTTGGACCTTCCTCCAGTCCACCTCGAAGATGGGGACGGGCTGGACGCGGTTCTTGACGGTGATGGGCGGGCGCGAGTGGATGCCGCAGCCGGCCCCCTCGGCGGCGCGCGCCGCGGCGTCGCTCAGGATGATCTGGCCGGGCAGCGCGTTCTGCTCCAGCCGCGCCGCGAGGTTGACCGTGTCGCCGATGGCCGTGTACTCCGAGCGCCGCTCCGAGCCGATGTAGCCCACGGTGGCGACGCCCGTGTGGAGCCCGATACCGATGGCGATCTCGGCGAGCCCCTCGGCGCGGAGCTGCGCGTTGATCTCCTCCATCCGGCGCTGCATCGCGACGGCCGCCGAGACGGCGTTGCACGCGTCGTCGGGCGACGCAGTCGGCGCGCCGAACAGAGCCATCAGCCCGTCGCCGAGGTACTTGTCGAGGGTGCCCCCGTGCGCGAAGATAACGTCTGACATCGCCGTAAAGTAGTTGTTCAAAAGCTGCACGATGCGCTCGGGCGGCGCGTGCTCGGAGAGGCGGGTGAAGCCGCGGATGTCCGCGAAGAGCACGGTCAGGGTCTGGTTGCTGCCGCCGAGCTTGAACGAGTCGGGGTTCTCCAGAATCTGCTGGACGACGTACTCTGGGAGGAAGCGGCCGTAGTTGGCGCGCGCCACCTCCTCGCGCGCGAGCCGCGCGTGCGCGCGCGCGTTCTCGACGGCGACGGCCGTCTGCGCGGCGACCGCCGAGACGAGTTCGAGGTCGTCGCGCGTGAACGAGGTGAAGGGGTCGAGCCGGTCGGCGTAGAGCGCGCCGTGGACGCGCGTGTCGGCGATGAGCGGCGCGCAGATGGTCGAGTGGACGCCCTGCGCGACGATGGAGTGGACGCCCGCGAACTCCATGTCGGCCGCCGCGTCCTGCGAGAGCATGGCCTGTCGCTCGCGCATCACCTTGCGCGTGATGGTGCGGCCGATGGGCTGCTTGCGCGCGTGCGCGGCCCGCTTCTCGTCGCGGACGCGCATGGCGACGACGACGAGGTCTTCCTCGCCGTCGCCGTTCAGGTCGCGCTCGTCGCCGAGGAGCGCGACGACGCGGTCGGCGGGCGTCGCGCTGAGGATGACCTCGCAAGCCTTGTCGAAGATGGAGTCGAGGTCGAAGACCGAGCCGAGCGTCTTCGACATCTCGTAGAGCAGGGCGAGGATGCGCGCCTTGCCGCGCAGCTCCTCCAACTCGGTGTTGAGCGCGGCGGCGATGTTGCGCTCGGCCGTGGCGGGGACGGAGCGCTGCCCGGGCGTGCCGAGCGCGGCGCGGATCACGTCGTTGGCCGAGACAAGGAGCTGCGTGTGGCCGAGCGGCTTGTCCTCGAAGCGCGCCTCGGGCTCCGCGGGCTTCCTGCGCTCGTCGGAGAGGTCGAGGCGCAGGCGGCTCGCGCCGATCTGGACGGAGTCGCCGTCGCGCAGCACGTGTTCGAGCCGCTGCTCGCCGTTGACGAAGACGTGGTTGGCCGACCGCTTGCCGTCGAGCCCCCCGTCGACGAGGACGTAAGCACCGGCCTGGAACTTGACGTGCGCGTGGTAGCGCGACGCGCGCGGGTCGTTCAAGACGACGCGGTTGTCGGGCGCCCGCCCGATGGTGCACACGCCCTGCGGCGTGAGCGGCAGATGCCACGCACGACCGCCCGCGTCTGTGATGTGCAGAAGAGCCATACGCTTCGCAAGTCCGTTGGAGAGGAGTACCCTGCGCGAAATTCTACATGCAAAGCCCGGGGGTGACAACGGGGAGGGCGAAAAGGGTTTTGGGTTTTGGGTGATAGGTGTTGGGTAAAAACTGTATCTTCTTACTCAACATCCAAAACCCGGAACCCGACACCCTCTTCACCCGGCACCCAGCCCCTATTTGTTAAGCTGCGCGTAACCTTCCGTTAAGGTGCGTGTGGTATACGGTTCAAGTTCTGACGGCACGCTTCACCGAAAGGATGATTCTTATGCGCCAGTTGATTCTACGCGCGTGTGCGCTCGCCGCGCTCGCGGTCATCCCGGCCGCGGGCGCCCGCGCGCAGTCGCCGGTCGCCCCGGCGGAGAAGCCCGCGACGCCCGCCGCGGCGCCGCAGGGGCAGACCTCGGGCAGCCTCTTCGCGCTCGAAGAGGTCGAGCGGCAGTTGCGCGCGCAGCGCGAAGAGATCGAGCAGTTGCGCGCCGCCGTCCGCGAGCAGTCGCGCCTCATCGGCGACCTGCGCGTGCGCGTCGAGGACGCCGAACGGCTCGCGGCGGCGCGACCCGCCGGTCCGGCCGTCGTGCGCGACGCGGCCTACTCCGGCGCCGCCGTCGCGGCGCCCGCCGGGACGCAGGCCGCCGCCGCCGCGCAGACGCAGGGAATCGAGGCGCGCGTCGGGCGCGTCGAGGAGCAGGCGAAGAAGACCGCGGACGCCGTCTCGCGCCAGCTCGGCTCGATGACCTTCAGCGGCGACCTGCGCTTGCGCTACGAGTCCTTCTACGGCCAGCAGAACGCCGCGGCGAACCCCGACATCCCGGGCGCGCTCGGCAACCCGCTCACGACGCGCCAGCGCCTGCGCGTCCGCGCGCGCTTCGGCGTGCGCGGACGCGTCGGCGACGAGTTCGACTGGGGGATTCGCCTCGCGACCGGCACCTTCGCCGACATGATCTCGACCAACCAGACGCTCACAGACTTCTTCACGCGCAAGCCCTTCGCCGTAGACCAGGCGTTCATCACCTACAGGCCGAAGGCGCTGCCCGGCTTCCAGGTGCAGGCGGGCAAGTTCGACACGCCGTGGACGCGCACCGAGCTGACGTGGGACAACGACATCTCGGTCGAGGGTCTGAGCGAGAGCTACACGCGCACCTTCAAGAAGTCCGCGTTCAGGAACTTCGCGCTCGTCGCGTGGCAGTTGCCCCTGCTCGAACGCAACTCGGCCTTCGTGCTCGGCGCGGACGGGCGCGTTGACCTCGACGCCTCGGGCCGCGCCGGGCGCGACCTCGCGCTCTACGGCGCGCAGGCGCGCACCGAGATCGCGTCGAAGCACGTCTCGCTCAAGCTCTCGGCCGCCGACCTCTACTTCTCGGGGACGCAGTTCATCACGCCCGCGCAAATCTTCGGCGCGAACATACAGTTCCCCGTCACCATCGTCATCCCGGCCTCGGGCACGACCCCGGCGCGCACCGTCACCACGCAGGTCTCCGTCCCGCGCGAACTGCTCGTCGCGGGCAACGCCAACCTCGGGCTGTCGCTCGCGAACACGAACGCGGTCAACCGCGACGGCCGGCTCTCCTCGGGCTACAACCTCGTAGACCTCATCGCGCGCGCCGACATCACGCGCAGCCAGCAGTGGCCCGTCATGCTGCTCTTCAACTTCGTCACCAACACGCAGACGCACGACGTGGTGACGGCCGGGGCGAGCGGCGCCGACGTGCTGCTCGCGAACGACCAGGGGCAGGGTTTCTGGGCCGAGTTCCAGGTGGGCAAAGACCTCCTGCGCCCGTCCGCGGATAATCCGGTGAAGCGCGGCGACTCCTTCTTCAACTACACCTTCGTCCGCGCGGAGAAGGACGCGATACTGTCGCCCTTCAACG
>JBEVJD010000021.1:0-2949 GCA_040510435.1 Pyrinomonadaceae bacterium | reverse complement strand
CGTCGAGTTCGAGGGCGAGCAGTTGTCCTACCGCGGGCTGAACCGTCGCGCGGACGAGCTGGCGCGACGCCTGCGTCGTGCGGGCGCCGACGCCGAGTCGTTCGTCGGCGTGATGCTTGAGCGTTCGGCCGAGCTGATCGTCGCGCTGCTCGCCGTCTCGAAGGCCGGCGCGGCATACGTCCCCATCAACCCCAACGACCCCGCGCGGAGAAGTCGCTTCATCCTCGAAGACGCACGTGTCAAGACGCTCGTCACCACCGCGAAGGTCGCCCGCCACATCCCTTTGAACGAGCTGGCCGTCGTGTGCGTTGACGACGAAACTGACGACCGCACGCCTGCACACGAGTTCACCGGCGCCGCGACCGGGCGCGCGGCCACGGCCGAGGGCCTCGCCTACCTGATGTATACGTCGGGCTCGACGGGCGAGCCGAAGGGCGTGATGGTCACGCACCGCAACGTGCTCTCGCTCGTGCGCGGCGCCAACTACGCCGACCTCGGCGCGCGCGAGGTCTTCTTACAGTTCGCGCCCGTCTCGTTCGACGCCTCAACCTTCGAGGTCTGGGGCCCGCTGCTCAACGGCGGGCGGCTCGTCGTCTTCCCGCCGGGGACTGCTTCGCTGGGCGAGCTTGGCGAGTTCGTCGAACGGACGCAGGTGACGACCCTGTGGCTGACGGCCGGGCTGTTTCACCAGGCGGTGGACGCCGGGCTCGGAGGGCTCGGCTCGGTTCGACAATTGTTGGCCGGCGGCGAGGCGCTCTCGCCCGACCACGTCAGGCGCGCGCTCGTGCAACTCGACGGCTGCCGTCTCATCAACGGCTACGGCCCAACGGAGACGACTACGTTCGCCTGCTGCCACACGATAGAGCCGCGCGATGTCGCCACGTCGGTACCCATCGGCCGCCCCGTCTCGAACACGCAGGTCTACGTGCTCAACTCCTTCGAGCCGGCGGGCGTTGACGAGCGCGGCGAGCTGCTGGTCGGCGGCGAGCACGTCGCGCGCGGCTACTTGGGCCGCCCCGACCTGACCGCCGAGCGCTTCGTGCCCGACCCCTTCTCCTCGCGGCCGGGCGCGCGTCTCTACCGCACGGGCGACCTCGCGCGCCACACAGACCGCGGATCGCTGCGGTTCCTCGGGCGCGCCGACACGCAGGTCAAGCTCAACGGCTTCCGCATCGAGCCCGGCGAGGTCGAGGCCGCGCTGCTCGCGCACTCAGCCTTGAATAAGGCGCTCGTCATCGCGGCGGAGGTCACGCCGGGCAACAAGCGACTCGTCGCCTACGTCGTGCCCGCCGCGGGTGCCGCGGCGCCCGGTGCGGAGGAGTTGCGGCGCCACTTGAAGGAGCGTTTGCCGGAGTACATGGTTCCCTCCGCGTACGTCGCGCTCGACGAGTTGCCGCTGACTCTGAACGGCAAGGTTGACCGCCGCGCGCTGCCGGCGCCGGCACTCGCGCGTCAGGACGACGGCCGCGCCTACGCCGCGCCGCGCACGGCCGCCGAGGAGGTGCTGGCCGCCGTCTGGGAGCACGTCCTCGGCGTCGAGCGCGTCGGCCGCGACGACGACTTCTTCGAACTGGGCGGGCACAGTCTGCTCGCCACGCGCGTCATCTCGCGCGTGCGCGAAGCCTTCCGCGTCGAGCTGCCGCTGCGCGCGCTGTTCGAGGCCCCGACGCTCGGCGGGCTCTCGGGCCGCGTCGAGTCGCTTCTCCGCTCGGGCGCGGGCCGTGACGAAGACTTGCCGCTCGCGCCGCGCCAGAGGGGTGAGGCCGCGCCGCTCTCGTTCGCGCAGCAGCGCCTCTGGTTCTTAGACCAGCTCACGCCCGGCTCGAACGCCTACAACATCCCGGTCGGCTTCCAACTGAGCGGTACGCTCAACGCCCTCGCACTAGGTCAGGCGCTCTCCGAGGTCGTGCGCCGCCACGAGGCTCTGCGTACGAACTTCGTCAGCGTTGACGGCTCGCCCGTTCAAGTCGTCGCCGAATCGTCTCCGTTCGCGCTGCCCGTCGTTGACCTTTCAAAACTCGACGCGCCTGCGCGCGAGGAGGCGGTGCGCCGCCTCGCGGCGGAGGATGCCCGCCGCCCCTTCGACCTGACGCAGGACTCGCTGCTGCGTGCGCGGCTCCTGCGCCTCGAAGACGACGAGCACGCCCTGCTCGCGGTCATGCACCACATCGTCTCCGACGGTTGGTCGATGGAGGTACTCGTCCGCGAGGTGAGAGAGCTTTACATGGCGTACACGGCGGGCGGGCCGTCGCCGCTCGCGGAACTGCCCGTACAGTACGCCGACTACGCGGACTGGCAGCGCGAGCGGCTGGAAGGCGAGGGCCTCGAAGCGGAGCTTGCATACTGGCGCGAGCAGTTGCGCGGCGCGCCGGCCGCACTCGACCTCCCCACCGACAGACCGCGCCCGCCCGCGCTCTCGCTCAAGGGCGACGCCGTCCGCTTCGACGTGCCGGCCGAGACCGCCGAGCGGCTGCGCGGGCTCTGCCGCGAGGAGGGTGCAACGCTCTTCATGGCGCTGCTCGCCTCGTTCCAACTCTTCCTCTGGCGTTACACAGGGCAGGACGATCTCGTCGTCGGCGCCCCCGTCGCCGGCCGCCCACGCGTCGAGACCGAAGGGCTCATCGGCTTCTTCGTCAACACGCTCGCCCTGCGCGGGCGTCTCGACCCGGACACGAGTCTGCGCGAGTCTTTGTCGCGAGCGCGCGAGACTGTGCTCGGCGCGCAGGCACACGCCGAGCTGCCCTTCGAACGTCTCGTCGAGGAGGTCGCGCCCGAGCGCACGCTCAGCCACGGGCCGCTCTTCCAGGCGATGCTCGTCTTCCAGAGCGCCGCCCACCCCGCCTCCATCGAGGTGGGCGACCTGAAACTCTCCCCGCTCGGCTCCAGCCACCAGACCGAGAAATTCGGCCTCACCCTCTTGGTCGCGGAAGGCGCGCGCGGGCTTGAGTG
>JBEVJD010000020.1:0-3287 GCA_040510435.1 Pyrinomonadaceae bacterium | reverse complement strand
TGACCCGGCTTTCACCGGCGGCTTCACGGACGAAGACGAGGCGAGGGGAAAAATCGACGCCGACTGTGGCGAGCTGGCCCGTCTACAAGACAGGTTGATGGCGGAGGAGACTCACGCGCTCCTCGTCATCCTTCAGGCCGTGGACGGCTCCGGCAAGGACGGCACCATCAAGCACGTCGCGTCGGGGCTCGACCCGCAGGGCTGCACCGCCGTCAACTTCAAGAAGCCTTCTGAGGCCGAGAACAGGCACGACTATCTGTGGCGCTTTCATCAACAGGTGCCGGAGCGCGGGCGAATCACTTTCTTCAACCGCTCTTACTATGAGGAGGTCATCTCGCCGCGCGTCCACCCCGAGCGGCTCGACGAACAGAAGCTGCCCGCGGGCGGCAGGGGCCAAGACCTTTGGAGACGCAGGATGGTCGAGATCAACAACTTCGAGCAGTACCTGACGGACAACGGGGTGGCCGTCCTGAAGTTCTTCCTGCACCTCTCGAAGGAGAAGCAGGCCGAGCGGCTGCTGGAGCGCACCGCGGAGCCGGCCAAGAGGTGGAAGTTCTCCGCCGACGACTTGGAGAACCGCGACCTGTGGGACGAGCACCTGAAGGCCCACGAAGAGATGCTCGCGCGCACGAGCACGAAGGCCGCGCCCTGGCACGTCATCCCGGCCGACCACCGCTGGTTCTCCGCGCTCGCCGTCGCCGACCTGATGGCGCGGAAGCTCCGCTCGCTCAAACCCCGCTACCCGGCCATCAGAGGCGAAGAGAAAAAGGAGATGGAGGTGGCCCGGAAACGGCTCGAACGCGAGCTGCGCCGCCCCAGCTAGAGTAGGTCGTGAAGTTCACCTAAAGGACTCGCGGATTTCGACATCTCTACGGCCTATGACACGACTCCCGTCCCGGCTCAATGCCCTCGCCGTAGCCCTGGTGATAACGTTATTCGTCCCCCTGCTCGCGTTCGCCTTTCTCGGCCTCTTCGTAAGGTACATGGGGGATGACTGGTGTTTCGCGGCGGTCGTCAACAGGGTCGGCCTCCTCGAAGCGCAGAGGAGTTGGTATATAGGCTGGTCGGGGAGATTCTCTTTCACCCTCGCCAGCGGGATCGCCCACCTCTTCGGGCTCCGGGTCGCCCCGCTCCTGCCCGCCTTCATGCTGGCGTTGTGGCTGGCGGCCGCGTCCTGGGCCACTTACCAGATCGCGCTCGCGGCCCGGTGGCCCCGCCCGTTGTTAGCTTCTCTGCTCGCGGCAGAGTTGGTCGTCTTCGCGACCCTCAACACCGCGCATAACATCGTCCAGTCTTTCTACTGGCAGACCGGCGCGCTCACGTATCTAGCCCCGTTGATACTTCTGACGTTTTACGTCGGGGTCGTCGTGTACGGAGTCCGGCGGCGGCCGGAGGGTCGGGGCGCGCCTTTGTGGTCTTTGAGTTTCGTCCTGACGTTCACCGCCGGGGGTTTCGCGGAGACGTATGCCTGCGTGCAGACCGGCGGGCTGTTGCTGGCGGTCTTCGCCTGTTACAGAGGCAGGTCGGCTGCGGCCGTGAGGGCCGCCCTCGCGCCCGTCACGGCAGGTCTGGCCGGCTCCTGCCTGGCCCTGCTCGTCGTGGCGCTCTCCCCCGGCAACGACGTGAGGCAGAGCTTTTTCGCAACGCCTCCCGGCCTGATTTCGACGGCGAAGATTGCGCTCTATTACGCGACGGGCCACGCCCCCTACACGGCCTACCATTGGCCGGGCACAACCCTCCTGATGCTCGCCGCGCCCGCCTTGACGGGACTGTATCTCTACGCAAGCGACGCTCGGCGCAGGGAGTCTCTCGACCTCAGGGACGCGCGACGGCTTCTCATACTTTTACCGGTCGCCGGATATATTCTAATCCTGCTGTGCTACGTGCCGGCCGCTTACACTACGGCCACTTACCTGCCGGGGCGGGCGCGCATCATCCCGCAGTTCGTCTTCGTTTGCGTGACGGCCTACTGGGGATACTTCGCGGGCGCAGCCTTGTCCACAATGCTGTCCGCACGCCGGCAGTTCATCTCCCGCTCTTTGAACGCGGGGCTGGTTGTTGTGATGGCTTTACTGATTCTCTCGCCTCTATCCGCCGCCTGGCGCGTCTTAACGCTCGTCGAAGGCGCCAGGGAAAGTGCCGCCGTCTTCGACCAGATGGATCGCGAAATCCGCGCCGCTAAAGAGCGTGGGGTCATGAATCAGATGGTGACGGCGCTCGACGACGTGGAAACGCGCTTCGGCGCCGTTAAGACCGAGCTGCACATAGAGCGCGACCCAGAGAACTGGAAGAATAAATGTGTCGCAAGGTTCTATGAGGTCAGCTCAATCAGAACTCGATGAGCCATCACGGCGCGGGGAGCGCCTGACGAAGAGAAGTCACGACCGCAGTCGTCGGCGGCTCAACGAACTCATGCTCCGGGCGGTCGAGGGCGGCGACCTCAAACGCCTTCGCAGGCTCGCGCGGTCTGCGGCAGAGGTGGTGCGTGCCGTCGTCGGTCGCTAAGACGCGCGGCCGGCCGGCTGCCGCGCGCCGCTCGCCGACAGAGACTTCTCCGCCACCATCCGGGTGAACTCCGCGACCACTTCAGGCGCGGTGAGCGGCAGCATGTGTCCCCCCTCGATGAGCTTGAGCTCGGCCCCTTCGATCAACGACGCGACCTCGACGCCGTGCAGCCTGTGGTCGAGCACTCGGTCTCCGGTGCCGTAGAGAATGCCGACGGGCATTCGCAGCTCCGCGTAACGCTCTACCAGCGCGGGCAGCTCGCCCTCAAGGGCCACGAGGTCTTCGGACGCCGCGCAGAAGCTCTTCGGCCTCAGGCCGAGGAGGCCACCTCCGGCGGTCGCGTAATCCGGCGGGACGGGGTCGGGCCCGAACAGGGTGTCGAGCACCAGCGCGCGGCGGAGAATGGAGGCCGGCGTGGCGACCGTCCACGCCGTGAGCCTCCGCAGCGCACGCGAGGTGATGATGAGTTTCCTGAAGACGGGGGGCACCGTCTCCTGCGCGTTCGCGAGCGGCGCGACGAGGGCCAGGCCACGCACCTGCTCCGGGTGTTCGAGCGCGACGGCCAGCGCGACCGCGCCGCCGAGCGAGTGGCCGACGAGCACGGGGCGGTCGAGTTCCAACGCGCGGATGAAGGCCGAGACCGTCTCGGCCTGCGAACGCACACGCGCGCAGGCGCGTGGCTCGCGCGTGGACTCACCCGACCCCGGGCGCTCCATCACGACGACCCGAAACTCGCCCGAGAGGCGGTCGAGCACCGAGTGCGTAAAGACGCGCATCGAGGC
>JBEVJD010000019.1:0-23807 GCA_040510435.1 Pyrinomonadaceae bacterium | reverse complement strand
CGCCCTCAAGACGCTCGCCTACGCGACGGCCCGCGTCGAACGTCTCCGCGGGTTCGCGCGAAGCCCACTCGCCCGCCGACACGGAGCCGACGGCGCCGGCAGTTTCGCTCTCGTCGGGCGTCGTCGGATTCATCTCGTCCTGTGTGGCGGCGTTCAAGGCATCTCTCCTTCCGGGTCGAGCGCGCGCACGGCGGCGCTCAGGTGTTTTCTCACGTCGGACGCGACCAGCGTCCTCATGCCGTGCTCGCGCGCGGCGAGGTCGCCCGCGAACCCCGCGACGTAGACGGCCGCGAGCACGGCCGCGCGCGCATCTCCTCTTCCTTTTTTAGAGCCGAACTCCTGCGCGAGGAAGCCCGTGATGACGCCCGTCAGCGTGTCGCCCGAGCCGGCCGTGCCGAGCCCCGCGTTCCCCGTCGGGTTGACGTAGACGCGGCCGTCCGGCGCGGCGACGAGCGTGCGCGTGCCCTTGAGGACGACGAAGAGTTCATGCGCCGAGGCGAACTCCGCGACGACCCGCGCGCGCTCGTCGAGCGCCGAGGGCGCGTCGGCGCCGAGCAGTCGCAGCATCTCCCCCTCGTGCGGCGTCAGCACGACGGGCGCTTCGCGTGTCCCCCTCAAATCTTTAGGCCAGGGCGAGAGCGAGTTCAAACCGTCGGCGTCAATCACAAGCGGCGTCCGGCGTCGCTCAAACGCTTCGCGCACGAAGCGGCGCGTGGACTCGTGCCCCGAGTCGAGGCCGCTGCCAACCGCGAGAACGGTCGCGCGCCCCGACAGTTTCTCGAACTGCGCGAAAGCCTCGGCGCTGACGCTCCCCGCTTCGGTCTCTTTCAAAGCGGCCGTCATCACCTCGGGCATCAGGCGCGGCGCGACGGCGGGCAGCGCCGACTCGGGCGCGGCCAGCGTCACCAACCCCGCGCCCGCGGCCATCGCCGCGTCGGCGCAGAGCACGGCCGCGCCCGTCATCCCGCGCGAGCCCGCGACGACGAAGGCGTGTCCGTGCGTGTTCTTGTAAGAGTCGGGCGCGTACCGCGTCGCTTCCAGCCACGCGCGCGCGTCCGAGGCTTCGACGAGGAAGAGTCTCGAAGGCGCGGCTTCGACCAGCGCGGGCGGCGAGCCGATGTCCGCGACGGCGAGGCGGCCGTTGAAGTGAGAGGCCGGCGGCAGGACGTTGGCCGGCTTCGCGGCGGTGAATGTGACGGTCAGGTCTGCGTGCACCGTGGGGCCAATGGGCGCGCGCGCGTTCGCGTCCAGACCCGAAGGGAGGTCGAGCGAGACGAAGAGCGGCGCGGCGTGCCCCGCGTGCGTCCGCGCCGCGCGGAGCAGTTCGAGGTGTGCGACGACCTTCCCGAAGAGCCCTTCGAGCGGGCGCGTGAGCCCCGTCCCGAAGAGCGCGTCCACGATGCAGTCGTAACTGCGCGGCGCGCTCGCCGTCGTCTCCCAGGCGGGGATGTCTTTACATTCGATAAAAGAGAGAGGCGGGGGCCGGTCGTTCGACCCGGCCTCGAAGCTCGCGAGCCGCCGGGCGATCTCGAAATTCACGCGCGCGTCGCCCTTCGTCTCGTCAACGCCGCCGAAGAGAATCACGTCCACGCGCGCGCCTTGCGCCCAGAGCGAGCGCGCGAGCGCCGCGCCGTCGCCGCCGTTGTTGCCGCGCCCGCAGAGAATTTGGAAAGTCTTACCCGCGAGGTCGTGCGAGAACTGCGCCGCGATCTCGCGCGCCGAGGCGTCGGCCGCGGCCTGCATGAGGAGGAGGGAAGGGATCGCGTACCGCTCTGTGGTCAGGCGGTCGATCTCGCGCATCTCGGCTGCCGTCACGATCTTTCTCACGCGGCGAGATGATAGCACGGACTCCGTTTCGGGATGAGAGGGGCGCGCAGCGGTTTCTCAAGGGGTTCGAGGGGGCGAAAACGGCGAGGGCGAAAGCTTTACCGGCCCGCGGCGGAAGGAGGGCAAAAAGAAAAAGGCGCCGACTGCGCCTCCCCGCCGCTCCGTGACCTGCCGCTTTTGCCAACCGCCTCGCCGAGCTTCCGTTCGTTGTATCCCACTTAAACGTTCAATGTGTTTTGTCCTCCAGAAAAATCTTTAACTTTCGGAAAATATTTTTTCGGGCTTGGGGGAGACTGTTTATGGAAGAGAAAGGCCGGGTCGAGCATGTGCCCGACCCGGCCTTTCCAGGAACTTTCGTTCCGAAACAGGAGGAAAACTACTTCTGCGAGTTACGGTTGCGGCGCTTGCGCGCGGCGGCCGCGATGCCCGTCAGGCCGGTGCCGAGCAGGATCATCGTCGCGGGCTCGGGCACAGTGGTCTGCTGTGCGCCCGTGATCTGGCCGGTGAGCGAGGCGCTCTGGCCGGGGTCAATCGCCAGGTCGTTGATGCTGAAGAAGAACGAGCCGATGCCGCAGGTGGTCTGCTGTCCGGGGACAGTCGTCGCTCCGCAGGTCGTGTCGTTGAAGGTGAACAGTAGCGGCGTGTTGTTGAAGTCAATCAGGACGCCGCCGTCGTCTGCGGCCCTCACCGTGCCCGTGACGGTCGCCGTGAAGGTCGCCGTGTTAGAGCCGTTGATGCCCTGCGGGGCGGTGAAGGTGACTTGCAGCGTGAACGACGTGTTGAAAGTGTTGGGCGCGGTGCTCAGCGAGAACGAGCCGAGGTTGTTGACGTTGGCGCCGGGGTTGGCGTTGCCGCCCAGACCGCGGAAGCCGCCAGCCGTCGTCCCGCTGAAGGTGGCGTTGCTGTAGGTCAGTCCGGGGATCGAGGCCGATGCTCCGGGGGCGCACGCGGCGCCGAAGCAGCCGTTGGTGAAGCCTGCTATGAAGACCTCATCGGCGCGCGCCGTGCCCTGAGCGAGGGCGATGAAAGCGACGGCGAAGATACTGAGTGCGAACGGTTTAACCATCGCGAGAAGTCGGTTAGTCATTGATTGAGTTCCTCCGTGTTCCTTTCCGAGACCTTATGTCGTTTGCACTCACCTGGACGGGACGGCCAAAAAAGCAGGAGCGGGGCGGCTCGCTGCTGAAGGCGAAAGGAAATCGTACTTTCCGATTTCGACGCCGTTCTTGTAAAAGACCGTGATCCGAGACCAAACGATTACGGGCAGTTGGTCGGGGCAAACGTCCAACTGCCTTTCAAATTCGAGCCGTAACAGAAACCTATGTTGCCAGTAAATGCTTAATTCTTCGACACTTTCAGAAATTTGGAAGGCAATTTACCGGCTTCCAGAAAAAATGTAAAGCTAAATTTTTAACACACGGGGCCAGACGGCGTGCCGGGAAAAAGGGAGAGCCGGGGACAACTCAAGTCGTCCCCGGCCTCGCTTTGCTCAAAAGGGCTCGGCCCCGAAGTCTTAAGAATCTAGACTTGCGTCTTGCGGCGGCGTGCGCGGGCGGCGATGCCGGCCAGACCGGTGCCGAAGAGAAGCATCGTCATCGGCTCGGGGACGGCGTTGGGCTCGCCGGGGCGTCCCACGTCGCTGCCCTCGCCGTTGGCGCCGACGCGCTGGAAGCGGACGTAGATGGCGCTGGCGAGGAACTGCTCGGACAGCCCGTTGCCGAAGCCCGCGCCGGAGACCGTGAAGGTCAGGCTCTGGCCGGTGGCGAGGCCGTTGTTGGGCGAGCCGCCGTTGAAGTTGCCGCTCGGGCCGGTCGTGAAGCCAAAGTCGAGGTCGGCGCTGTTGAACTGCGGTACGTTGCCGAGGTTGCCGTCGCTGAAGGTGAACCCGGCGACGTTCGCGCCCGTGAACCCGTTGATGTTGCCGGCGCCGATGTCGAAGCCGAGGCCGGTGATGCGCGCGTCGAACGGCGAGGTGTTGGTGACGGTGAAGGTGAAGGTGTTGGTCAGGTCGTTAAAAGAGACGCTGACGGTGCCCGTCGAGAGGTTGCCGGTGCTGTTGCCGGTGATGGGAACGACGACGTCGGCGCGAGCGACTGAACTCAGCGCAAACATCGCGATGGCGGCTGCGGTCGTGAGCAAAGCTTTTCTGAACATGTGTTACCTCAGTCTCCCCGTCAAAGAAATTTTTTTGAAGTCCCGTTGCGCGGCGTGGGCGCGAGGAACTGGAGCAAAAGAGCGGATTCGAGTCCAGAGAACTCTCTTCACGTCCTATCCTGTCAGGTCTTGACCTTTTGTCCTGTCAGGAAAAGATGAGCAATACGGAAGTTGTTCCAGAAAACGAGGTGGCCGGGAGATTAATCAGAAAAACGGGACGCGTCAACTTAAATCTTTGAAACGGCCGGGGAAACGGCTGTTGAAGGGCTCAACTCCGCCGCCCGAGAATCCTCGTGAACCGGCCGACGACGGCGCGCGCCTCGGGCAGCCCCCAGAGCGAGGTCAGCGCGAAGTAGAGCAGGCCGTAGGGCGTCAGCACCAGCGCCGCCAGGAAGATCGGGTGTATGCCTCCGAGCAGAAGTTTCAGCCCCCAACCGGCCGCCGCGCTCGCCCCGGCCGCCACCCAGAGCTTCAGCGCGAAGGAGGTCGAGAGCCCCGTCCGCCCGATGCGCGCGTTCAGCCTGCGCCGGAGCAGGATCAGCTCGGCCCACCCCGCGAGCCCCGCCGAGAGCGTGAGCCCGACCGCGCCCCAGCGCAGGTCGAACCCGAACAGCGGCGGCAGCCACAGCGCGAAGAGGTAGCCGAGCACGGTCGCCAGCGCGACGTGGAGCGCGGCGAACCGCAGCGGCGTGCGCGTGTCGTGCAGCGCGTAGAAGGTCGAGGCGTAGAGCCGCCCGAAGGTCGAGGGGAGGAGCCCGACGGCCGAGCCCGCGAGGATGGCCCAGACGTAGACCGTGTCGGCGCGCCCGAACTTGCCGCTCTGGTAGAGCGCGCCGACCATCACGTCGCCGAGCGTCAGAATCGCCACCGCCGAAGGCACGACGAAGAACGCTATCCGCCTTAAGCCCGCCGAGAGTCGCAGGCGCAGCTTCTCGGCGACCTCGTCCTGCTCGCCGACGGCGCTCGACATCTCGGGCAGCTCCGCGGCCGAGACCGAGATGCCGAAGAGGCTGACGGGCAGCGTGTAGATGCTCTGCGCGTAGCCGAGCGCGGCGACCGCGCCCGTGCCGAGCCAGCTCGCCAGCCACGCGTCCACGAACGCGCTGATCTGCACGACGCCGCGGCTGACGAAGACGGGCACGAAGTTCCTGAGCACCGTCCGGACGTGCGAGTTGGCGAGCCCGAGCGCGAGCCGCGCCCTCCGCAGAAGCATCAGCACCGTCGGCAACTGCACGGCGAACTGGAGCCCGCTCCCGAGCACAGAGCCCCACGCCGCGAAGGCCGTCACGTCACCCCACACGCCGAGGTCTGCGAGCGGGACGCCGCGGCTGGGCCAGCCCGCCCAGGCGAGCGAAACGATGAGGGCGATGTTCCAGACGACGGGGGCCGTGTAAGAGAGGAAGAAACGCCGGTGGCTGTTGAGTACGCCGAGGCACCAGGCGGAGAGCACGAGGAGCCCCGCGCCGGGGAAGAAGATGCGCACGAGCCGCTCGGTGAGTGCGCGCTTCTCGCCCTCGAAGCCCATCGCGATGGCGTTGATGAGCAGCGGCGTGGCGAGCACCCCGGCGAGCACCAGCACCGAGACGACGAGCGCGAGCAGCGTGAAGATGGCCCACGCGACGCGGTCGGCCTCCTCCTCGTCCTCCCGCGCGAGCAGCCTGGCGTAGACGGGGATGAAGGAGGCCGAGAGCGCGCCCTCGCCGAAGACGTTCTGGAGGAAGTTCGGGATGCGGAACGCCGCGTTGAAGGCGTCCATCGCGTCGGAGTTGCCGAGGAAGTAGGCGAAGACGCGCTGGCGGATGACGCCGACGATGCGGCTCAGCAGAATCCCCGCGCCGACGAGGAACGCGCCCTTGCCCGTGCTCAGGGACTTGCGCTCTTGCCGCGCGATGACCGCCTCGGCGGGGAACTCGCCGGTCACCTCGCCGGCCGTCAAGTCCCTCTGTCCCGCGAGCAGGTCGGCCTCGCCGTGTTGTGCCTCAAGCGGGTCGGCCACGCCGCGGGGCTTCTCGACGCCGCCCTCTTCGTCTCGTCTCATCCGGCCTCTTTAAAGGTCGTACTCCTTGATCTTCGTCAGGAGCGTCTTGTAACTGACGCCGAGGTCTTCCGCCGCGCGCGTCTTGTTGCCGTCGTGGGCGCGGAGCGCGCCGGCGATCTTGCGGCGCTCGACGGCGTGCGCGGCGCGCTCCGACGCTTCGGCGAGCGTGCCGGAGAGGTCGAAGTCCGCCCCGACCTCTTTAACGTCGTCGGCACGCGCGGCGTTCGAGATAAGTCCGAGGTCGGCGGGCGTGAGCGCGTCGGAGTCGGCGAGGATGCAGGCGCGCTCGATGGCGTTCTCCAACTCGCGGACGTTGCCGGGCCACGGGTGCGAGCGCACGCGCGCGGCCGCCTCTTCGTTGAGCGTCGCCTCGCGCTTGCGCAGCTCGCGGCCGAGTTGCGCGGCGAAGTGGCGCGCGAGCATCACGGCGTCGTCGCCGCGCTCGCGCAGCGGCGGCACGCGGACGGGGAAGACGGCGAGGCGGAAGTAGAGGTCGCGGCGGAACTCGCCGGCCTCCGCGGCCGACTGCAAGTCGCGGTTCGTCGCGGCGACGATGCGCACGTCCACGGGGACGGGCGCGCGCCCGCCGATGCGGTCAACGACCTTCTCCTCAATCGCGCGCAGGAGCTTCCCCTGCACGCCGAGGGGCAACTCGCCTATCTCGTCAAGAAAGATCGTGCCGCCGCCGGCCAGCTCGAACTTGCCCGGCCGGCGCTCGGTCGCGCCCGTGAACGAGCCGCGCTCGTGGCCGAACAGCTCCGACTCGATGAGCGTCTCGGGGATGGCGGCGCAGTTGATGGCGACGAAGGCGCGGTCGCGGCGCGGGGAGAGGTGGTGGACGGCGCGCGCGAACAGCTCCTTGCCCGTCCCCGACTCGCCGAGCAGGAGCACGGTGGTGTCGGTCGCGGCGACGCGCTGCGTCTCGGCGACGGCGCGCTTGATGGCTTCCGATTCGCCGACGATGCGCGGGAAGCCGTAGCGGCGCGACCACTCCTCGCGCAGCAGGACGTTCTCCGTCCGCAGACGCATGTGTTCGAGCGCGCGCTCGACGAGCAGCAGGAGGTGGTTCGAGTCGACGGGCTTCTGTAGGAAGTCGTGCGCGCCCTCCTTCATCGCCTGCACGGCCTCGTCAATGGAGCCGTAGGCGGTCATCAGGATGACGGGCACGTCCGCGGCCGCCGCCTTCGAGGCGCGCAGCACGTCTATCCCCGAGCCGTGCGGCATCCGCAGGTCGGTCAGCACCAGCCGGAACGGCTCGCGGGCGACCGATTGCGCCGCCGCGCGCGCGTCCGCCGCCTCGGCCACGCTGTAGCCCGCGCTCTCCAGCGTGAGGCGCAGCACGCGCCTCAGACTCTCCTTGTCTTCGACGAGCAGGATGTCAGGCATAAAAGTTTAGTGATAAGTGATGAGTGATAAGTGATAAGAGAAGGCGCGGCCCGCGCTCCCTGCTTATCACTCTATCACTCATCACTTATCACTACATTAGTGGCGGATGGTAACGACGGGCGCGGAAGGGTGTCAAGGCGGCTCGGCCGCGCCGAAAGGCTTTAATCCCTTCGCCTACTTCTCGACCACGCCGACGACGCGGGCGCCGAGCGTCTCCATCGCTTTACGCACCCATTCGGAGTCGTAGCCGACGAGCGAGTTGCCGCCGCCCGCGGTCGTGATGCTCGGCGAGCCGAACCCGCCCGTGCCGGTGTAGGAGCCGTTCGTCGCATTGTAGTTGTGCTGGAAGTTCGCGACGACGACGGCGCCGATGGTGTCGGGGTTGCCGTTGCGCGCGACGACGCCGTTGCCGAGCGCGAGGATGACGCCGTGGAACTTGGTGCTGCCGCCCTGACTCCAGTTGCCGGTCACGACCATCAGCCCCGCCCCGTCGCCGCTGGCGTCGCCGTCCACGAAGCTGAACTTCGGGTTCGCGGTCGTGCCGTAGTCGGACGGGTTGAAGCGCCCCGTCGCCACCGCCTTGGCTCTCATCGCGGTGATGAGGGCGCGGGCCTGAGTGGCGTCCCGAAGCCAGCTCTCAAGGTTTGACGGGTTGAGCTTCGTTAGCAGCGTCTGGCCGGAGACGTTTTCGTTGTCGCTGTCGATGGCGGCCTCGCCCCTGCCCTGCGCGGTGGACGAGCCGAAGCCGTCGCCCGCGTCGTAATCCGCCGTGTTGGTGACGACGAAGGCCGGAAGTGCCGGCGCCATCCCGGCGAGGTCGTTGCCCGTCCATTCGTGCGGGTTACTGCTGCCGAGGGTGAAAGCGGTCATGGGCGTGGTGTCGGTGTCGTGGCTGCGGATGGCGATGGCCGCGCGCGCCGTGAAGTCGAACGCGAAGTCGTCCACCATCATCTCCATCACCTTGACGGCCCCCTGCGGCCCGCGCCCGACGGAGCGGATGAGGAGGTAGCGCGGCGTGTAGGTGGCCGCGAGGTTGGCGTTGGCAGCCTTGCTCGGGTCGTTCACCGTCACCTCGTACCTGAGCGAAGGGCTGGCCGAGAGCGTGACCGGCATGGAGCCGAGCCACTGCGAGAGATCGTTGCCGTCGTTGACGCAGGCGGCGGTCGAGCCGCAGGCGAAGGTGTGGAAGTTGGCATCCATGCCGTTCGCGGCGGCGCGGTTGCCGCGGATGACCGTCAGCGCCGACTGGAGCCCGGCGTCCGCGGCGTAGTAAGCCTGCACCTCGGCGGTGGCGTCCACGGCGTTCGACACGGTCATGCCGGCCGTCGCGATGAGCGCGCCGCCGCCGGCCAACAACAGCATCGCCACGAGCAGCGACATGATGAGTGCGGCGCCGCGCTCGCCCCGGCGCCGGCTGGTGATTTCACTGGGCTTGCTTCTCATCTTCGATAAACTCCCACGTCCGGGCGCGCGCGCCCTTCACAGGCTGAGCAGGAGGTTGCGCAGCACGGCCTCCGAGATCAGTTGCGTTTGCGAGGCCGGCTGGTAGCCGGCCTGCCCCGCCGTGCCGACGGCGGGCAGGGTGACGGTGACGGTGATTTTGACCCGCTGCGCGGCCGAGGCGGTGGCGGCCGTTGTCCCGGCCGCGGTGAGGTACTCGAACTCCAGCGAGTCGATGCGGTTGGCGAGCGCCGAGATGGCGTTCCCGTTGTTCACGTCCTGGCGCGTGATGAGGCGCTGGTTGTCGCCGCTCCCGCCGGTGGTGTTGTTGATGAGGGTGTAGACAACGTCCTCGCCCGCGTCGGACGTGTCCGTGTCGCACGTCGAACTGACGCCGCAGAAGGCGTTGAGGTTCGAGCGGACGCGGATCCCGGCATCGTCCGAGTCGTCGTTCACCAACCCGTTGTTCGCCATCCCGAGGCCGGCGTTCGATATCTCGCGCGACATGGCCTGGAGCGCCCGCTGCACGTCGGCCACCGCCTCGGCGCGCTGGTTCTCGCGCTGGCGGACGAACATCGACATGGCGAGCAGCCGGCTGGCGATGACCATGATGACGAGCGTCACGCCGAGCGCGACCATCAACTCGATGAGCGAGAAGCCGGCCTCGCCCGCGCGCCGCCCGCTCTTCCTGCCGGTTCGTTTCAGCATAACTCTCGTCCTCTCCGCGCGTGCGCCGCCCTCAGTTAGTGCCGAAAGAGTCGGAGGTGCGCACCATCAACAGGGTCACGCCCCCGGTGCTGAAGCGTTTGCCCCCGACGACCGGCGTCACGGTCACGGTGATTCTCTTCTGCCGGTTGGCGGGGTTGGTCGTGCTGTCGTTCACGATCAGCTTCCTGACGGTGAAGCTGCGTCGGTCGGCCTCGCCCGCGTCGGTGCTGCCGCGCGTGACCGTCACGGTGGTGGTGCCCGCCGTGAGGGCTGCGTCGGTGTACGCCTTGGCGCGCAGCCCCTCCATCGTCTCCTGGGCGATGGCGAGGGCTCGGGCGCGGTCGCTCGCCCCGGCGTTGAAGTTGGCCGAGAAGAGGAAGAGCCCGATGGCGCCGAAGCCGACGACCAGCGCGACGAAGAGCGCGATGACCGTCTCAAGGATGGTGAAGCCGGCCTCGGCGCGCGTCGCACGCGCCGGGCGGCGGGTCTGTTTCTGGCTGTGTAGTCTCATCGCGAGCACCTCCGTCAGTTGACGACGTTGACGTAGACGGTCTTGAACACGCCGCAGCCGGTGGACGGGGTGACCCTGAAGCTGAAGTTGCCCTTGTTGCCGTTCCCGCCCTTGGACGTGATCTTGATGGACATGCCCGACACGCTCACGTCCAGCTTGTTGGGAACCTGCGACAACGAGAAGGCGCCCCCGCCGGTGGGCGGGTTGGAGAAGGTGACGGTGACGGTCGTGGTCTTCGAACTCGCACTGGCGTTGCCGGCGTTGTGCAGCACGAGGGGCGCAGCCTCCGTGGACGAGGGCGACAGGCTCATGGAACACGGCTGTGTGGGCGTCCCGCTATTGCTATTGCTATTGCTGTTGGTGTTGCCGTTGGTATTGCCGTTAGTGTTGCCGTTGCCGTTGCTGTTGGTATTACTGTTGGTGTTGCTGTTGGTGTTGGTATTACTGTTGGCGCTGTTGCTATTGGCGCTGTTGCTGTTGGCGCTGTTGGTGTTGGTGCTGTTGGTGTTGGTGTTGGTATTACTGTTGGTATTACTGTTGGTGTTGGTATTACTGTTGGTGTTGGTATTGCTGTTGGTGTTGGTGTTGCCTGTCGAGTTGCTGTTCGGGCCGAGCGAGCCCGAGTCGCCGTTGGTGGTGCCGTAGCTGCCTGCGCTCAGCGTGATCGCCTTGCGGTCTATAGAGACTTCGCCCGCGGCCGTGATGCCGACGACCGACTCGTGGCCGCGCGTGTTGGCGAAGGTGATGCGGTAGGCGCTCGCGGTGCGGCCGCGCCAGTCGAAGCTGATCTGGACGGGGGCGGCCGCCGTGGGCACCTTGTTCAGCGTGGTGCCCGCGGTGGTCACCGCGACTTTGGTCACGCTCACGCCGTCGGGCAGGTCGAAGTCGCGAGTGTCGAGCGTGCCGTCGTAGTTCCGGTCGTAGTTGGCGGTGTAGCCGGAGGCCGAATCTAACCTGACCGACGCGGCGACGGCGACGGTTCCGTCGCCGTGTCGCCTGATCGAGTCGAGGCGCGCCTTCTCGGCGTAGCCCGCGAACTCGCGCGTCGCGCCGGTCAGCGTCATGTGGTCGCGCGCGGCGGCGATCTGCATCACGGCGAAGGTCGTCACGACCGCCACCACGGCCATCGTGATGACGATCTGCACCATCGAGAAGCCGCGCTCGCCGCGCCGGCCGCCACTCAAATTCGAACTGCTCATCAAAGTCATCCCCAGCCTCCTCGCGTCCGTTACCGTCAACGGCCGGCCCGAAAAACGTGCGGGCCGGCGCACACACCTGGGCAAAGGTGGTGCCACTGGCTCGGGCGGCGGAAATGGCGCGCTCTTTGCACGCGAAGGCCGCGGGCGCGCCTGCGCGCCGTCACCTTATGTGACAAGGTGAGAAGCGGGCTTCACAGTCGCGCGTGCGGGCTGAGGTTTGTGGAAGCGGCGGGCGGCGGTTCCAGGAAACGTCGCGCGCCAGTTCCGCCGGAGGGCGCGGGACGCACGCGCGTTACATAGCCTTGTTACCGACAGAAACAGGCGGGCGGGTGGCGGCTTCCAGTTGGGTCGCGCGCCGTGTGCCCGCGCACGCGGCGCAAGTCACGAAGGACATACAGGGTTACGGTTGTCGCGGCGGGGCGGCGGCGGCGGCGGCTTATGAATTGCACTTAAGAGTAAGGTGGCGCGCGTCCGCGCGCGTCAATCGCGGCGGCAGTCCGGCAGGAGCGGTGCGGCGCATGCATCTCGGGCCCTTTCCGAACTCCAACCCAAAACCCGCGAGAATCGCCGCGGCGCGTGCGGTCCGCACATCGCGCGCGCGGGCGAGGAGCGCCCCGGCGGTCGCCGAACCGCCGGGGCGCGCAAAATTTTAAGAGCAGTAGGCAGTTGGCAGTTGGAAGGCAAGAGGTCTTTCTTGACGCATCCGTCTTGAAGACGATGCGTTGGCCCTAAAGAGACGGAGGCGGCGAGAATCCTTACTCGCCGCCTCCGTCTCTTTCATGTGCCTTTGTCTTTTAACTGCCTACTGCCATCTGCCTACTGCCTACTGATTCGGACTCGTCGGCTCGTACTCTTCGAGCGAGGAGGCGCGGCCGCTGTCGATCTCGGAGGAGGCGAGGCGGATGGCCATCGTCTGGGGCGCGTAGGTGAAGGGCGCGGGGCCGCCGCGCGCGTTCTGTAGCTCGGTGACGAGCGCGTCCTGCCACTGGCGGAAGCGCACGACGCTGCCGCGCTGGTCGAAGATGACGAAGAGCAGCGTGTCGTTGTTGCGCGTGCGGAGCTGGCCGACGAGCGCGCTCGCGCCGCCGTCGGTGCGCGGGAGCGTGCCGGTCTTGGCGATGACGCTGCCGCGTCCGGGGCTGTCGGCGTAGCGCTTCAGGAGCGTGCCCGGGTCAACGCCCGCGACCGGCAGGATGTCCGCGGCCTTCAGCCCGTGCTCGTGCAACTCTTCCAAGAGCGCGCGGTAGACCTTCATCATCTGGCGCGGCGTCATGCGGTTCGTGCCGAGGCCGCTCGCCGTCGCCAGACGGAACTCGCCCGGCTTGAACCCGAGGTCTGCCGTGAGCAGGCGCATCAACCCCTGCGCGCCGCCCAACTGGTCGCCCAGACGCTCGGCCATGAAGTTGTTCGAGTAGCAGAGCAGCACCTTGAGCACGTCCGCGAGCGGCGGCGAGTAGTGCGTCGAGACGGCGCGCGCCCCCTTCGGCACAGCGTCCACGTAGACGGCGCCCATCACGGCGACGCTCGGCGTCGTCTTCAGACCCTCGGCGTCGCGCAGCGCCACGCGCGAGTCGTACCAGGCGCGCGTGGCCGCGGCCGGCCGACGCCCCGAGTCGAGCGCGTCGTAGAAGCGCTCGCCCGAGCGTTGCGACGAAGCGCTGAAGTTCATCGTGAAGCGCGGGGCGACGACGAGGTCGCCGCTGACCGTCCTGACGCCGAGCTGGTTCAGCTCGCGCGCGACGGCGACGGCGTGCTCGTCGTGGAAGGAGGGGTCACGACCCGAGATGATGAGGTCGCCGCCCACCGTGCCCGTCGTCTTGTCGAAGTTGCCTGTGATCCAGATGGTGGTGGCGAAGCGGTGCTTGCCGCCGAAGGTGCGCAGCGCGGCGAGCGCGGTGACGAGCTTGACGGCCGAGGCCGGGTTGTACTGCTGGTCGGCGGCCTCCGCGCGCACGACCTCGCCCGAGAGCTTTTCGACGAGCACGCCCTGATGAATGAATGCGGGCGGCTGCTCGTCCTCGGCGACGACGAATACGTCATCTTCGATTGAAGGGAGCGGCGGCACGCTCGTCGGCGGCGCGACGGGCTGCTGCTCCGAGGTGGACACGACGTGCTGCCCGCGCGCGCCCGACGCGGCGAGGCCGAGCACGATGACGAGAGCCAAGATGAGACGTAAACTCTTCAACCTACTTACTCCTTGCCGCCAGTTCGAGGCGAAACACAAAGGCGCGCCATGATAGCACAGCCCATCGAGCCGAACGGCGCGCGCAAATTTTCAAGGGAAGAGTCAGGGCGGGCAAACACTTTGATGCAAAACGACATCGTACGCGATGCATGCACCGCCTCTGCGCCTTAAAAGCGCAAAGCAAGCGTCGTTCCGAAAAGTAGGCAGTCGGCAGGTGGCAGTAGGCAGTCAGCCGGTTGCGAAAGTTTGTCTTTGTTCTGCGGTAAGTCGCCGGAGTCGAAACAAAAAGATTCTCAAGTTAACGGTTCTAAACTGCCGACTGCCATCTGCCGACTGCCTACTGCCCGCTTTACTTTTGACAAGCCCGAAACCGCTCCATAGAATTTCGACACGTTCCAGCGAGCCCCGCCTTTGAATGTGTCGAAGAGAGTGCGGCGAGAGAGAGAGCCCGTCACGGTCGAGCAGATTCGCGCCGCGCACCGCGCGCGCCGCGCGGAGATACGCGCGCGCCTCCGGGAGTTCGAGGAGGTGTGGCGAACGGCCGACGACGCGCGGCTGTGGGAGGAGATGGTCTACTGCATCTTCACCGCGGGCGCGTCGGCGCGGATGGGGCTCGGGTCAGTCGAGGCCGTGCGCCACCTGCTCGCAGGCGGCACGCACGAAGAGTTGACGGCCGCGCTCCTGGGCCGGCACCGTTACCCGAACTCGCGTTCGGGCTACATCGTCGTCACGCGCGAGTACCTTGAGGGCGACTGCCGGATGCGTCTGCGCGAGCGGCTCTCGTCTTTCGGCGACCCCGTGGAGCGGCGCGACTGGCTCGCGCGCGAGAAGGGAATCAAGGGGCTCGGCTACAAGGAGTCGAGCCACTTCCTGCGCAACGTCGGCCTGCGCGGCTACGCCATCCTCGACAAGCACATCCTGCGTTGCCTGTTCGAGGTCGGCGTCCTCGAATCGCCGCAGCCGCCCGCGACCCGCACGCGCTATCTCGCCACCGAGCAGCGCCTGCGCGACTTCGCCCGCGACCTACGCGTAGACTTCGACGAACTCGACCTCGTCCTCTGGTCGATGAAGACGGGCGAAATTTTGAAGTGAGCAGAGCGTGAACCGTGAACCGTCAACCGTGACAAGATAAAAACCGTCTTCCCCCTTGTCACGGCTCACGGCTCTTTCATCACGCGGAGGCACAGATGAAAAGACTTTCCCCCACGGCGGCCGGTGTGTTGGCCGCCCTCGCGTTTGTCGCGGCGGTGGCACTCGCGCCCATTGCGGCGGCGTCGGACGAGAAGGCGCGGGCGCGTGCCGAGCGCGCCACGCGCGAGGGCGAGTACGAGGCGGCCGAGAAAATCTACCGCGAGCTTTTGACGAAAGACCCGCGTGACTCTGCGGCGCGGCTCGGCCTGAGCCGCGCGCTGCTCAAACAGCGCAAGCACCTCGAAGCCTACGACCACGCGGCGCGCGTCATCGCGCGCGAGCCCGAATCCGCCCGCGCGCACGCGCTCCTGGGCGCGGCGCTCCTCGGCTCGGGCGACTTCCGCCTCTCGGTCGAGGAGTTCCGCACGGCGCTCACCTTCAAGGACGACGAGGCCATCGCCATCGGCGGGCTCGCGATGGTTGACTTCTACGAGAACCGCATCGCGCAGAGCCTCGCGGGGCTGCGCCGCGCGGCCTTCATCGATTCGTCCGAGCCCGACTACATCTTTAACCTCGGGCAGGTCGCCGCGCGCAACGAGCGTTACAGGGAGGCGGCCGACGCCTACGAGACCTTCCTCCGCGTCGCGCCCAAGACCGACTCCGACCGCCGCGCGCGCATCCGCGGCCTCATCGACTTCCTGCGCTACCTCGGCCAGCAGGGGAACCTGCTCGCGGTCGGCGGCCCCAACTCGGTCGCGCTCCCGTTCGAACTGGTCAACAGCCGCCCCGTGATCAAGGTGCGCGTCAACGGCGCGCAGAAGACTTTGCGCTTCGTCGTGGACACGGGCGCGGGGATGTGCGTCATCTCCGAGGAGGCGGCCGAGCAGATGGGCATCCGGGCGGTGGCGCGCGGCGGCATGGCGCGCGCCGTCGGCGGCGAGGGGCGCTTCGAGATCGTCTACGGCTTCCTGCAATCGCTCCACGTCGGCGACGCGCGCGTCGAGCGCGTGCCCGTCTACATCCGCAAGTTCTACAACGAGCAGGAGCCGGTGGACGGCTACATCGGGCTCTCGGTGCTCGGCAAGTACATGACCGTGGTTGACTACGGCGGCCGGGAGATGCTCCTCCTGCGCGACGACGAGGCGCGGCGCGCCGCGGCCGTGCCGGCGCCGCCCGCGGCCTTCGAGGTGCCCATCCGCACGACTTCGAGCGGCTTCTGGAGCGGCGAGGTCAGCTTCGACGGACTTGAGAAGCCGGTCAACTTCATCATCGACACGGGCGCCTCGATCTCGGTCGTCTCGAAGGCGCTGGCGGCACGCGCGGGCTTTGAGCGCTTCGCGCAGACGGGGCACATCAAGGTCTACGGCGCGGCGGGACTCGCTGACAACATCCAGACCATCCTGCTCCCGCGCATCGGGTTGGGCGCCTACACGTGGCAGAACATCCACGCGGCGGTGCTCGACATGGAGGCCATCAACGAGACGGCCGGGTTCGAGCAGACGGGCATCATCGGCGGCAACATCCTGCGACGCTACCGCGTGGTCTTCGACTTCGCGCGCGGCCGCATCCGCCTCGACCCCGACCCGCGCGTCACGCCGCAGGACGACCAGCGGGGCAAGCCGGCCGTCATCTCGGGGCAGTCATGAAGCAGAGCATCTACCTGGAGACCTCGGTCGTCGGCGCCTACCTCGACAACGGCGAGCCGTTCCGGCGCGACCTGACCATCCGGTGGTGGGAGCACGAGATGTCGGAGTACCGACCCGTCGTCTCGCCGCTCGTCGTCCGCGAATTGGAGCGCGTGCCGGAGCCGCACCGCACGGGCTACCTGAAGTTGGTCGCGCCGCTCGAACAGGTGGATTTGAGGGACGAGGTCGCCATCCTCGCCGAAGGCTACATCTCGCGCGGCATCTTCCACCGCAAGTACATCGGCGACGCCGTCCACGTCGCGCTTGCCTCGTTCCACAAAATAGACTATCTAGTGACCTGGAACTTCGGCCACCTTGCGAACGTGCGGCGGCAGGCGCGCATCCGCCTCTTCAACACCGCCGCCGGCTTCTTCGTCCCGCAGATCGTGACGCCCGAGTTCCTGGTTTCGGAAATGACGGAAAAACCGTGAGCCGCGAGCCGTCAACCGTGACCAGTAAGAATTGGATTTACCTTGTCACGGTTGACGGTTGACGGTTCGCGGCTCTTCAAGGTTTACAGTTGACGGTTTACGATTTACGATTCACCTACGATGTACCGCAAGCCGAGATTCCTCGAAGAACTGCACGCGATACGCGAAGAGATGTCGCGCGAGGCGGACTACGACGTGGAGCTGTTCGCCGAGATGGTGCGCTCGGGCGCCGCGCCGCACCACGGTCCCGTCCGCAACATCCGCGGCTTCCGCAGCCGCGCCCCGCGCGCCGGCTCGGAGAAGAACGTTAAGCCGTCTCCGAAGAAGAGGGCATCGAGGTAAGAGGGCGTCGAGGTAAGTCCGGCCTCAGTGCTCCGGACTTCAGACCTCCAGAGAATTATGGAAGAGACTTTCGAAGCCATCGGGATCGACGTGCCGAGCGAGAAGGACTTCAACCACCTCGCGGAGCGCGCGGGCGACCAGGGCGAGCCGACGCAACTCAGCCGCCGCGGCGCCGTGCTCCACGGCCGCTGCTGGAAACTGGGCGAGGGGCTCGAAGTCTGGACGGTGCTCTACGAGTCGGGCACGGGCGAAATCTTCTACGCCGACTGCCGCCCCGGTTTTCGCGCGCGCTACACGCAGCGCGTCAGCCCCTGGGCGCTCACCGAGTACGACGAGGACGGCGAGGCCATCGTCCACGGCTACTGCGACGGCCACGAGACCGAAGTCCTCTTCGAGTTGCAGAATCTGACGGAGGTCGGGCCCGAGGGCTTTCGCGCGCAGGAGTTGCACGTCGGCCTGTGCGGCCTCGCCTACCGCGCGCGCGTCACGGCCGCGCCCACCGAGATGCGCTGGCAGCCGCTCGAAGACGCCGCACCCTCGCGCGCCGCGCACGAGAACGACTGGTCTCTGTCGGGGCGCGTCATCTCGTTCAAGCCGCTGCGCAACCCCGTCTCGGGCACAGACCTCTATTGGGTCTACCTCGACCTCGGCCGCCTCAGGCTCGAAGTGCTCGTCAACACGAAGGCGCTGCGCGGCGACGCGCTCGCCGTCGGCGCGGGCTTCTCCGCCGAGGTCTGGCTCCAGGGGCACGTCCTTGACCGCCGCGCGCTGCTCTCCCGCTACGAAGGCCGCGACGCCTCCGCCACCCGCGCCTCGCTCTGGTCGCACCTGCGGAGAAGGAACTGACCGCCCGGGTTTTTATGTCTTTGCTCGGCTGAACGCTGAACGCTGAACGCTTCCATCTTGATGCCCGCCCTCAGACGCTTAGCCCTCGCCGCGCTCATCCTCTTCGTTGTCTGCGCCGCCGCCGCTTACCTCTTCAACCAGTATTGGGTTCATCGCTTCGACGCGCTCATCGCGCGGCAGGCCGCCGTCTACCGGCTCGACCCCGATCTGGTGTGGAGCGTCATCTACGAGGAGACATACTTCCGCCCGTGGATGAAGGGCGACGCGGGCGAGGTCGGGTTGATGCAGGTGACGCCGACGGTCGGGCGCGAGTGGGCGGCCGAGACCGGCATGCGTGAGCTGGCCGAGCAGATGCGGCGCGACCCGGAGGCCGCCCTGGGCGACCCCGAGCGCAACATACAGATCGGCTGCTGGTACCTGGAGAAGATCGGCAAGGACTACCGCGACACGCCGGGCGCCGAGCCGCGCATCGTCGCCGCCTACAACGCCGGTCCCTCGCGCGCCGCCGAGTGGAACCGCGTCCCCGCCGGCCGGCGCCCGCTCACCGCCGAAGAGTTCGTCGCGCGCATCGACTTCCCCACGACCCGCGCCTACGTCACCAACATCCTCGAACGCTATCGCAAGCTGAAGGCGGGCAGGAGGTAGTTTTCAGTTTTGAGTTTTCAGTTTTCAGCCTTTAACCTTCAGGCCGCGGTCGCCACCCATGAGCTGCTTACTGAAAACTGAAAACTCAAAACTGAAAACTGCCTTATGACCTACCGTGAGCTGCTTTCCGGCAACGCGGACTTCCGAAGGCTGTGGGCGGGGCAGGTCGTCTCGGAGGTCGGCGACTGGCTGAACAACATCGCGGTGCTAGCGCTCGTCATCCAGTTGGCGGGCGCCGCGAGCGTCGGTTTGGCGGTCGCGACCTACGCCCTCGCGCGTCACCTCCCGCTCTTCATCTTCGGCCCGGTCGCGGGCGTCGTCGTTGACCGCGTGAGCCGCCGCCGCGTGATGATCGCGGCCGACGTGGCTCGCGCACTCCTCGCGCTCGGGTTCCTGCTGGCGAACGGCGCGGGGTCGCTCGCGCTCATCTACGTCGTCGGCGCGTCGCTCTTCTCGGTCTCGGCCTTCTTCAACGCGGCGAAGCGCGCCTCCATCCCGAACCTCGTCGGCGGGACGGAGGAGTTGCTGGCCGCCAACTCGCTCTCGGCCTCGACCACCGCGGCGACCATCGCCGTCGGCTCCGCGCTCGGCGGCGTGATCGCCACCGCGCTCGGCCGCGACACGGTCTTCGTCCTCAACGCCCTGACCTTCCTCGCCTCGGCCGAGATGATCAGGCGCATAAGCGTCGCGACGGGAGGGCGGGGAGGCGGGGAGATGGGGAGAGTCCGAGACGGGGAGATGGGGAGAATCCGAGACGGGGAGACTTGGAGACAGGGGGACGGGGAGAAAGAAGAATGGTCACGACTCCGAGTCACCCCGTCTCCCACTCCCCCCGTCACCCCGTCTCCGAGTCCCCAAGTCACCCCGTCTCCGAGTCACCCCGTCTTCGTGTCCTCGCTGCGGCATGTGGCTGCCGACTTCAGAGAGGGTCTGCGCTACGTGAGGCGCGACCGCGTGTTGGCGGCGGTCTTCGTGGTGGCCGCCGGGTGGGGGCTGGGGAACGGCGCGGCGCGTGCGCTCTACAGCCTGTTCGGGGCGAGTTTGGGCGAGCAGGCCGTGGAGCGTTGGGGCGCGTCCGTCAGCGCGTTGGCCGAGCGGCCGACCGACTTCGGCATCTCGGTGTTGTTCGTGGCGATGGGGCTCGGCGGCGTGCTCGGCGCGCCGCTCGCGCGGCGCTTCAACAGCGGTGCGGTCGAGGGCCTCGGCGCGCGCATGGGGCGTTCGCTCGTGCTCGACGGCTGCGGGCTTCTGCTCTTCAGCCTGACGCCGAACCTCTTCGGCGCGGGGGCGCTGCTCGTCGCGCGCGAGATGAACTTCGCCATCTGGTGGACGGCGCAGCAGACGCTTCTGATGCGCCGCACGGAGGACGCCTTCGCCGGCCGCGTCTTCGCCTCTTACGAGACGTTGACGACGTTGATGATGGTCGGCTCGATGCTCGTCTCCGGTGCGGCGGCCGACCGCCTGGGTATGCGCGCCGTCGCGGCCGGCGGCGGCGCCGTGATCATGATGTCGGGACTGTTATGGTTCGCCCTGCGGCGACACGACAGGGAGACGGGATGACGAAAATTTACCGCGCGCGTTGGGTGTTGCCGATTACTTCCGAGCCGATTCGCGACGGCGCGGTCGCCGTCGAAGGGACGCAGGTCGCGGGCGTCGGGCCGCGCGCGGAGGTCGCGGAGAGATTCCCGTCGGCGGCGGTTGAAGACCTGGGCGAGGCGGTCATACTACCGGGCTTCGTCAACTGTCACACGCACCTTGAGCTGACGGCGATGCGCGGCTTCCTCGAACCCGAGGAGGGCGACTTCTTCGCGTGGCTGCGTAAGCTGACCATCGCGCGCAACGAGCGGATGAGCGCGGACGACCTCTACGTCTCGGCGGCGTGGGGCGCGGTCGAGGCGGCGCGCGCGGGCGTGACGTGCGTCGGCGACGCGAGCGACTCGGGCGCGACCACGATGAGGGCGCTGCGCGACTCGGGGCTGCGCGGCGTCGTCTACCAGGAGGCTTTCGGCCCGGACGCGCGCGAGGCCGGCGCGCAGTTCGACAAGGCGCGCGGGAAAGTCGAACGCCTGCGCGCGGGCGAGACGGCGCTCGTCACCCTCGGGCTCTCGCCGCACTCGCCCTACACGGTCGCGCCGGCGCTCCTTGAGATGCTGGCGCGGTACGCGATAGACGAGCGGCTGCCGCTGATGATGCACGCGGCCGAGTCGGAGGCCGAGCAGGCGTTGATGCTCGAAGGCGGCGGCATCTTCGCGGCGGCCTACGCCTTCCGCGGCTTCACGTTCGACGCGCCCCGCACGACGACCGTCCGCCACCTCGCGAACACGGGTGTCCTCGACGTGCGCCCGCTCCTCGCGCACTGCATACGCGTTGACGAGGGCGACATCGAACTCTTGAAGCGACACGGCGCGGGCGTCGCGCACTGCCCGAAGTCGAACGCGAAGCTCGGGCACGGGCGCGCGCCGTTGGCGGCGATGTTGAATGAAGGCGTCTCGGTCGGACTCGGGAGCGATTCGGTCGCCAGCAACAACGTGTGCGACTTGTTAGAGGAGTCGCGCTTCGCGCTGCTCGCGTCGCGCGCCGCGGGCGAGACCATCGAGGGCGGGCGGGCCTTGGATGCGAACGACGCTCTACGTCTGCTGACACACGGCGGCGCAGCGGCGCTAAACATGCAGGGCGTGACGGGCTCGCTCGAAGAGGGGCTCGAAGCAGACCTCGTCGCGGTGCGGCTCGACGCGGTGCACCAGACGCCTGCTTACGAGCCGGGCGCCGCGCTCGTCTTCTCCTCTTCGGGGCGCGACGTGTTGCTGACGGTCGTCGCCGGACGCGAGGTCTTCCGCGACGGCCGCGTGACGACGCTCGACGAGGCAGACCTCCGCGCGCGACTGCTCGACGCGGCGCGCAGGCTCGCCGCGACGGCCTGAGCTTCTGAAACGAACACGAACGCGCCGCGTGTGAAAGATACGCGTTGACTTTATCCCCCGCGTGGCATAGAAACGCCCTGTACAACCCCCCGCCGACTTCCTCCGACTCTAAGGAGCGGCAGGCACGCTACGAGGGCTGGCTCGCGCGCCTCTGACCGTGGACGCGCCGAAGAGCCGCACGCGATGATTCACCTACGCTCCATCAACATCAAACCGGCGGCGAGGGAACTGGAAGGGTTCCCGTTCGCCCTGCCGGTCGTCCGGAAGTTTAGGGAGATAAAGTTCCGCAGCCCCGTCACGTTCCTCGTCGGCGAGAACGGGTCGGGGAAGTCTACGGTGCTCGAAGCGTTGGCGGCGGGCGTGGGCTCGGTCGTGGTGGGCGGCGAGGACGTGCGCGCGGACAAGACGCTGGGGCACGCGCGCGCGCTGGCGGCGCAGTTGAAGCTGACGTGGTCGAAGCGCACTCACCGCGGCTTCTTCCTGCGCGCCGAGGACTTCTTCAACTTCACCAAACGCGTCAACCAGACGAGCGCCGAGCTGGAGGAGATGGCCGGCGAGTTCGAGCGCGAAGGGCTCAAGGGCTACGGGCTGCGTCTGGCGCAGGGCGTGGTGCGCGGGCAGCGGCGCGCGCTCACGAGTCGCTACGGCGAAGACGCCGACGCGCGCTCGCACGGCGAGAGTTTTTTGAGCCTCTTCCAGTCGCGCTTCGTGCCCGGCGGACTCTACCTGCTCGACGAGCCCGAGGCGCCGCTCTCGCCGCAGCGCCAGCTCGCGCTCCTCGCGATGCTCAAAGGGATGGCCGAGCAGGACTCGCAGTTCGTCGTCGCCACGCACTCGCCGATACTGATGGCGCTCCCCGGCGCCGACATCCTCAGCTTCGACCACGCCCCCGTCCGCCGCGTCCGCTACGAAGAGGTCGAGCACGTCACTCTCACACGCGACTTCCTCAACAACCCCGAAGCCTTCCTCCGCCACCTGTAAAGGCCGTGAACCGTGAAAGGCCGTGAACCGTGAACCGTAAACCGTGACAAGAAAGAGCTGTCTTTCTCTTGTCACGGTTCACGGTTCACGGTTTACGGTTCACGGTTCACGGTTTACGATTCAGACATGAACGTACTTGTACTCAACTGCGGGAGTTCGACGGCGAAGTTTCAGTTGATTGCGACCGACCTCGACCACATCGCGCGGGACGCGGACGAGCACCTGGCGGGCGGGCAGGTGGAGCGCATCGGGGGCGAGGCCATCATCACATTCCGGGCGCGGGGCGGGGAGGCGCGGCGCTCGACGGCTCCGGTGCGCGACACGCGCGCGGCCGTCGAGACCATCATCCGCTGGGTGACCTCGGCCGACTCCGGCATCGAAGAGGTCAAGAGCGTCGGCGACGTGCACGCCGTCGGCCACCGCGTCGTCCACGGCGGCGAGCGCTTCACGCACTCCGTCCTCATCGACGAGGAGGTGCTGCGCGGCATCGAGGACTGCATCGACCTCGCGCCGCTGCACAACCCGGGCAACATCCGCGGTATACAGGCCGCGCGCGAGGTCTTCGGGCCGGGGCTGCCGCAGGTCGCGGTCTTCGACACGGCCTTCCACCAGACGCTCCCGGCGCACGCGTACCTCTACGCGCTCCCCTACCAGTGGTACCGCCGCCACCGCGTGCGCCGCTATGGCTTCCACGGCACCTCGCACCGCTACGTCGCCTACCGCTACCGGCGCCTGCGCGGGTTGGAGCGCGGGCAGACGAACATCATCACGCTCCACCTCGGCAACGGCTGCTCGGCGGCGGCCATCCGCGGCGGCGACTCGGTGGACACTTCGATGGGCATGACGCCGCTCGAAGGCTTGGTGATGGGGACGCGCTCGGGCGACATAGACCCGGCTATCATCGACTTCATCGGGGCCAAGGAGGGGCTGTCGTCGCAGGAGTTGGAGTCGGTCTTGAACAAGCAGTCGGGGCTGTTGGGGATTTCGGGGCTGACGAACGACATGCGCGAACTGCTCGACGAGTCGCACGAGTCGGGCGACCGCCGCGCGGGGCTGGCCGTCGAGATTTTCTGCTACCGCGTGCGCAAGTACGTCGGCGCGTACTTGGCCGCGCTCGGCGGCGCGGACGCGCTGGTCTTCACGGGCGGCATCGGCGAGAACTCGGCGGAGGTGCGCGCGCGCGTCTGCGCGGGGCTGGAATGGATGGGCGTCGAACTCGACCCGGCGTTGAACGAGGCGACGACCGCGCGCCGCGAAGGTCTCATCAGCCGCGAAGGCTCGCGCCTCGCCGTCTACGTCATCCCGACCGACGAAGAACTGCTCATCGCCCGCGACACCGTGCGACTCATCAGAGGCGTGACGCAGAGGTTTTGAAGA